>NZ_JAUSBZ010000140.1 GCF_030651755.1 Phenylobacterium sp. | reverse complement strand
CGGCGCCGTCTCCTTCCGGCGAGAGAAGTATATCGAGTACGGGGGACCGGACGGCGGCGACGGCGGCCGGGGCGGCGACGTCTGGATCGAGGCGGTGGACGGCCTCAACACCCTGATCGACTACCGCTATCAGCAGCATTTCAAGGCCGAGACCGGCGAGCACGGCATGGGCCGCAACCGCCATGGCCACGCCGGCGCCGATGTGGTGCTGAAGGTTCCCGTCGGCACCCAGGTGCTGGACGAAGACAAGGAAACCCTGATCGCCGATATGGACCAGGCCGGCCAGCGCCTGCTGCTGCTGAAAGGCGGCAACGGTGGCTGGGGCAATGACAGGTTCAAGGGGCCGATCAACCAGGCGCCAAGGCACGCCAATCCCGGCCAGGACGGCGAGGAACGCTGGATCTGGCTGCGGCTGAAGCTGATCGCCGATGTGGGCCTGGTCGGCCTGCCCAATGCGGGCAAGTCGACCTTCCTGGCGGCGGTGTCAGCGGCCAAGCCGAAGATCGCCGACTATCCCTTCACCACGCTGGCCCCCAATCTCGGTGTGGTCGATCTCTCCACCAATGAGCGCTTTGTCATCGCCGACATCCCGGGCCTGATCGAAGGCGCCTCGGAGGGCGCGGGCCTTGGCACCCGCTTCCTCGGCCATGTGGAACGCACCGCCGTCCTGATCCACCTCGTCGACGCCACCCAGGACGATGTGGCCGAGGCCTATCGGACGATCCGTCAGGAGCTCACCGCCTATGGCGAGGGCCTGGAGGACAAGCGCGAGATCCTGGCCCTGAACAAGGTCGACGCCCTGGATGACGAGACCCGCGCCGCCAAGGCCGCCGAACTGACGGCGGCCGCCGGCCACGCCCCGGCCCTGATCTCCGGGGTGTCCGGCGAAGGGGTGACCGAGGTGCTACGGGCCGCCTGGGGCCAGGTCCGCGAGCGCCGGGCCGAGGAAAAGGCTGCGGTCGCCGGCCCTGATGAGGGCTGGACCCCGTGACCGAACTCGCCCTGGCGCGCCGCATCGTGGTCAAGGTGGGCTCGGCCCTGCTGGTCGGCGCCGACGGGGCGCCCGACCGCGCGTGGCTGAACGCCCTGGCTGTGGATATCGCCCGGCTGCGCGCCCGGGGACAGCAAACCCTCGTGGTGTCGTCGGGCGCCGTGGCCCTGGGCCGCCGGCGCCTGGGCCTCACCCGCCGGGCCCTGACCCTGCCGGAGAAGCAGGCCGCCGCCGCCGCGGGCCAGTCGGCCCTGATGCGCGCCTGGGAGGAAGCCCTGGAGCCCCACGGGCTGTCGGCCGCGCAGATCCTGCTCACCCGGGACGACACCGAGGTCCGCCGACGGTGGCTGAACGCCCGCGCCACGGTGGAGACCCTTCTGGAGCTGGGGATCGTGCCTGTCATCAATGAGAATGACACGGTGGTCACCGAGGAGATTCGCTATGGCGACAATGATCGCCTGGCCGCCCGGGTGGCCCAGATGATCGGCGCTGACGCCCTTGTCCTGCTATCGGACATCGATGGCCTTTACACCGCCGACCCGCGCCGGGACCCGGCCGCCGTCCACATTCCGCGCCTGTCGCAGCTGACTCCGGAGGTCGAGGCCATGGCCGGGGGCGCCAACGCCGGAGCCGGGGTCGGCACGGGCGGCATGGCCACCAAGCTTGCGGCGGCCCGCATCGCCCAGTCGGCGGGCTGCGCCACCTTCATCACCCTGGGATCGCGCCCCGCTCCCCTGGGAGCGGTCGAGGACGGCGCCCGGGCCACGATCATCGAGCCCGCCGTCACCCCGGGCGCGGCCTATAAGGCCTGGATCGCAGGATCCCTCGCCCCGGCCGGGTCGATTCTGGTGGATGCGGGCGCGGCCCAGGCCCTGCAGGCCGGCAAAAGCCTGCTGGCCGCAGGGGTCCGCGGAATAGAGGGCCGCTTTGGCAAGGGTGACGCCGTCTGTGTCCGCCTGGGGGATGGAACCGAGATCGCCCGAGGGTTGACCCGATACGACGCCATCGAGGCCGAACGCATCTGTGGCCTGCGTTCCGACGCCATTGAAGGGGTGCTGGGCTATACGTCCGGCCCCGTCATCCACGCCGATGACCTGGCGGTGCTGGTCCCCGCCCCGGCCTGAGGTCGGGATCTTCGGCCAACCGATGAATTGCCGGACCTTCGAAAGGGGCCTAGGTAAGCCTCATCCTGAGCATAACTGACGGATCGTGATGATGGACGGGGCGAGGCCCGGCAAGGACCAGGACGCGAAGGACCAGGGCGACGAGTGTCTCGCCGCGCTCACCCCCGGCATGGTCATCCCCTATGGGGGAGACCGGCTGGCCCGGGTCAGTCCGGAACTGGCCGGCGCCTTCCGGCCCGGCGACCAACTGATTGTCCTGCAGGACTCCGGGACCCTGTTGCATGTGCCTGCCGCGCAGAAGGCGATCGCCGCCGACGCCGTCGGGCGCGCCCAGACCGCCTTCGCCCGCATGGGCGAAGTCAGCGACGACCAGATCACCGCCTTCTTCGACGCCTTCGCCGATCGCCTGGCCGACGAGGCCGCCTGGACCGCCATCGCCCAGGCCAACGCCGCCGACGTCGCGCGCGCTCAGCAGAAGGGGCGTTCCACCACACGCCTGGCCGTCAGCCCCGCCATGCGCGCCGATATGATCGCGGGCCTCAGGGCCTGGCGTGACTCGGCCCCGGCCCGTGGTCGTGTGATCGAGGCCATCGACCATCCCGGCTGGCGGGTTGAACAGCTCTCCGCAGCCCTGGGGGTGGTGGCCTTTGTCTTTGAGGGCCGGCCAAACGTGTTCGCCGACGCCACCGGCGTTCTGCGCGCCGGCAACAGCGTCGTCTTCCGCATCGGCTCCGACGCCCTGGGCACCGCCCGGGCCATCGTGGCCGAGGCCCTGGACCCGGCTATCGCTGCGGCGGGCCTGCCGCCGGGCTCAGCCGTGCTGGTGGATTCGGCCGAGCACGCGGCCGGCTGGGCCATGTTTGGCGACCCCCGCCTGGGCTTGGCGGTGGCCAGGGGATCGGGCCCCGCCGTGACACAGCTGGGCGGTATCGCCCGTCAGGCTGGCGTGCCCGTCAGCCTGCATGGGACCGGCGGCGCCTGGATGGCGGCCGACGCCAGCGCCGACCCTGAACGCCTGTTTGCAGCGGTCTTCCATTCCCTGGACCGCAAGGTCTGCAACACATTGAACGTCTTTTGCGCCACCCGTGATGGCGCTGAGGCCCTGATCCCGGTCTTTCTGGCCGCGCTGGATCAGGCCGGGGCGCGAGGCGGCCACGGGGTCAAACTGCATGTGGTCGAGGGCGACGAGGGTGTCCTGCCGCCGGAGTGGCGCACAGCCCAGGTCCAGGTCTCCCGCGCCGGGGGTGTGAAGGCCGAGCCCAAGGTTGAAATCCTGCCCCTGTCCGAACTGGGCCGGGAGTGGGAGTGGGAGCAGACCCCGGAAGTCACGCTCAAGGTGGTGGCCGATCTCGAGGAAGCCGTCCGCCTGTTCAATCGCTATAGCCCGCAGTTCGCCGCGAGCCTGATCAGCACCGATCCGGACGCCCATGCGCGGTTCTACGCCACCATCAACGCCCCCTTTGTGGGCGACGGCTTCACCCGTTGGGTCGATGGCCAGTACGCCCTGAACAAGCCCGAGCTTGGTCTCTCCAACTGGGAGTTTGGCCGCCTGTTCGCCCGCGGCGGCGTCCTGGCCGGGGACGGGGTCTTCACCGTGCGGGCGCGCGTGAGCCAGAGCGATATCCATCTCGACCGCGGCGGGGCGCCCACCCCCGCCCGCCGCGCCTGATCACAGGCCTTGCCAATGTGGTTTGCAGGTCCTGCCCGCCGACTGCCCGCCGCCGGCAGGCCAGGCGCCCTGCGCCTCGGGTTTCATCTGGAGCCTGGGATGCGGGTGGGTCTGTTCGGCGGCTCCTTCAATCCCGCCCATGAAGGCCACGCCCATGTGGCCGAGACCGCCCGCCGTCGCCTGGGGCTCGACCTGGTGATCTGGCTGGTTTCGCCGCAGAATCCGCTGAAGCCCGCCCATGAGACCGCCGCGCTCAGCGCGCGGATGGCAGGCGCTCAGGCCTTCGCCCGCCAGCGGGGCATGGCCGTCTCTGACGCCGAGACCCGCCTGGGCTCCCGTTACACCATCGACACTGTGCGCGCCCTCAAGGCGCGGTTCCCGGGCGTCGACTTCGTCTGGATCATGGGGGCTGACAGCCTGGCCACCTTCCACCGCTGGCGAGGCTGGACCCAGATCATGGCGGAGACGCCGGTGGCGGTGGTCTCCCGGCCCTGGATCTCGCTGAAGAGCCGAAGCGCCCCGGCCGCCCGGCGTTTCGCCCGCTATCGTGTGTCCTCAGCCCAGGCCCGCCAACTCCCAGGCCTGTCGCCGCCGGCCTGGGTGTTCCTGCGCGGGCCGCTGAACTTCCAGTCCTCCACGGCCCTGCGGGAGCGGATGCGCCGCAGCGATCTGTGACTTTACGCAAGGCCCCTGACCGGGCCGCGTATTCGTGCTATGGTCGTCTTCGCGTGGACTTTAGAGGAGTTTCCCGCTGAATAGTGAAGCCGCGCAGCGCGCGCAGGAGACCGCCGGCCCCGCCGTCGGATCCTCGGACGTCCAGGCCCGAATCGAGGCCCTGGAACAACTTATTCTGAGCCGCCTCGACGAGGATCAGGCTCAGGATGTCGTGGTCATTGACCTGACGGGCAAGAGTGCGGTGGCCGATGGCCTTATCGTGGCTTCTGGCCGTTCGCAGCGGCATGTCGGCGCGATCGCCGACCATCTGTTGCGCGCCCTGAAGGAGCACGGCTACGGCCGCGCCCGGGTGGAGGGTATGCCCCATTGTGACTGGGTGCTGATCGATACCGGCGACATCATCGTCCACCTGTTCCGTCCCGAAGTCCGCACCTTCTACAATATCGAGAAGATCTGGTCGCTGGACGCCTCGGGTCACGCCGTCCCCACCTCCTGACGGGGCGGACTTGCGAGTCCAGATCCTCGCGGTCGGCCGGCTGAGCCGGTCGCCAGAGACCGACCTCGTACGCCTCTATGTCGACCGCGCCACGGCGGCGGGCCGGGCCCTGGGTCTTGGACCTGTGGACGTGGTGGAGGTCGAGAGCCGAAAGCCGGGCAAGGCGGCTGAAGCTGAGGTTCTGCGCCCCCACTTCAAGGACGCCCATGCGCTGGTCTGCGATGAGCATGGCCAGGGACGAACCTCGCGAGCCTTCGCTGAGGAGATCGCCCGCCTGCGCGACGACGGAACACGGCGCCTGCTGCTGGTGATCGGCGGCGCTGACGGGCTTGATCGCGACCTGATGGCCCAGGCCCAGGGGCGGATGGCCTTCGGCCCCCAGACCTGGCCCCACGCCCTGGCCCGGGTCATGCTGGCCGAGCAGGTCTATCGCGCCGTCACCATCCTGGGCGGAGCTCCCTATCACCGTGACTGACGCTGCGCGCCTCGACCCCGGCCGGCGCCGGATCGTCGCCCTGGCCGCCCTCGCCATTGGCCTGGTCAGCGCGGGTCTTGTGGCCATGGCGGCGCCGTCAGGCCTCAGACTAGACACCCTCGACGCCCGCGAGCAGGCCCTGAACGCCGAACGGGGTGAAAATGACAACCAGCTCGCCCGGCTCCTGTCGGTGTTGCAGCAGTTGCGCCGCGATCCGCCCCCGGCCCTGCTGGTGAAGCCCGGCGACGCCCGGGACGCGGTCCGCGCCGCGATCCTGGTGAAGGCCATGACCCCTGAGCTGCAGCGGCGGGCGATGGTCTACGCTGCGGAGGCCACCGACCTCGCCCGACAACGGCGGTTGGCCGCAGTGGCCAGCGAAAGCCTGTTCACCGCCGAGAGCCAGCAAGCCGAGGAAAGGCCCACGCCCGAAGCCATCGACCCCCGAGGCGCGGCCCTGCGGGGCTATGCCGCAGCCCCGGCCGAGGACCTGTTCGAAGGACCGCTAAGGGCGCCCGACACCCTGCTCTACCCGGCCGAGGGACCGGTCACCCACCGGTTTGGCGAGACCCTGCACGGCTCGGCCCGACGCCAGGGGCTCACCATCCTCACCGCCCGGGGCGCCCGTGTGCAAAGTCCAGGCGCCGGGCTTGTTCAGTATGTCGGACCCGTGCGGGGATGGGGCGTCATCTTGATCTTAAGGATGAGCGGCGGATACCATCTGGTTCTGGCGGGTCTGGATCGCGTGAGCGTCGAGGTTGGTCAGACCGTCGCGGCGGGAGTCCCGGTGGGCTGGATGGCCGATCAGGGAACCGCCCCATCGGAGCTCTATCTCGAGGTTCGGGAGAAGGGCGCCCCGGTGGACCCGGCGCGCTGGATGAGAAAAGAAGCGGGCTGACCCGCTCGTGGGGATAGCGAACGCGTAGGCGGCATGAAATCGCCGCAAAGGGAGCCTTTGGCTAGGGCCTATGAAGCAGTATCTGATGATCGGCGCGGCGGCCTTCGTCCTTGGGGCAGGCTCCATGGCCTATGTGAGCCAGCAGGCCCAGGCCTCAGCCCAGCAGCCACGGGCCCAGACCTACCGGATGCTCGAGCTATTCGGGGACGTCCTCGATACGGTGGAGCGTCAGTACGTCACCGACGTCGATCAGAAGAAGCTGATCGAGTCCGCCATTGACGGCATGCTCACCTCGCTGGACCCCCATTCGGGTTATCTGAACCGCGAGAGCTTCGATGAGATGCGCGACCAGACCCGTGGCGCCTATGGCGGACTGGGCATCGAGGTCACCAGCGAAGACGGCGTCGTCAAGGTCATCTCGCCGATGGACGGCACGCCAGCCTACAAGGCCGGGATCAAGGCCGGCGACTATATCACCGCCGTGAACGGGGCCAGCGTCCTGGGCATGAGCGTCAGCGACGCGGTCAAGCAGATGCGCGGCAAGCCCGGCGAGGCGGTGATCCTGAGCATCGCCCGGGAAAAAAGCGAGCCATTCGACGTGGAGATCATCCGCGAGGTCATTGAGCCCAAGTCGGCCGTGGCCCGAATGGAGGGGGACTATGGCTTCCTCCGCGTCTCGGCGTTCAATGAACGCACCACCGATGAAGCTGAGCGTGTCTTCACCGCCCTGAGGGCCGCCAACCCGCAGATGAAGGGCCTGATCCTGGATCTTCGCAATAATCCCGGCGGCCTGCTCGACCAGGCGGTGGGCCTGTCGGATCTGTTCCTGGAGGGGGGCGAGATCGTCTCCCAGCGGGGCCGCAACGCCCGCGACGTGGAACGTTACAATGCTCGCCCCGGAGACATGGCTCAGGGTCTGCCGATCGTGGTGCTGATCAACACCGGCTCGGCCTCGGCTGCGGAGATCGTCGCCGGCGCCCTGCAGGATCGCAAACGCGCCGAACTCGTCGGCCTGACGAGCTTTGGCAAGGGCTCTGTCCAGACGGTCATTCCCCTGCGGGGCGGCATGGACGGCGCGCTGAAGCTGACCACGGCCCGCTACTACACCCCCTCGGGACGCTCCATCCAGCAGACCGGCATCGAACCGGACCTGGAGGTCGCCGCCAGCCGGGCCGAGGCCCAGGCCATCGCCAATCGCGCCTTCCAGTTCAGCGAGGCCTCCCTGCGCAACGCCCTGACCGCCGGCGAGGGCCAGGCCCGCCGCGGCGCCCACCAGCCAGCCGAGACGCCGCCGGAATCCTTTGACGAAGACAAGGATTTCCAGCTGGCCCGCGCCCAGGACGTACTGAAGTACGGCTCTGTGGCGGCGACGCCGAAACTGCCCAAACCTGATGCGCGACTGGCCGAGGTGATCAACGGCGCGACCCGGGACAAAGTGGCCACGGCGCCTAAGGCGAACTGATCAAGAGGCTGCGACGCCTGGTCGCCGCAGCCTCGACCTTAAGGCGTTCGTTAACCATGTTCGCGCAGAACCGGGGTCAGGCTGGTCTGAAGGATGAGGTTCGGCGAGCCATGGCGAAATTCTCGAAAAAGAGCCTGACGCCCGCGGTGGCGACAGCGCAGGCCGCCGCGCCGGGCGCCCTGGGGCATCTGCGGGCCGCGCTTGGCAATCCCTATATCAGCGCCGGCGGCGCGGCCCTCCTGTTCCTGCTCACCCTCACGGCGCTTGTCCTGATCATCGGCGATCCCAAGGCCGGCGCGCCACTCATTCGACTGCCCCTGGCCCAGGCCGTTGTGGCGGCCGCGCCCCCTGGCTGGCGTGAGGCGCTCACCGCCGATGGCGCCGGTCCCGGTGTCGTCGAGGAGATCTTCGACCTGTCCGAAACCCCGCTGGAGGACAATCCCACCCTGGGCGAGGCGGTCATCACCCTGCCCGGCGCCCAGGCCGCCCGCCGCGTCCAACCGCTGCCGCCTGCGCCGATTGCGGGCCTGCATAGCCCAGGCCCCAACGGCCCGCTGCCGGTGATCGCCCCCAGTGGCCGAACGCCCGCCCAGGCCTATGCCCGTCCTTTTCAGGCCAATGGCAAGCCCAAGGTCAGCCTGATCCTCGGGGGCCTTGGCCTCAACAGCCGCGCCACCCGTGAGGCCATCGAAACCCTGCCCGGCGAGATCACCCTGTCCTTCGTACCCTATGCCGAAGGCCTGCAGGGCTGGATCGATCTCGCCCGGGAACACGGCCACGAGGTCCTCCTGGAAACCCCCATGGAGCCTGTGGACTACCCGGAGAACGACCCCGGCCCCTATACGCTGCTGGCCAGTTCCGGCCCCGCCGAGACCACCCGACGCTTGGAGTGGCTGTTGTCGCGGGCCAGCGGCTATTTCGGCCTGACCAACTATCTGGGCTCACGGTTCCTCAATTCCGACCCGGCCATGGTCGCCTTCACCGGCGTTCTGCGAACCCGGGGCCTGGCCTTTATCGATGATGGCCAGGCGGCCGGCCGTGGCCTTGGCGTTCCACGGGCCTCGGCGGGCCGGATCGTTGACGAGCAGCTATCGGGTGAGGCCATCGACGCCGAACTCCTGGCTCTGGAGGCGCAGGCTCTGCAGAATGGTCAGGCCCTCGGTTCGGGCTTCGCCTATCCCCTGACCATCGCTCAGGTGGCTCAGTGGGCCCAGAGCGTCGAGTCTCGCGGCTATCAGTTGGCGCCAGCCTCGGCCTTGACCCGCCGATGAACTCTGAAAGCGATCTCCCGAGCCATCTTGCGCCCTACCGCCCCAATGTGGGGGTGGCGCTGTTTCGGCCGGACGGTCTGGTCTGGATTGGCCGGCGCGCCGGAACGCCCGGGCCCTACAACTGGCAATTCCCGCAAGGGGGCGTCGATGCGGGCGAGGACCTGGCGGCCGCGGCGCTTCGTGAGCTGGCCGAGGAAACCGGCGTGCGCTCGGTCACCCTGTTAGGGCGGACGGACGGCTGGCTGACCTACGACTTTCCCCCGGAGCACGCTGGGTCTCCCATTGGCCGGGCCTGGAAAGGTCAGAGACAGGTCTGGTTCGCCCTGCGATTTGACGGCGACGAGAGCGAGATCAACCTGGAAGGCCACCTCCCCGCCGAATTCGACAGCTGGCGCTGGGGATATCTGTCCGAAACCCCCCAAATCGTGGCGCCCTTCAAGCAGGCCATATACAGACAGGTTGTCGACGCCTTCGCGGTCTTCGCCGCCGGCTGAGGCCGCCCATCCGACTCGAGGAGTAACATGGCCGCACCCGTAATCATGGTGCACGGCGCCTTCTGTGGTGACTGGACATTCGACGCCCTGCAGGCCCCCTTCCAGGCGGCCGGCCACCAGGTGATCTGCCCGGCCCTCCGAGGACACGGCTCGCAGGATGGAACCGGAAGCGTCGTCGGGGTCTCGATGCTCGACTACGCCGCCGATATCGCCGAGCTGTGCCGCGCTCAGACCGAGCCGCCGGTCCTGGTGGGCCACTCCATGGGGGGATTAGTCAGTCTCCTGGCCGCCCAAAGGGCCCCCGTGGCGGGACTGGTGCTTTTGGCGCCTTCGCCCCCCTGGGGGGTGGCCGGCTGGTCCCTGGAGGAGGGCGTCACGGCCTTTGGTCTGCATCTGCTAGGGCCTTTCTGGAGTCAGGCCGTATCCCCAGACCGCAACCTCATGCTGCGATACAGCCTCGACCGACTACCCGAAGGCGCCAGGCGACCCATCCTGGAGCGGCTGCGCCCTGAGAGCGGGCGCGCCCTGTGGGAGACGCTGAACTGGTGGCTGGATCCGATGATGACCACCAGTCTCGGGGTGGCCCGAGCCACGACGCCGGCCCTGGTGATGGTGGGCGCCCGGGATGTGGTCCACCCGCCGGCCACCGCCCGTCTGACGGCCGAGCGGATTGGCGCACAGCTACAGTTATTGCCGGAGATGAGCCACTGGTTGCCCGGCGAGCCGGGCTGGGAGGCTGTCGCGGACCAGGCCCTGACCTGGATCCAGAAGGAAACCGCCGCCTAGCTTGGCCCGCTCAAGGTGAGCTGGCCAAGCCGACCGGTCGGTCAGGTCCTCAGAAGGTGCGTTCGCTGAACAGCAGGGTCGCCTGATCGTAGCGACGGTCCAGAGGCGTATCATCGGGGTTCTTGAGCTGGACGAACACCAGGCCGGTGGACTCCACCTCCGTATAGTGCTCCCAGGCCAGGGTGATCCGCTTGACGTTGTCAGGGCCGACGAGGAAGTCGTTTCGCTGCAGGCGAAGGCGCGGATTCTGCAGGAAGGCCCAGGTGTTCAGCGCCTCGACGATCGGATCCTCGCCACCGACAGCGTAGTTGATCTGGACGTTGCAGACGTTATCGTTCGCGCCCTTTGGCAGGACAGAGATCGTGTAGTTGCGGTCGCCCCCCAGACCCATCTGGTAACTGCCCGACCGTCGATCGCGGCGCATGCCCAGGTCACGGGCCACCTCTTCGACGGTCTTGCCCTGCTGCACCATGGGCAGGCAGGCCCGGGTCAGAATGGAGAGAACAGCGGCCCCATCGCCCGTGGTGGGCAGGGTCGGAGGCGGCTCTGGCGCCACGGTCGGCGCGGCGGGGGGCGCGTCCGGAGCGGCGCTGGCGGCGGGCATGACCGGAGCTTCAGGCGCAGGCTCGGCGGCGTCCTGGGCGAGCGCTGGTCCCGACAGACCGGCGATCAGGATGAGGCTGGCGATAACTGTGCGCATGAGTGTTTTCCCTGACTTGATGCTCCTATCGGAGCTTGTCGGCATCACACTAAAGCCCAGCGGTCACTGCAACCCCTGTCGCGCCCCTTTTCCGGCGTTGTCGCGGTTCTGATCGCCGCGAAGGCGTCAGATCGCGGCGGGGGCGGCATGCTCCGCAAGGATGGTGAGGCCGCTGGCGGTGACGTCGGCGAAGCCGCCCTTCACCTCATAGACGGTCTCACGTCCCTCGTTGCGCACGATCACCCGACCCTCGCGCAGGGTGGCCATGAAGGGGGCGTGGCCGGCCAGGACCCCGAAGTCGCCTTCGGTTCCCGGCGCGTCCACCTGGTCGACCAGACCGGAATAGAGCTCCCGCTCCGGGGAGACGAGGGAGAAGTGCAGCTTGTCCGCCATGATCCTCAGGCTTCCGACGCGAGCTTCTCGGCCTTGGCCACCGCATCCTCGATGGTGCCGACATTGTAGAAGGCCGGCTCAGGCAGGTGGTCGTACTCGCCTTCGCAGAGCGCCTTGAACGAGCGGATGGTGTCTTCCAGGCTCACGAAGATGCCGGGCGTGTTGGTGAACTGCTCGGCCACGTGGAAGGGCTGGGACAGGAAGCGCTGGATCTTCCGGGCGCGGGCGACGATCAGCTTGTCCTCTTCCGACAGCTCATCCATGCCCAGGATGGCGATGATGTCCTTCAGCGCCTTGTACTGCTGCAGGATTTCCTGGACGCGACGGGCCACGGCGTAGTGCTCCTCGCCGATCACCAGGGGGTCCATGATCCGCGAGGTGGAGTCCAGCGGATCCACGGCCGGGAAGATGGCCTGGGCGGCGATGTCGCGGCTCAGCACGGTGGTGGCGTCAAGGTGGGCGAAGGAGGTGGCCGGGGCCGGGTCGGTCAGGTCATCGGCGGGCACGTAGATAGCCTGGACCGAGGTGATCGACCCCTTGTTGGTGGAGGTGATGCGTTCCTGCAGATTGCCCATCTCGGTGGCGAGCGTCGGCTGATAGCCCACGGCCGAGGGGATGCGGCCCAGCAGAGCCGACACTTCCGAGCCCGCCTGGGTGAAGCGGAAGATGTTGTCGATGAAGAGCAGCACGTCCTTGCCCTCTTCGTCGCGGAAGTACTCCGCCTGGGCCAGGCCGGTCAGAGCGACCCGGGCGCGGGCGCCGGGGGGCTCGTTCATCTGGCCATAGACCAGGGCGCAACGGGAGTCGCCGCCGCCGCCGGGCTGGTTCACGCCGGACTCGATCATCTCGTGATAGAGGTCGTTGCCCTCGCGGGTGCGCTCACCCACGCCGGCCAGAACCGAGTAGCCGCCGTAGGCCTTGGCGATGTTGTTGATCAGCTCCTGCATGGTCACGGTCTTGCCCACGCCGGCGCCGCCGAACAGGCCGATCTTGCCGCCCTTGGTGTAGGGGCAGAGCAGGTCGATGACCTTAATGCCAGTGACCAGAATCTCGGCCGAAGTCGACTGCTCGGCGAAGGAGGGCGCCTCCCGGTGGATGACGCTGGTCATGGTCGAGTTGATCGGACCGCCTTCATCGATCGGCGCGCCGATGACGTTCATGATCCGGCCCAGCGTGCCAGGACCCACCGGAACGGTGATGCCGGCGCCGGTGTCAGCCACCGGCTGGCCACGGGTCAAGCCCTCGGTGGTGTCCATGGCGATGGTGCGGACGGTGTTCTCACCCAGGTGCTGAGCGACTTCCAACACCAGGCGGAAGGGCTCGCCGGTCCGCTGATCGGTATTGGTGGTTTCCAGGGCGTTCAGGATCGAGGGCAGATGGCCGACGAATTCCACGTCGACGACGGCGCCGATGATCTGGACGATCTTGCCCGTCGCCACGGCGGCGCCCAGGACAGGGGTGGATGCGGCCGCGCCAGCGGCGGCCTTCTTGGCGGGCGCCTTGCGGGCCGGGGCCTTGGCGGGCGCCGCAGCGTCCGCAGCCACGGTGGCGGCCGGCTTTTTGGCGGGAGCCTTCGGGGTCGTAGCCATGGTGCTGTTCTCTTGCTCTAGATCGCTTCGGCGCCGGAGATGATCTCGATCAGCTCCTTCGTGATCTGCGCCTGACGGGTGCGGTTATATTGCAGGGTGAGGCTGGCGATCATATCGCCGGCGTTGCGGGTCGCGTTGTCCATCGCCGTCATCTGGGCGGCGTAGAAGCCGGCCTGATTCTCGAGCATGGCCGAGAAGAGCTGGATGGTCAGGTTCCGCGGAAGCAGGGTCTCGAGAATCGCTTCTTCGGACGGTTCGTATTCGTAGACCGCGCCCTTCAGGTCCACCGCCGGCGCATCGACCACCACCTCGGCGGGGATCAGGCGGCGGGCCGTGGGAACCTGGCTGACCACGGACTGGAAGCGGCTGTAGACCAGGGTGACCACATCGACTTCGCCCGCCTCGAACATGGCGGTGACCCGATCAGCGACCGCCTGGGCCACATCCATGGAGGGCGAGCCCCCGGCGTCAATGGTCTCGACGATCTTGTCGCTATGCAGGCGACGGAGCTGATCACGGGCCTTCTTGCCCACCACGAGCAGCTTCACCTCCTTGTCAGCAGCCCGAAGGGTGCTGATCCGCTCACGGGCGGCGCGAACGATGGAGGTGTTGAAGCCGCCGGCGAGGCCCCGGTCGGAGGTGGCGACCACGAGCAGGTGACGCTCGTCGCGGCCCGTGCCGGCCAGCAGGCGCGGCGCGGATTCCCCGCTAACGCCCTGGGCGAGGTTGGCGATCACCGAGGCCATTCGCTCGGCGTAGGGTCGCGCGCTCTGGGCGGCGTCCTGCGCACGACGAAGCTTGGCCGCGGCGACCATTTGCATCGCTTTCGTGATCTTCTGCGTGGCTTTCACGCTTCCGATCCGATTGCGCATCTCCTTGAGGCTGGCCATCCCTTGGGTCCTGGCCGGGCTTAGGCGAAGGTCTTGGTGAAGGCGTCGAGCGCGCTCTTCAATTCGGCTTCGAGGTCGGCCTTCAGGTCCTTCTTGGTGCGGATGGCGTCCAGCAGACCCTGGTGCTTGCCATGGAGATAGCTGAGCAGTTCGGTCTCATAGCGGCTGACATCGGCCACGGCGACGCCGTCGATATAGCCGCGGGTGCCGGCATAGATCACGCAGACCTGTTCTTCGACCTGCTGGGGCGCGTACTGGGGCTGCTTCAGCAGTTCGGTCAGGCGGGCGCCGCGGGCCAGCATGCGCTGGGTGGTGGCGTCCAGGTCGGAGCCGAACTTGGCGAAGGCGGCCATTTCCCGGTACTGGGCCAGTTCGCCCTTGATGGGGCCCGAGGCGGTCTTCATGGCCTTGATCTGGGCCGACGAGCCCACGCGGCTGACGCTGATGCCGACGTTCACGGCCGGCCGGATGCCCTGGAAGAACAGGTCGGTCTCAAGGAAGATCTGGCCATCGGTGATCGAGATCACATTGGTCGGGATATAGGCCGAGACGTCATTGGCCTGGGTCTCGATGATCGGCAGGGCGGTCAGGGAGCCCGAACCATTGTCCTCGTTCAGCTTGGCCGCGCGCTCCAGCAGGCGGCTATGCAGATAGAAGACGTCGCCCGGATAGGCTTCGCGGCCCGGCGGGCGGCGCAGCAGCAGGGACATCTGGCGATAGGCGACGGCCTGCTTGGACAGGTCGTCATAGATGATCACGGCATGCATGCCGTTGTCGCGGAACCACTCGCCCATGGCGCAGCCGGCGAAGGGCGCCAGGAACTGCAGGGGAGCCGGTTCCGACGCCGTGGCGGCCACGACAATGGTGTATTCCAGGGCGCCGCGCTCTTCGAGGGTCTTGACGATCTGGGCGACAGTCGAGCGCTTCTGACCGATGGCCACATAGATGCAGTAGAGCTTCTGTCCCTCGTCGCCAGAGGCGTTGACGGCCTTCTGGTTCAGGATGGTGTCGATGGCCACGGCGGTCTTGCCGGTCTGACGGTCGCCAATGATCAGCTCGCGCTGGCCGCGGCCGACGGGGATCAGGGCGTCAATGGCCTTGAGGCCGGTCTGCACCGGCTCGTGCACCGACTTGCGCGGGATGATGCCCGGCGCCTTGACGTCGGCGCGGCGGCGCTCGGTGGAAACGATCGGACCCTTGCCGTCGATGGGTTCGCCCAGGGGGTTGACCACGCGGCCGAGCAGACCCTTGCCCACCGGCACGTCCACGATCTCGCCGAGGCGACGGACTTCGTCGCCCTCGCCGATGGCGCGGTCGTCGCCGAAGATCACGACGCCGACATTGTCGCGCTCCAGGTTCAGGGCCATGCCCTTCACGCCGGCCTTGGGGAACTCGACCATTTCGCCCGCCTGGACGTTGTCGAGGCCGAAGACCCGGGCGATGCCGTCGCCGACGGAGAGCACTTGACCGACGTCGGAGACGTCAGCCTCTTCGCCGAAATTGGCGATCTGCGACTTGAGGATGGCCGAAATCTCGGCGGCGCGGATGTCCATGGTCTTACGCTCTCTTGAGGGCGAATTTCAGCGAGTCGAGCTTCGTACCCAGCGAAGCGTCGAACAGACGGGAGCCGACCCGAACCTTGATGCCGCCAAGAATGGACGGATCAACCTGGGTCTCAATTTCGGGGTCCTTGCCGAGCGCCTGGCGCAGGGCGGCGGCGACGCCCTGGGCCTGAGCTGGCGTCAGCGGCAGGGCGGTGGTCACATGGGCCGACACGACGCCGCGGCGTTCCGCCGACAGCGCCTGATAGGCGGTGATCACCGAAGTCAGGGCCGAGGCCCGGCCATTGGCCGAGATCAGGCCCAGAAACTTGATGGTGGTCGGATCAAACCCGGCCGTGCGCGCCACAGCCAGAAGACCCTTGGCCTTATCCTGAGCATTGAAGGCCGGGGAGGCCAGCAGGGTGCGCAGATCGCGGCTGTCGGCCATCATCGCCTTCAGCGATTTCAGGTCCGCCTCCACGGCCGCAATCTTATTCTCGTCGTTCGCGAGGTCGAACAGGGCCTGGGCGTATCTGCCCCCCACATTCGAAGTCCTGGAATCGTCCGCCACTATATGTCCGCCCGGTGCGTGTCAAAAGCCGTTACGAAGGGATCTTCGTTCCAGCTAAAGGCTTGAAAGCGCTAGAAAAAGCACGTCGCCGAAGATGGAGGTCCGCCCCCCGGCCCTAAGCCGCGCGCCTGATAGCACGCGATTTTAGGCGCCGCAACCAAACCAGCGCCTGGGATTCCCGCCATTTCATCTAAGCGGCGCCTGAAACCTCCAGCCGGCGGAGCACCGCCGAGCCGGTCAGGGCCAAGGCGCCGTCGGCCCGCAGCACCCGACCATGGGCGAAAATGAGGGTCCGTGTCGCCCGCTCAATTGAGGCCTCCAGGGTGACGGCGTCGCCAGGCTGCAAGGACGCGCCATAGTCGAGGGTCAGGGAGACCAGGGCCACAGCTTCGCCGGTCACGGCCAATAGAGCGGTTTCGATCAAGACCGCCCCCGCCCCGGGGCCAGACGGAAAGACGCCTGTCGTACAGACCGGATCAACAGCTGAGGCCGGCAGGGGAGAGGCTGGGAGAGACGCGGTTGGATGAGCAGGGTTCATGGCCGCGGTCCTTTAAGGCTCCGGGCGGAAAAGAAAAGGGCGCCGGAGTTTCCGGCGCCCAAGTTTGACAGGCTCGACACTTAGGCGGCTGGGAGGCTCATCCTAGGGATTGGCGGCCTGCATCTGGGGCCGAGCCGCGGCGTTGCAGGCCTCCAGGCGCTCAGCGTCATAGGCGCGCGCGCCGGATTCGAAGGCGGTCACCGGCCCATACTTGCTGGCGACGTCCTTGCAGGTGGCCGGAACATAGGTGCGCGTATTGGCGGCGTTGGCGATGCAGGCCTCGCCCTCGCACCAGAACACCGCACCGCCGGCGACCAGGCGGCTTCGTTCAGCCACGGGCTGTTCGAGCTTGGCTGTGACCTGGTGTTGCGCGGCGGCCTGGCCAGCCAAGGCAAGGGTCAGGAAGGCCGCGGCGGCGGCCAGGGGAATACGGATCATCATTGTCTTAACTCCGGCATAGGGGAGGAATCGGCGCGGGCAGGACGCCGGCCCGCCCGAACGACCTGCGATATCCCCTCGCGGACCCCTCGAACTAAGCAACGCTAAGATAACAGCGTTAAGATCGACCGCAACCGCGATTTGCGTAGAACCGGTATGCAGGTTTGATGGGGCCCGGGATGACCGGCCCCGGAAACGCCCCGTTCATCGCCCATCAATCCTGTCGCGCCTCTTGTGGTCATCGGATAAACAGACCCGCCCACGGGGCGGACGCGCTCCTTAAGAACGAACGGCTGGGATCACGATGGCCAATTCGCAACCGCCACGATCGCAGCGGCCCTCTGGCCGGGCCAGGCGCACGCCGGCCCAGGCCGCCCTGTACTGGACAGCGGTCCTGTCGGTCTGGGGCCTGATCTTCGTGGCCGCCTTCTTCGCGGTGTTCGCCGTCGACCTTCCTGACACCTCCAAGCTGTTCGAGGTGGAGCGTCAGCCCTCGATCTCCTATCTGGACCGTTCGGGCGCCCTGGTGGCGGTGCGCGGGTCGCAATACGCCCCGCCGGTGGACCTCGACACCCTGCCCGACCATGTGCCCAAGGCGTTCATCGCCATCGAGGACCGGTGGTTCTACTGGCACCCCGGCTTCAATCCCTGGGGCATCATCCGCTCGCAGGTCTACAATATGACCAATGATGGCGGCCCCCTGCGCGGCGGCTCGACCATCACTCAGCAGCTGGCCCGCAACCTGTTCCTGACCCCGGCTCAGACCTATCGGCGGAAGGCTCAGGAACTGATCCTGGCCGTCTGGCTGGAAATGAAGTTCTCCAAGAAGGAGATTCTCGAACTCTATCTGAACCGGGTCTATTTCGGCGGCGGCGCCTATGGGATCGAGGCCGCCTCCCAGCGCTATTTCAACAAGCCCGCCCCGCAGCTGACCATTGGGGAGTCCGCCCTGCTCGCCGGCATGATGAAGGGTCCCTCGCGCTACAGCCCCGTCTCAGCCACCGACCGCGCCGCCCGGCGGGCGACCATCGTGCTCGACGAGATGGTTCGCCTGAAGGCGATCACCCCAGAACAGCGCACCGAGGCGTTCAACAATCCCGTGCGGGTCAATCCCACCCTCGCCAACCAGCGCGCCCAGTACTTCGTCGACTGGATCGACGACGAGGTCCGCGGTCTGGTGGGCGAGCCGACCGACGACCTGGTGGTCGAGACCACCCTCGACCTGCCCATCCAGACCGCCGCCGAGCAGGCGATCCGCCGCGGCGTCGCCGCCGGCG
Source organism: Phenylobacterium sp. (assembly GCF_030651755.1). Lineage (GTDB taxonomy): Bacteria > Pseudomonadota > Alphaproteobacteria > Caulobacterales > Caulobacteraceae > Phenylobacterium. Next base: position 7,914 of record NZ_JAUSBZ010000140.1, on the reverse strand, counting down.
CCGATCAGGGGATCGGCCAGGGCGCTCTGGTGGCTCTGGATGGGGAAGGCCGGGTGCGCGCCTATGTGGGCGGCGCCGACTATGCGGAGAGCCAGTTTGACCGGGCCGCCATGGCCAGGCGTCAGGCCGGATCGGCCTTCAAGCCCTTCGTCTATCTGACGGCGATGGAACAGGGGCGGACCCCCAATGTGCGCATGGTCGACGAGCCGCTGCGGATCGGCGACTGGGAGCCCCGCAACTATAATGGCGAATTCCGCGGCGAGATGAGCCTGGAACAGGCCCTGGCCCAATCCACCAACACGGTCGCGGCGCGGCTGGCCAATGAGGTGGGCACAGGCAATGTGGCCGCCACCGCCCGGCGCCTGGGCATCACCGGCAAGATTCAACTCGATCCGTCGATGGCCCTGGGCGCGGTGGAGGTCAGCCCCCTGCAGATGGCCCAGGCCTACGCCCCCTTCGCCAATGGCGGCTTCAAGGCCCAGGGCTATGGGATCGAGCGGATCCGCACCGCTGATGGCCGGGTGCTCTATGACCACAGCGTGGACAAGCCCCAGCGCCAGTCGGTGATCGGCTCGCCCGCCCTGCAGTATATGAACCAGATGATGCGGGGCGTCGTGACCAACGGCACGGGCACGGCGGCGCGGGTGCCCAATTATGACCTGGCGGGAAAGACCGGAACCACCAACGACTATCGCGACGCCTGGTTCGTTGGCTACACCGGGGGCTTCGTCGCCGCCGTCTGGGTGGGAAAGGACGACAATTCCACCATGCGCCGGGTCGCCGGCGGCGGCGCGCCGGCGCGGATCTGGAAGGACTTCATGGGGGCGGCCCTGCCGCGCCTGAACGCCCAGCCTATTCCCGGCGGAACCATCGAGGCGCCGGCGGCGACCCCGGTCGCTGATCCCATCGGCGACTTGCTGGACGGCGTCGGGAGCATGATCGGCGCTGGCCCGCCGCAGCCTGCGGCCCCAAGCAGCCCCGCCGAGCCGGAGTCGATCCCTTATTGAGCCGCGTCGTCGGCGCCCACAGCGTGCAGCCGCGCCCCATGAGTCCGCAGCCAGGCCCGATGGGGGGTGGGATCGCCCACCAGCCCGCGAACAAGCGCCCAGAACTGCGGGCCATGATTGAGTTCGCGTAGGTGGGCGCACTCATGGGCGGCCACATAGTCGGCCACCGCAAGGGGGGCCAGGGCCAGCCGCCAGGAATAGCGGATCACCGCAGAACGACCCGGCGACGCCGGCTTGCACGAGCCCCAACGGGATCGCGCATCAGTGAGCGCAATCTGCGGCATGGGGGCGCCCAGGACCTGGACGTGGGTCTGGGTCAGGGCCGTCAGCCCCTCCAGGGCTCGACGCCGAAGCAGTCTCTGGGCTGAGCGGGCGAAGATCGCCCCCTCCCCCGGCGCCGACAGCCGAACCGGCAGGGCGTCTTCCGCCGGCAGGAAGCGGGCGCGCCCCTCGCCCTGGATCAGGCGCACCGCCTCCCCCAGGACCAGAAGCTCGACCCCCGGCGCCAGGGGCTGGGCCGTCGGCAGTTCGTCCAGGCGGGCGCTGATCCAGTCGATCCGGTCCCGCGCGAAGGCGGCGGCCTCCCCCAGGCGCCGGGGGGAGGGGGCGGTGGCCACCACCTCACGTCGGCTGCGGTCAAGGCGCAGAGATATGCGCCGCGCCCGGGGGTGAACTTTCAGGCGAATGACGGCGCCGGCGATCTCGATCCGGTCGCCGTCAGCGAAGATGCGGCCAAAGGGACTCATGCCCCTCCAGATTTACGGGCGGTCGGCCGTCTTGTGAAAGCGGCTTTCGTGCAGGGCGATGAACTCCCGCACCCGGGGATAGATCTCGTCGCGGAAACGCCGGCCGTTGAACACCCCGTAGTGGCCCACATGGGGCTGGATGTAGTCGGCCTTCAGCTCGCCAGGCAGGTTGGCGCAGAGGTCATGGGCCGCCTGGGTCTGACCGATACCGGAGATGTCGTCGTTCTCTCCTTCCACCGTGAGCAGGCCGATATCCTTGATCTTGCCCGGGTCGACCTGTCGGCCACGATGGACGAGCTCGCCCTTGGGCAACAGGTGGCGCTGGAACACATAGTCCACCGTCTGGAGGTAGAACTCCTCCGTCAGGTCGAGGACCGAGAGGTACTCGTCATAGAATTCCAGGTGCTTATCGGCGGAGTCCCCATCATCGGCCATCAGATGGTCGAGATATTTCAGGTGGGCTTCCTTGTGCCGGTCCAGGTTCATCGACATGAACGAATAGAGCTGGACGAAGCCCGGATAGACCCGGCGGCCCATCCCCGGATAGGGCGGCGGGGCGGTGTAGATCATGTTGGAGGCGAACCAGGCGAAGGGCCGCTCCTCCGCCAACTGGTTGGTCACCGTCGGCGAGAACCGCGCATCAATGGGCGAGCCCATATAGGTCATGGAGGCCGGGCGGGCGTCATCGCCGTCCTCGGCCATCAGGCTCACCGCCGCGAGCACCGGCGGGCCAGGCTGGCAGACCGCCACCACATGGGCGCGGGGACCAACCACCTGCAACATCTGGCGCACATGGTCGACATAATCATGGAAGTCGAAGCGGCCCTCGAGCACGGGCACTGAGCGCGCATTCTCCCACTCGGTCACATAGACCTCGTGATCCTGCAAAAAGGCCTGCACCGTGCCCCGCAACAGGGTGGCGTAGTGGCCTGAGAGCGGAGCGACGATCAGCACGCTGGGCTGAGGCCCCCGGCGCCCGGCGCGTCGAAGTCCGCTGGGGTCCCGGCTGAAGTGGGTGAGCTTGACCCATGGCGAGCTCCACACGGTCTTGGGGGTCACCGCCACGGACTCGCCGCCGATGGCGACGGAATCGATCCCCCATTCCGGCCGCCGGTAGCGCCGGGTGATGTTCGAGAACAGGTCAGCGGTGGCGTAGATACGTCGGCCAAGCTCGGTGTTCCGGGCCGGATTAAGCGGCGAACTCCACAGGTCGCGGGTCAGCAGCGCCGTCATGCGAAGGGGCGCTGCGCCATAATAACTGGTTTCGTGCAGGGTATAGAGCATCTGCGAGGGTCCTTGTGCACCGCAACATATCACGCGGAGCCTTAACGGAGTCCAGCCTTGGCCGTTCCAACGGACGGGTCCAGCCGCGACCAGCGGTCACACCCGTGCGCCCGATTCAGCCTTCCTGCATCGCGGTGCGGATCAGCCGCGCCATCTCGTCGGGAGACATGCCGTAGGCGAGCACCCGATTGAACCGCCCCTGAGGGTCCATCAGATAGGCCGCCGTCGAATGGTCGATGGTGTAGTCGGGTCCCTCGCCGGACTTGCGGTAATAGACATAGTAGGACTTGGCCACCTGCTCGATCTGGGCCGGCGTGCCCGTCAGGCCGATGACGCCATCTGGAAAGGCGTCCAGGCTGAGATAGGTTTTCAGCTGCTCAGGGGTGTCCCGCTCGGGGTCCACCGAGATGAAGACCGTCTGGAGGTCCGCCCCCCGGGGACCCAGCTGATCCTGGGCCGCGGCCACCGACTGCAGGGTCGATGGGCAGATGTCGGGACAATAGGTGAAGCCGAAGAAGACCACGCTCCAGCGGCCCTCCAGAATCGACTGGTCCACCGTGCGACCATCCTGATCCACCAGTTCGAAGGGACCGCCCACATTGGCCTGACCCTGAGCGCCGCCGACCGGGGCGTCGGTCCGCCAGAACAGAGCCAACCCGGCGGCGAGACCCAGTATCGCCACCAGGGCGATGATGATCAGCGAACGTTTCGACATGAGCGAAGCCTTGATCAGGAATGAGCGATCTTTGTTTGGGGCTCGCCAGAACCGCCGATCTCGGTGATCCTGCCTGAGCCATGGCCCTCAAGAACGACGGATCGGCGGGCCTGAAGGACCCCTTGGGTCTCGATAGGCAAAGCACCGCCCTGCTGCAAGGTGAGCTCGCCTGGGACGAAGCCGTCCTGGGGCAGGGCCGGCTGCGGATTCGCTCTGTGGTCACCCTGCGCTGGGCCCTGGTCATCTGCGAGGCCACGGCTCTGACCCTGGCGGCGACGGTCTTCGCCCTTCCGGCTCCCTACGCCATCTGCTTTGGCCTGGTGGGTCTGGCCGCCTGGGTCAACCTGCTGGTGGGTATCGCCACCCCGGGGCAGCGCCTGCTGCACCCGACGGAGGCCACCCTGCAACTGGGCTTCGACATCCTGCGGGTGGCCGGCCTCGTCGCCCTGACCGGGGGAGTCATCAACCCCTTCATCGCGCTGATCGGGCCGCCCCTGGTGTTGGCGGCCGCGACCCTTTCCCTGCGCGCCACCGCCATCCTCGGCGCCCTGGCGGTCGGCGCGGTCGCCGCCGTGAGCATATTCGCCCACCCCCTTCCCGGCGCGGACAGCCTGCTGTCGGCGCCCCCCCTCGGATACCGGCTGGCCACCGCCGTAGCCCTGCTGCTCGCCCTGGCCCTCAGCGCCGCCTTTGTCCGTGAGGCCGCCCAGGAGACCGCCCGGCGGGCCCTAGCTCTGGATGTCACCCAGGCGGTCTTGGCCCGGGAGCGGCGACTCTCGGCCCTGGGAGGTCTCGCGGCGTCAGCCGCCCACGAGCTGGGCACGCCCCTGGCCACCATCGCCATTGTCGCCAAGGAGATGGCCCGGGAGGCGCCGACGCCGCAGGTCCGCGAGGACGCCGACCTGCTCATGGCCCAGGCCCAGCGGTGCCGGGAAATCCTCGCCCGCCTCACCGAGACCCCCGCCGCCTCCGACGAGATGCACGAGCGCATGAGCCTGCTGCAGCTCCTGCAGGAGGTCATCGAGCCTCACCGGGACGTCAAGGGCGTGCGCCTGGAGGCCATCGTCACTGGGGCGCCCGGCGCCCGCAAGCCCGGGGTCCGGCGCATGCCCGAGGTGATCCACGCCATCTCCTCATTCGTGGAGAACGCTGTGGACTTCGCCGACTCCGAAGTCCTGGTCACCGCCCGCTTCGACGCCGACACCATCTCACTGGAGGTTCGCGACGACGGCGCCGGTATTGCGCCGGAAATTCTGGCCCGTCTGGGCGAGCCCTATGTCACGAGCCGTCCGGGCGCCGAGGGCTCCCGCACAGGCCATGTGGGCATGGGATTGGGCTTCTTCATCTCCAAAACCCTGTTGGAGCGGACCGGCGCCCGGGTGGTCTTCCAGAACGGTCGCCCCCGCGGCGCAGTGGTGTCGGTGCGCTGGCCCCGCGCCCGCATCGAGGCGAGTCAGGAATAGCCACCTCGTCGCGCCCCTTGCGGACCCGGCCCGGCGCACGCCAGTATGAATACACGCACGGAGGGAGGCCCGCACGCGCGGGTGGCGGAATGAACGACCTTAGCACCCAGATCGAGGGCCTGGCCGACAAGAGCCTGCTGCTCCTCGACGACGACACCGCCCTGCGAACACGACTGGGTCGCGCCCTGGAAGGACGGGGTTTCGAGCCCGTGCTCGCCGCCAGCGTCACCGAGGCCCTGGCCGCGGTGAAGGTCTATCCCCCCGCCTTCGCGGTGCTCGATATGCGCCTGGAGGATGGCACGGGGTTGAAGGTGGTGGAGGCCGTTCGCGAGGCCCGCCCTGACGCCAAGATCATCATGCTGACCGGCTATGGCAATATCGCCACCGCCGTGGCGGCGGTGAAGGCCGGCGCGGTGGACTACCTGTCCAAGCCCGCCGACGCCGATGATGTGGCCCGGGCGTTGCTGGCCCTCCCCGGCGACGTCGCCGCTCCGCCGGACAATCCCATGAGCGCTGATCGGGTGCGCTGGGAGCATATCCAGCGCGTTTATGAACTGTGCGGCCACAATGTCTCAGAAACCGCCCGCCGGTTGAACATGCACCGGCGCACCCTGCAGCGCATCCTGGCCAAGCGCGCGCCCCGCTGAGGGCTCAGAGACTGAGCGCCGATCCCGCGCGCAGGGCCGCCAGACGCCCGAAGGCCACCGTCAGCGCCTTGCGCCGCGCCCCGGCCAGGCTCGCCACCGGCGCCTCGCGCACCACCGCCCCGCCAAAGGCGTCGGCCACGATCAGGCCCGGGTCCTCAGGCAGGATGTCCTTGGGAAACTCCGGCGCGACAGCGAAGGCGAAAGCGTCGCAATAGGGCGCATATTCCCGCCATTTGAGGTCGGTTCGGAAGTCTTCCAGGCTCGACTTCACCTCGACGATGAACAGATCGCCGCGCCGCCCCAGGGCCATGAGATCAGCCCGGCGTCCATTGGGCAGGCACACCTCTGTCAGCGGCGCATAGCCCAGCGCCGCCAGCAGCCGCGCCGCGCCCCGGGTCACCGCCTGGGTGATCTGCGGCCGCGAGGCCGGCGCGCAGGTGGTGAGAACCAGATCCATGCCGCCACCATGTTCGGCCTTCGTTCTCAGCGCAAGAGGCCGGCGGTCAGCGGACCTGTTGCGGGAATTCCAGCTTGGAGGTGTCGTAGCCGAGTTGACGGATGCGGGCGATGGCCTGGCTGCGGACGGCGGCGCTCAGCTGGGGGGCTTTCGACAGCAGCCAGACATAGTTGCCCCCGGGCGTCCCCATGATCAGCCAGCCGTCGTCGGCGCCGTGGTCGAGGATCCAGTATTCCTGGTTCATCACCCCGCCAAAGAAGCTGAGCTTGAACTTGGCGTTCTTGACCGGATCCACCGGCGTGGCGTTGGCCTTCCATTCCTTCTTCGGTCCGTCCGGCGTCCCGCGGCGACAGGTCTGGACCACGGAATATCCTGCCCCGGTCCGGGTCCAGTCGGCGGTGGCGGCCTCACAGGCCTTCTGCATGGCGTTGGGGGTGCGGGCCACCTCGTACCAGCGGCCGGTCATCTTGGTCAGCTCGACCTTGTTGGCGGGCTCGGGCGCCGCCGCCGCGGCCAGGCTCGGCAGGGCGCTCAGCAGGCCTGCGCAAGCCAGGCTGAGGACGAAGGGGCGGAGACGGGTGTGTGAAAGGCTCGGCATGGGCGAACCCTATGAAAACATTGCGCCGGGAACAAGGACGCCCGCCGGGGTCGCCGGCGGGCGTCGCCATGTCGCTTGAGGACGAGGCCGCTATTCGGCGGCGATGGTCACCGGCTTAAGGGCCCGCTCCTTGAAGTTGATGGCCTGCAGATAGACGATGCCCTCCTCGGCGATGTCGTCGCCGACCATACGGTCGCCTTCGTTCTTCAACTCATCCATGTCCACATACATGCCGTAGAAGGCCCGCGTGCGGTCGGTGATGATGCCGGCGTTGAGCAGGGTCTTGATCAACACCCGGAAGATGTTGGTCGACTCCTTCATGTCCTCGCGGCGGGCCTCGTCGGTGGCCAGCAGCTGGATCTCCTCAAGCACCTTGTCAGGGTCGAGACCGAACTCCTCATAGAGGTCGCGCTGCTCGCTGGGGGACACCAGGTTGAACAGAAGCACCTGGAAGCAGTGGGCCGCCCAGTCCTCGATGATCTCGTGTTCCTGCGGGCTCAGCTTCGGGATGGTCCGGTCGGCCCAGATCTTCCCGAACTTGTGGTGGAAGGCCTCGTCGGTCATCACCAGCTGCATCAGCTTGCGGCCCAGCGGGTCGTTGAGCTTCTGGTAGAAGGTGGCGAAGGCGCCCATGGCGAGGCCCTCCACCAGCATCTGCATGCCGATGATCTTCTTATAGACCTCCGGGGACCCGATGATGTCCACCAGAAGGTCCTGCAGCACCTTGCTGCACTCCACCGGCCGGCCCCAGCGGGCCTTGAGGTATTTGGCGAAGGCCGTGACGTGGCGGGCCTCTTCGCGGGTCTGGTTGGCGGCGTATTCCTGGGCGCCCTGATCCAGCAGCACGTGGCAGAGGCTGGCCGACAGGTTCAACGCGCCCTGCTCGCCGTGCAGGATTGAGGAAAAGGACCGCAGCAGCGACTTGTTGATGAACTGGGCCCGCAGGCTCGGGGTGTTCAAGTGCTTGCTGACATATTCGGTCTGCAGGGCGACGTTC
>NZ_JAUSBZ010000112.1 GCF_030651755.1 Phenylobacterium sp. | reverse complement strand
GGCGGCAAGGGCGGCGGCCATGGGGGCAAGGGCGGCGGACACGGCGGCAAGGGCCGCTGAGGTCTCGGTCACCGCAACGGCGCTATAGGCGAGACATCTCTGCGACGATCCGCAGGGCGGCGGCCTGAGGGTCGTTGGCGCCTGTGATCGGGCGGCCGCAAACCAGGTGTGAGGCGCCGGCCTGCAAGGCCTGGGCAGGGGTGGCGGCGCGGGCCTGATCATTCTTCGCCGCCCAATCTGGGCGCACGCCCGGCGTCACCACCAGAAAGCCGGGCCCGCCAATGGCCCGGGCGAGGGCCGCTTCATGCGGGCTGGCGATCACCCCGTCGCAGCCGGCGGCCACGGCGTGCTGAATGCGCCGTTCCACCAGGGACCGCGCGCTTTCGGTAAATCCCATCTCCAGCAGGTCCTCGTCCGACAGGCTGGTCAGCACGGTGACGGCCAGCACCTTCAGGCCCGAACGCGCCCGGCCGCGGACGGCGGCGGCCATGACCTGGGGCTCCCCATGGACAGTGAGGAAGTCGCAACCGGAATCAGCCAGCACCGCGGCCGATCGCTGCACCGTCGTGCCGATGTCGTGCAGCTTCCAGTCGAGGAAGATCTGCTTGCCCTGGGCCTTGAGCTCCCGGGCGAGGGTCATGCCGTCCGAGGCGAACAGTTCCAGCCCGATCTTGTAGAAGCTCACCGCCTCGCCGAGGGCCGCCACCATGGCCCGAGCCTGGTCGATGTCGGGCAGGTCCAGGGGCACGATCAGGCGCGGATCGCAGGGCTTGGCGGCGTCTAGACGGGCGGCGGCGGTCATGGCGCAGGCTCCGGGCAGGTTTGCGCCGGCTCAGCCCATAAGGGAGATCGGCGCCGCTTCAATTTTGAGCTAGAGCATTTTCCGCTGAAGTGGACACCGGTTCAGCGAAGAAAATGCTCAACTTCAAGGAGTCTTGAGCACGATCGGATCCGATCAATCGCATCGTGCTCTGGGAGCGAGGCATGAGCCAGGCTGAGTTCGCGGTCAACTTCTTCGTGGCGTTGTTCGCCCTGATCGATCCGATCGGCAACGTCCCCCTGTTCGGCGCCGCGACCCAGGGCAGCAAGGGGCGCGATGCGCGGCTCGTGGCCGTCTATATCGCCCTGTTCATCCTGGGCTTCCTGACCTTCTTCTACTTCTCGGGCCTGGCCCTGCTGGCCTTTTTCGGCATCTCCCTGCCGGCCTTCCGGATCGCCGGCGGCATCATCCTGTTCCTGCTGGGCCTGGAAATGGCGCGGGATGACTTCACCGCCAGCTTCTCGGCCATGGCCGAGGGCGACGAAAACCCCAAGGGCCGGGCGGGTCGCAAGTTCGAGCGGCTGATCGTGCCCTTCGCCATGCCTCTGCTGATCGGGCCGGGCGCCATTTCCTCGGTGGTCATCTATGCCAGCGAGGCCAAGGTTTTCGGCCTGGCCGGCGCGGCCATCGGGGTGGGCGTGATCGGGGCCATCGCCCTGGTGACCATGCTCTGCTTCTGGGCCGCGCCGGTGATCAGCAAGATTCTCGGGCGCATCGGCATGACCATCGTCGTTCGGGTGCTCGGCCTGATCCTCTGCGCCATGGCTGTGCAGTTCGTGCTGGTGGGCATCGCCGACGCCACCAGCGGGGTGATCCTCAATGAGGCGGCCAAACCCTACGTGTCGCAGTGAAGCGGGGCTCAGGGCTTGCGGAAGCGCCAGCCTTGAGCCGCGGTCAGGGCCATGACCCAGGTGTCAGGCAGGAGCCAGGCCAGAAGGGCCAGGGTCTTATTCGCCGGCCCCGGGACGCAGACAGGGCAGTTGGCCTCCACAGCGGCCAGGCCTGCGGCGACGACGGTCTCGGCGTCCATCCAGAGCCAGGCCGGGGTGGCGGTGTCCAACGGGTCGCGCATGCCGTTCACATCGTGAAACTCCGACCAGGTGAGACCAGGGCACAGGGCGCTGACCTGCACGCCTGTGCCGACGCATTCCATGTGAAGGCTCTGGGAAAACCCGATCAGGTAGCGCTTCACCGGTCCATAGAGGCCCACGCCGCCAGGGGTCAGGCCGGCCACCGACGCGACATTGACGATGCGGCCATAGCCCCGGCGCAGCATGCCGGGCAGAAGCCGGTGGGCCAGTTCGCAGGGCGCGCTCAGCATCACCTGCAGCGTTGCGGCATGATCGCCCCAGGCATTGCCTCCGAAGGTCCCCGGGAGGCCGTAGCCCGCATTGTTGATGAGTATGTCCACGGCGCGGCCATCGGCGGTCAGAGCCGCCTCAAGGGCTGCGGGCGCGGCGGGGTCCGCCAGGTCCGCGACAAGGGTCAGGACATCGATCCCGTGTCGCGCGCGCAGCTCGGCGGCCAGGGCCTCAAGCCGCTCGCCCCTTCGGGCGGTGAGGGCCAGGTCGCAGCCCTGGGCGGCCAGGGTCCGGGCGAAAGCGGCGCCTATTCCAGCGGACGCCCCGGTCACCAGGGCCAGTCGGCGAGCCATCGGCGCTCCTGCAAAGGGCGGCGGATCAGCCGGGAAGGGCTCCGTCGCCTGGCGAAGGTGAACAAGGTTGCGACGGGGGGCAAGCGGCCCGCGGTCGTCCCTGAAACTGCGCCTGCGATTGAACCCCCTGCGGAAAGGGTGTATCGCGCCCGCCGCATCGTCGGGGCGCAGGCCTCCTGCCTGGGATTACGAGACACCGTCCCCACGGTCTCCGGAGAGTCTGGATGAGTGAGCCGAATTCATCGGCTGCAGGGACGCATTCCGATGGGTCCCACCCCAAGGCGGAAGGGTTCTGGGCGCTCGCCCTCGGCTCGGTCGGCGTGGTCTTCGGCGACATCGGGACCAGCCCGCTCTATGCCATGCGTGAGGCGCTCGCCCATTCCCGCAGTGGCGGGACCGACGAGCTGGCCGTGTTCGGGGTGGTGTCCCTGATGGCCTGGGCGCTCTTCCTGATCGTCTCGGTGAAGTACGTCATCTTCCTGCTGAATGCGGACAACAAGGGGGAGGGCGGCGCCCTCGCCCTGATGGCCCTGGCCCGCCGGTCCCTGGGGCGCCGGTCTGGCGCCATCCTGCTCCTGGGCATGATCGGCGCGGCGCTCTTCTATTCGGACGGGGTCATCACCCCAGCCCTGTCGGTGCTCTCGGCGGTGGAAGGCCTGAAGGTCGCGCCCGGAATCGGGCCGGCGCTCTCGCCCTTCGTCCTGCCGATCTCCGCAGGCATCCTGATCACCCTGTTCATGGCTCAGTCCCGGGGCACGGCCAAGATCGGCCGCTACTTCGGGCCGATCACGGCGGTCTGGTTCCTGACCCTGGCCGGATTGGGCCTCTATCATATCGTCAGTGAGCCGCGGATCCTGATGGGACTGTCGCCGCACTACGGGGTGCTGTTCCTGCTGGACAACGGCTTCCTCGGCTTCGTCATCCTGGGCAGCGTCTTCCTGGCCGTGACCGGGGCGGAGGCGCTCTATGCGGACATGGGCCACTTCGGCAAAGGCCCGATCCGGGCGGCCTGGATCATTCTGGTCCTGCCGTCCCTGCTGCTCAACTATCTGGGCCAGGGCGCCCTGGTGCTCACCCGGCCGGACGCCAGGATCAGTCCCTTCTACGAGATGATCCCGGAGTTCGCCTTCTGGCCGGTCCTGCTGCTGGCGACGGCGGCGACGGTGGTGGCGAGTCAGGCGGTGATCACCGGCGCGTTCTCGGTCACCCAGCAGGCGGTGCAGCTTGGCCTGCTGCCGCGGATCGACATCCGCCGCACGTCTGAAACCCAGGCCGGGCAGATCTATGTGCCCCAGGTCAACATGCTGCTGATGGCCGGCGTCCTGCTGACGCTCGCCCTGTTCCAGAACTCATCGAACCTAGCCTCGGCCTACGGCATCGCCGTGTCGGGCACCATGTTCGTCAACACCCTGCTGCTGTTCGTGATCATGGGCGCCATGTGGAAGCGGCCCTGGTGGCAGGCGGGCCTGGTGGCCGGCAGCTTTGCGGCGATCGATCTGGTCTTCCTGTCGTCCAACCTGCTGAAGGTCTTCCAGGGCGGCTGGTTCCCCCTGACCCTGAGCGGCGGTCTGGTGATCATCATGTGGACCTGGATGCGCGGCGCGCAGATTCTCACTGACAAGACCCGTCGCGACAGCATCCAGCTGACTGAGCTCAGCGAAATCCTGAAGGCCCGTGCGCCGCACCGGGCGCCGGGCACGGCCATCTTCCTCACCTCGGACCCCGATGTCGCGCCGGTGGCCCTGATGCACAATCTCAAGCACAACAAGGTGCTGCACGAGAAGAATGTCATCCTGACCGTGCGGACCACCGAGACCCCCAGGGTCAAGGATGAGGACCGCATCAAGATCGAGCCGGTCAACGAGGACTTCAAGAAGGTCACCGTGGCTTACGGATTCATGGAAAGTCCCAACCTTCCCAAGGCGCTGGGCCTCTGTCGCAAGCTCGGCCTGAAGTTCGACATCATGGCCACCAGCTTCTTCCTGGGCCGCCGATCGGTGGTCCCCTCGGCCCAGTCGGGCATGCCGCTGTGGCAGGATCGGCTGTTCATCTATCTGATGCGCAATGCGGCCAATCCCACCGACTTCTTCAAAATCCCCCCTGGCCGGGTGGTGGAGCTGGGCACCCAGGTTACAGTCTAGGCGTCGGCCTGGACTCACCTGGCCATACTGGGCCATGGGTCGGCATTGACCCCTATGCGGAGAGATCGATGAACTGGCTGGGCATTGTGGGCGACGCCCTGTGGATCGTCTCCCTGTCGATCATGGCCAGCGCCTCGCACAAGGCCTGGGCGCGGGTGCCGGCGGACACGGCGATGCCCCTGCAGTTCGCCCGGGATGGCCGGGCCATGATGCGGGTCCCCCGTCATATCGCCCTGCTGCTGATCCCCGGCCTCGCCTTCCTGCTCAGCCTCGTCCTGCTGTGGCAGAATCGGGAGATCGCACCGGGCACGTCGGACGCCCTGGTGCTGTTTGGCATCCGCGCCACCCTAGCGGGGCTGTTCGCCCTCTATCACCTGCGCTGGCTGCACGCCGCCATGACCCAGCTTGACCAGGAAGGCGCGCTTAAGTCTTGAACGGTCACCCGGTTCGATCTTAAAGCCCCGCCAGTTTTCTCTTCCCCGCTCCTCTCGAAAGACCTCGCCCCATGGCCGCCGACAAGCCGATCAAGAAAGTCGTCCTCGCCTATTCCGGCGGCCTGGACACCTCGATCATCCTGAAGTGGCTGCAGACCGAGTATGGCGCCGAGGTGGTCACCTTCACCGCTGACCTGGGCCAGGGCGAAGAGATCGAGCCGGCGCGGGCCAAGGCCCTGGCCGCCGGCGTGAAGCCGGAAAACATCTTCATCGAGGATGTCCGCGAAGAGTTCGTCCGCGACTTCGTCTTTCCGATGTTCCGGGCCAATACGGTCTATGAGGGCCAATATCTGCTGGGCACCTCTATCGCGCGGCCTTTGATCGCCAAACGGCAGATCGAGATCGCCCGGATGACCGGCGCCGACGCTGTCAGCCATGGCGCCACCGGCAAGGGCAATGACCAGGTCCGTTTCGAGCTCGGCTACTACGCGCTCGAACCCGACATCCATGTGATCGCGCCGTGGCGGGAATGGGACTTCAAGAGCCGTGAGGCCCTGCTGGATTTCGCCGAGAAGCACCAGATCCAGATCACCAAGGACAAGCGCGGCGAGGCGCCCTTCAGCGTCGACGCCAACCTTCTGCACTCTTCCTCTGAGGGCAAGGTGCTGGAGGACCCGGCGGTCGAGGCGCCGGAATTCGTCCATATGCGCACCCTCTCGCCCGAGGATGCGCCGGACAAGGCCACCGTGATCACCATCGATTTCGAGAAGGGCGACCCCATCGCCATCGACGGCGAGGCCCTGTCGCCGGCCGCCCTGCTCACCCGCCTGAACCAGCTGGGCCACGACAACGGGATCGGCCGCCTGGACCTGGTGGAGAACCGCTTCGTCGGCATGAAGTCCCGCGGCGTCTATGAGACGCCTGGCGGAACCATCCTGCTGGCCGCCCACCGGGGGATCGAGTCCATCACCCTGGATCGCGGCGCGGCCCACCTGAAGGACGAGCTGATGCCCCGCTATGCGGAGCTGATCTATAACGGCTTCTGGTTCAGCCCCGAGCGCGAGATGCTGCAGGCGGCCATCGACCATTCCCAGGCCCACGTGGCCGGCCAGGTGCGGGTGAAGCTGTACAAGGGCAATGTCACGGTCATTGGCCGCTCCAGCCCCTACTCGCTGTACGACCAGGAGCTGGTCACCTTCGAGGAGGGCAAGGTGGCCTACGACCAGCGCGACGCGGCGGGCTTCATCAAGCTCAACGCCCTGCGCCTGCGGGGCACGGCCAAGCGCGACCGCCGGGGTCGGTAGGCGCAAGGCGGCTGCAGCCGCTCAGGGCTTCAGCACCACCTTCACGCAGCCGTCCTGCTTGTCCCGGAAGGTCTTGTACATTTCGGGACCCCGGCCAAGCGGCTCGGTGTGGGTGATCAGGAAGGTGGGATCGATCTCGCCTTCGTCGAGCCGGCGCAGCAGGTCGTCGCTCCAGCGCCGCACATGGGTCTGGCCGGTGCGAATGGTCAGGCCCTTGTTCATCATGGCGCCCATCGGGATCATGTTGGCCAGTCCGCCATAGACGCCGGGGATGGAGACTGTGCCCGCCGCCTTGCAGGCCATGATCGCCTCGCGCAGGGCCACCGGTCGCTCGGTCTCCAGCTTCAGAGCGGTCTGCACCCGATCGATCATGCCGAGCAGCGGGGTTGGGCCGTGAGCTTCTAGCCCGACGGCGTCGATGCACTTCTCCGGCCCATGCCCGTCGGTCATGTCCTTCAGACGGGGCAGCACCTTCTGGGCGCTGCGATCAAGGACCTCGGCCCCCAGGCCGGCCGCCAGGGCCAGCCGCTCGGGCACGTCGTCGATGGCGATGACCCGCTGAGCGCCCTGGATGATGGCCGACTGGATGGCGAACAGCCCCACCGGGCCGCAGCCCCAGACCGCCACCGTATCGGTGGGCTGGATGTCGGCGAAGGCCGCCGCTTGCCAGCCGGTCGGCAGGATGTCGCTGAGGAAGAGATAGGTCTCATCCGCCCCGGTCTTGGGAATCTGGATCAGGGTGGTGGCCGCATAGGGAACGCGCAGATACTCCGCCTGGCCCCCGGCATAGCCGCCGGTGATGTGGGAATAGCCGAACAGTCCGGCGGTGGTGTCGCCGAAGAAGGCCTTGGCCAGGTCCGAATTCCGGTTGGTGGTCTGGCAGACGGAATAGTTGCCCGCCCGGCATTGCTCGCATGCGCCGCAGGTCATCTGGAAGGGGACCACCACCCGGTCGCCCATCTTCAGACCCTGGGCCCGGGCTTCGGGGCCGGCCTCGACCACTTCGCCCATGGCCTCATGGCCCATGACGTCGCCGACGCACATGGTTGGCACCAGGCCGTTCATCAGGTGCAAGTCCGACCCGCAGATGCAGGTGGAGGTCACGCGGATGATGGCGTCCTTCGGGTCCTCGATGATCGGATCAGGGACCTCCTCGCAGCGGAGGTCCTTCTTGCCTTGCCAGCAGATCGCTTTCATGGGGCGGTCCTCCTAGGAGCAGTTGCGCTTGACGTTGGTCATGCGGGTGGCGGTGATCACGTCCAGGGCGGTCACGGCCAGCACGACGCCCAGGGCCAGGCGGGCGTTACCCCGCTTGGGATTGCTCCGCCGGTTCAGAGCGCTCAGCACAGCGATATCGAAGATGTCGCCGACTACCCGCGCCCACAGCACGCCCGAGCGGGTCGGGTCCGAGAAGAGGCCCATGCCCGTGGCCATCTCCCGGGCGCCGAACAGAACCTGGGTGGTCTGCGGCGAGCCGTTCAGGCCAAGGAACCGTTGGACGGCGCGGGGAAAGAACAGGCCCCACACCCCGAGTCCGATGGCGTTCTGCCCCAGCATGAAGGACACCTGCGGCGACAGGGCGGGCCTGGCCCGCACCCGATCGGTGGTCAGGCGCATACGCTTCCCACCTGGCAGCGGCAGGGCGGCGCTGGGGGCGCTCTCCCGGGGCTCCCCGGCCGCCCAGCTGCGGGCTTCCTTCAGGGCGCCGGCGGCCTTGCTGGCGCGGCGGCGCCAGGCGGCGTCGGTTTCGGACGTATGGACTGAGGACACGGGCCGGCTCCTGTATCGGCTGACCCGCCTGAAACTCGCTTCCGCCCGCAAATCGTTCCTCACCGATCATCAGTTTTTCGCGGTGGGGCGCCTTTCAGGCCGCCGCCCGTCGCCCGCGAAGGTTCCGGTGACGCTTGGCCCGTGCCACTGTGGCGCCAAGGCGCGAGGCTGCGCCGTCATCAATCTGAGGGGGAGTTTCGCCATGGGTCCGCACAGCTGGGTCGCGCTGGTCACCATCGCCGCCATACTGGTCTATGTCTGGATGGGGGTTCGGGTCGGCGGGGCCCGGCGAAAGAGCGGGATCGACGCCCCGGCGATGACGGGGGATCCGATCCTGGAGCGGCATATCCGGGTGCAGGCCAACACCCTGGAATGGCTGCCCATCTTCCTGCCGGCGCTCTGGCTGTTTGCGCTCTACTGGAACGATCTGGTGGCCGCCGGCCTGGGCGTCATCTGGATCATCGGACGTATTCTCTACGCCTTGGGCTATGTGGCCGACCCCGGGAAGCGCGAGCTGGGCTTCATGATCCAGGCCCTGGCCGCCGCCGTGCTGCTGTTTGGCGCCGCGGGCCGCATCATCTGGACCCTGGTGGTGATCGGCGCCTGAGGCGGCCCGTCGCCCAGGTCTAGAGGAACAGGACCACCGCCTGCCAGATCGCCAGGGCGGTGACCAGGACGCCGACGAACCAGGTCAGGGCCCGGATCGGCAGCACCTTGGTCATCCAACCCGCCAGCGGGGCCGCCACGACTCCGCCGGCGATGAGGCCGAGGACCGACCACATGTGGTCACGAAGGCCCTCGGTCTCCCAATGGCCCGACAGCAGGGCCGAGAGGAAGGCCGCCGAAACCGCCGTAGCGACGAAGAATTCCGCGGCGTTGGTGGTGCCGATCGCCTTGCGCGGATCGGCCCCGGAACCGAGCAGGGTGGAGGTGACCACCGGCCCCCAACCGCCGCCGCCGACGGCGTCAAAGAAGCCCCCGAGCACGCCCAGCGGCATGGGGCTTTTCCAGGAGAAGGGCTTGGGCCGAACCCCTTTCCAGGCCCGGTAGAGGATCACGAGGCCCATCAGGCCGAGCCAGCCGACCACATAGGGTTTGATCGTGTCCCCATCGATCGAGGTCAGCAGGTAGGTGCCGGCGACGCCGCCGAGCACGCCGCCGGTGGCCAGCAGCGCCAGCAGGCGCCAGTTGATGTTCTTGTGCAGGGCGTGGGACACCGCCGAGGCCGCGCCGGTGAACACCTTTGCGGCGTGGACGCTGGCCGAGGCGTTGGCCGGCGACACCCCCATGGCCAGCAGGGTCGTGGTCGACACCACCCCATAGGCCATGCCCAGGGCGCCATCCACCAGCTGGGCGGCGAAGCCCACCGCTGCAAAGAGCATGAAGTCCGATTCCATCGCCCACCCCCGGCTTCGCAGCGCTGCGAAATACTAACCTAGTGTCTCAATAGGAATTAAGTGAAATCTACAACACCCCGTTCTGCACGTCCCGGGCCATGGGCCGGTCTGGCCCCGGGAAAGGACGGATAAGGCTCCCGAAATGGGCGCAAAAGCCCCATCGCGCCCATTGCTCGCGCACACGGAAATGTCATCCCGTCGGTGGGGGCCCAAAGAGGCCTGCGATCTGGCCCTGTGGCCTGGCGACCTAAATTAGGCCACGGTGTAGGCCTATTGTGCCGCAGAGCGTTCGGGGGACGTTCGTCAAGGAACGAGACCAAGATGAAGAGATTTATGGGTCCCGTGGCCGCGCTCGCCCTCCTGGCGGGGCTCAGCGCCTGCGCGACCGCCACGCCCTACCAACCCAACCTGCCAGGTTCGGCCGTCTCAGGCGGCTATTCCGAAATGCGGGTCGAGCCTGACCGCTGGAGGGTCAGCTTTGCGGGCAACAGCCTGACCGGCCGTGAAACGGTCGAGGGCTTCCTGCTCTACCGGGCCGCCGAGCTTACCGTGCAGCAGGGTTATGACGGCTTCGCCATCGTCACCCGCGCCGTCGACCGCGACGCGCGGACCTATGTCCAGCCCGACCCCTTCTACAATCCCTGGTATGGCCCCCGGTATTCCTACTGGCGGCCCCACTGGCGCTACTATTCGGCCTATAGCTGGCGCACCTGGGATCCCTACTTCGGCGACCCCTTCTGGGCGGACCGGGTCGATGTGAGAACGGTGGAGAAATTCGAAGCCACCGCGGAGATCGTCATGTATCGCGGCGCCAAGGCGCCGGGCGATCCCAACGCCTTCGACGCCCGTGCGGTGCTGCAGAACCTCGGTCCGCGGATCGTGCGTCCGACGCCCTGAGGCTGGGGGTCTGACGGACATGGAAAAGGGGGCGGACCGGCTGGTCCGCCCCCTCTTTCGTCCGGCCTTGCGCCAGGCGTCTAGCTGATGTGCTTCGGCGCGATCGGATCGCTGGCGGGGAAGGTTTCTTCCACCGCCTCATCCACCAGGGCTTCTTGACGGGACTCCGCCTTGCGACCCTCGCGGTCCAACTGGTCGTGCTTCTCGCCGTTGGGCAGGGGCGTCGCCGGGCGCGAGCTCGGGGCGTTGGCGTCGTCGTCTTTGCGCTGCTCGGTCATGGGGACCTCCGTCTGATCTCACCCGCCCATTTGGCGGACGTCTCAGAGGTGAAAATGCTGGAGACGCCCCCTTGGTTGCAGACAGGAGGCTGATCGCGGCGATCAGCGAGGGGTGGAACAAAAAAACGGCCCGCTGGGGGCCGTTTCTTGTGTCGCCGCATGACCCCTGGAGGGGAAATGGAGCGGGCGAAGAGATTCGAACTCTCGACCCCAACCTTGGCAAGGTTGTGCTCTACCACTGAGCTACGCCCGCGCTTTTCGATGCCGACCCGAGTGGCCGCCCCCGAAAATCGAGAGCGGGCTTATGGCAGACGCCACAAGCCTTGGCAAGCGGCCTAGCCGCCGAATTTCGGGGCCTTCAGCCGACGCTTGTTCACATGATCCTTCGGCGGCTCGGCCACCGCGTCAGGGTATTCCCCGCGGAAGTAGAAACGCTGCCAGGCCTCCTTGGTGGCCTCCGGGTCGCCGCGGTAGATCTTGGCGTTGAAGTCGGTGCGGTGCTTCTCCCAGGCGGCGTACTGGCCCATCAGGTCGGCGTTGCGGGCCAGCGGGCGGATCACCGGCTGGAACTCCGCCAGGGGTTTGTCCTGAACCAGGGTGATGAAGCAGAAGGGCTCGCCCTTGCGGAAGTGGACCCGGCCTGGCCGGGTGAAGATCCAGTTCATTGTGAAGGGGAAGGGCAGCCACTCGGTCTCCACCAGGCCGGCCAGGGGCTGGATGCCGTCCTTGACGTGGTTGGGCGGCCCCTGGGCCATCATCGACCAGCCCGGCGGCGTGCGGAACAGGTAGCCCGGGTGGAAGGTCAGCACCCCATGGCTGAAGTGCGACTTGGCGAAGTTGTGGAAGTCGGGGTGCGGGTTGTCGGGGATGAGGGTGATGTCTTCCTGGAACTTGCCGCCGTTCCATTCGGCGCTGAAGCTCATCGGGCAGAGGATTTCCCAGCCCGTGGTGTTGGCCATGGTCAGGGGAAGACAGCGATAGGCGTGACGGTCGGCGAAACTCTCCATCCAGGCCCGCTGCGGGCGTCCGGGCACGATCTCGGGGGGGCGATCGGTGGTGGGATAGCACTCAAGCTCCATGGGGCGTCCAACCTCTCGACATGTGGCCGCGGGCCGGCCAACACCTGCTCTAGCCAGCCGTGGAGGCCGGCGTCCAGTTCCGCGATGCGCCCGGGACCACTATGAGGGGACCATGAAGACCCGCGACGACCTTCTCGCCTTCCTGGACGCCCAGGGGATCGCCCATCGCACAGTGGACCATCCGGCGGTTTTCCGGGTGGGCGAGGGCGAGGAGATCAAGGCGGGCTTACCCGGCGCCCACACCAAGAACCTGTTCCTCAAGGACGCCAAGGATCGGCTCTGGCTGATCTCGGCCGCCGATCGCACGGCCATCGACCTGAAGCGCCTGCCGCCGGTGATCGGCGCGGCTAGGCTGTCCTTTGGCCGGGAGGCGCTGATGGTCGAGGCCCTGGGCGTCACCCCGGGCTCGGTGACCGCCCTTGGCCTGATCAACGATGCGGCGCGTCGGGTGACCTTCGTGCTCGACCGCCAGCTGGCCCAGGCCAAGACGGTGAACTTTCATCCCCTGACCAACACCGCGACCACGGCGCTGGACCAGGCCGGCTTCCGACGGTTCCTGGCGGCGGTGGGGGTGGAGCCCCTGGTGGTGGACTTCGAGACCCTGCAAGTGGTCGAAGGACAAACCATCCGTTGAAGCGGGCGGGTCATGGGACCATCTTAGGCCCTGCCGCGTTGCCCAAGACAGACCATCCAGGAAGACCAGACACCATGAGCCTCATCGGAGAGACCGCCGCGCCCGCCCCGGGCGGCGACCTGATCAAGGACGCCACCGACGCCAGCTTCATGGCCGATGTGGTCGAGGCCAGTCAGGACACGCCGGTCATTGTCGACTTCTGGGCGCCCTGGTGCGGCCCCTGTCGTCAGCTCGGCCCGGCCCTGGAAAAGGCGGTCAACGCCGCCAAGGGCAAGGTCAGGATGGTCAAGATCGACATCGACAAGAACCCGGCCTATGCGGGCCAACTGCGGGTCCAGTCGATCCCGGCGGTGTTCGCCTTTTTTGGCGGCCGCCCCGTTGACGGCTTCATGGGCGCCCTGCCCGACAGCCAGGTGAAGGCCTTTGTCGACAAGCTGGCGGCCATGGCCCCGGCGGACGGGGTCGGCGAGGTCCTGGAGATGTCCAAGGCCGCCCTCGAGGCTGGCGACATTCCGCTGGCCGCCCAGGGTTTCGCCCAGGCGCTGCAGGCCGAGCCCGACAATGTGAAAGCCCTCGGCGGCCTGGCGCGGTGCTACATGGTCAGCGGCGAGCCGGACCGGGCTCGGGAAATCTTAGAGATGGCCCCCTTGGACGCCAGCGACCCGGACCTGGATAGCGTGCGCGCCGCCCTCAACCTGGCGGCGGAGGCGCCCTCCGACACCCAGGCCTTCGAAGCCCGCCTGGCCGCCGACCCTGACGACCACGAGGCGCGCCTGGCCCTGGCCAAGGCCCTGGCGGGCCGGGGGCGCATGGAGGCCGCCGCCGACCATCTGCTGACCATCATCGAACGGGACCGCGCCTGGAACGACGAGGCCGCGCGCAAGCAACTCCTGACCGTCTTCGAAGCCGCTGGCCCCGCCTCGGAGGTCGCCCGCAGCGGGCGGCGCCGGTTGTCGGCCATCCTGTTTTCCTGAAAGCCAAGAGGTGACGCCCATGCCGGGTTACCGGCGCATGGCCGATCTGCCACAGATCATTCCGATCTTTCCCCTGGACGGGGCGGTGCTCCTGCCGGGCGGGGATCTGCCGTTGCAGATCTTTGAACCCCGCTATCTGAACATGGTGGACGACGCCATGGCCGGCGACCGGGTCATCGGCATGATTCAGACCCGCGCGGGCGGCGAGCGGGCGCGTCCCAATCTCGCCAGCGTCGGCTGTCTGGGCCGGATCACCAGCTTCGCCGAAACCTCGGACGGCCGCTATCTGATCACCCTCACCGGCATCTGTCGGTTTGTCGCCGGCGAGGAGCTTTCAGCCCGCACCCCCTATCGCCAGCTGCGTGTGGCCTATGGGGACTTCGAGGCCGACCTCTCGCCTGAGGACGAAGGGCCGCCTGAGATGGACCGCGAGCGGTTCGCCCGGGCCCTGAAGCGCTATCTGAACCGCCGGGAGCTGGATGTGGACGACGAGACGGCGATGACCGCGCCCATCGCCCCCCTGGTCACCAGCCTGGCCATGGGCCTGCCGTTCGAGCCATCGGAGAAACAGGCCCTGCTGGAGGCTTTGACGCTCACCGAGCGGGTGCGCAGCCTGACCGCCCTCCTGGAGATCGACGCCCTGGAAGACGATGACGGCGCGCCCCATAGCGTCCAGTAGCGTGCTGGTTTAAGGACGATCCATGACTGAAGACGCGCCCGCCGAGCCCATGCTCGCCCTCACCGCCGAGATCGATCCCCGGCTGCTGGAAATCCTGGTCTGCCCGGTGACCCATGGGACCCTGGACTATGACCGAGAAGCCGGCGAGCTGATCAGCCGCGGGGCCAAGCTCGCCTATCCGGTCCGTGATGGGGTGCCGATCATGCTGCCAGAGGAAGCCCGCGAACTCGCCGACTAGAGCGCTTCGCCACGCAGGAGGCGGGGCAGGTCGCCAAAGGCGCCGCCGGCCTGCTGCATGAACATCCGCCGGGCGGCCGGAATGCGGTTCACCGCCGACATGCCCGCGCCGCGGGCCAGGCGCAGGACCGGATTGTCGTTGGAGAACAGATGGACGAAGGCGTCCATGCCGGCGCTGAGCAGGGCGGTGTCGAACCGCCGCCAGCGGCCATAGCGCTCCAGCACCACCTCTGACCCCAGATCTTCTCCGAGCCGGGCGGCGTCCACCAGCACTTCGGCCAGGGCTGCGGCGCCCTTTAAGCCGAGGTTCAGCCCTTGGCCCGCGATGGGATGCACCCCATGGGCGGCGTCCCCCAGCAGCGCCAGGCGCGGGGCGGTGAACCGCTCGGCCAGCTGCAGCGAGAGGGGATAGGAGAAGACTGGCCCATCCAGCTGCGCGTTTCCCAGGAAGGCCCCGAAGCGGCGCATCAGGTGGGCGTGGAAGACCTCGGGCCTCGCCGACTTCAACGCCGCGCCCCGGGCCGTGCTCTCGGTCCAGACCAGGCTCGCCCGGTTGTCGGTCAGGGGCAGGATGGCGAAGGGGCCGCTGGGCAGGAAATATTCGTGGGCCACGCCCTCGTGGGGGCGCTCCAGGCGCACCGTGGCCACCACGCCGGTCTGGCGATAGTCCCAGCCCAGGGCGCCGATGCCGGCGGCCTTGCGCAGGACAGAACCCCGTCCCTCCGCGCCGATCGCCAGGGGAGCTGTGATCACCCGCCCGTCCTCCAGGGTGACGACGGCGCCGCCCTTTTCGAAGCTCGCACTGGCCACCTTGGCCGGCGCCAGGACGGGGATGCCCGCCTCGATCACCGCCTGGGACAGCACGGCGCGGATCTGCCGGTTCTCCAGCAGGTAGCCCAGGGGCTCGCCGTCGGACCGGTCGGCGATCTCGGCGGAGTCAAAACGCAGGTGGAAGGGCAGGGCCGCCGGCGTCGCCGCGCCCGGCGCCCGGCCGTCGGTGACCAGGATCTGTTCGATCCGTTGGGCGTGCGGCGCCAGGGCGTCTCCCAGGCCCAGGACCCGCCACTGGCGGAAGGCGGCGTAGGCGATGGCCGAGGCGCGGCCGTCAAAGGTCGGCGCCAGCTGGGTCTCGAAGGGCGCTGGGTCCACCAGCAGCGGCTTTAAGCCCCCCTGCGCCAGGGCAAGGGCAAGCGTGGCGCCCGCCATGCCGGCGCCGGCGATGATCACGTCGGGATCGGTGATGTCCATGTGGCGATATGGGGGTCCGGACGGGGGAACGTCCAGTATCGGCCCCATCAAAATCCGTCGCCTCAGGCCTCGGCGTCGTCCGCCAGGCCCATGATGTGGAAGCCGGCGTCCACATGCACCACCTCGCCGGTGGTGGACCGCCCGAGGTCGGACATCAGCCACAGGGCCGCCCCGGCGACGCCCTCCATGGAGGTGTCCTCCTTCATGGCCGACATGGCCCGGCCCTGGGCCAGCATGCCCCGGCCGCCGGAGATGCCGGCGAGCGACAGGGTGCGCATGGCGCCGGCCGAGATGGCGTTGACCCGGATGCCCTTGGGCCCAAGGTCGCGGGCGGCGTAGCGGGTGGCCGCCTCAAGCCCGGCCTTGGCCACACCCATGGTGTTGTAGTTGGGGATGGCCCGCTCGGCGCCCAGATAGGTCATGCAGACGATGGAGCCGCCGTTCGGCATCAGCGCCGCGGCCCGTCGGGCGCAGTCGACGAACGAGAAGACGGAGATGTCCATGGCCCGGAGGAAGCCTTCGCGGGTGGTGTTCTCGACGAAGGAGCCCTTGAGCTCGTCCTTGTTGGCGAAGGCGATGGAGTGGACGAAGAAGTCGATCTCACCCAGCGAGTCGGCCACCACCTTGAAGGCCGCGTCCATGGCGGCGTCATCGGTGACGTCCACGGGAGCGATGGTCTTGACCCCGAGCTGGTCGGCCAGGGGCTGAACCCGACGCTCCATGCCCGGCAGGTGCAAGAAGGCCATCTCGGCGCCCTGGGCGGCCAGCTGCGAGGCGATGCCAAAGGCGATGGACTGGTGGTTGGCGACACCGGTCACCACCCCCTTCTTGCCCTTCATCAGCTCGCCCTTGGGCATGTCGTAGTCGTCAGCCATGGCTTCCTCGCCTTATGTCGAATCGAAAGGTCGCGCTGGCCTAGCCGGCCTTGGCCATCACCAGGCACCCATTGGTGCCGCCAAAGCCGAAGCTGTTGGACATCACCGTCTCGAACGCCCCATCCCGGCGATCCATCAGGATCGGCATGTCGGCGAAGGCCGGGTCGAGGGTCTCGATATGGGCGCTCTTGGCCATGAAGTCGTTGTTCAGCATCAGCAGCGAATAGATCGCCTCCTGGGCGCCGGCGGCCCCCAGGCTGTGGCCGGTCAGGGACTTGGTGGATGAGATGAAGGGCGCATCCTTGCCGAACGCGTCTCGAACCGCCTGCATCTCCTTGTCGTCGCCCACCGGGGTCGAGGTGCCGTGCGGGTTCAGATAATCGATCTTACGGCCGCCCAGGCCTTCCATGGCCAGGTTCATGCAGCGGACCGCGCCCTCGCCGGAGGGGGCGACCATGTCGAAGCCGTCGGAATTGGCGGCGTAGCCGATGATCTCGCCATGGATCTTGGCGCCCCGGGCCTTGGCCCGTTCCCACTCTTCCAGCACCACGATGCCGGCGCCGCCGGCGATCACGAAGCCGTCGCGGGCCTCGTCATAGGCGCGGCTGGCGGTGGCCGGCCGATCATTGAAGTTGGAGCTCATGGCGCCCATGGCGTCGAACAGGCACGACAGGCTCCAGTCCAACTCCTCGGTGCCGCCGGCGAACACCACGTCCTGTTTGCCCAGCTGGATCTGCTCATAGGCCGAGCCGATGCAGTGGGTGGAGGTGGCGCAGGCCGAGGAGATGGAGAAGTTCAGGCCGCGAATCTTGAACCAGGTGGCGAGCGTCGCCGAGGCGCCCGAGCTCATGGCCTTGGGCACGGCGAAGGGGCCGATGCGCTTGGGGCCGCGGGTGCGCGCGGTTTCGGCGGCCTCGATGATGACCTTGGTGGACGGACCGCCGGAGCCGACGATCAGGCCGGTCTTCTCGTGGCTCACCTCATCGGGCGTCAGGCCCGAATCGGCGATGGCCTGCTCCATGGCGATGTGGCCATAGGCGGTGCCCGGCGCCAGGAAGCGCGCGGCCCGGCGGTCGACCAGGGACTCCCAGTCGATGGCGGGGTCCCCGTGGACCTGGCTGCGGAAGCCGAGCTCGGCATATTCCGGCGCCGCCGTGATGCCCGAGCGGGCCTCGCGCAGGGCGGCCAGCACCTGACCGGCGTCGGAGCCGATGGATGAAACGATACCGATTCCCGTAATGGCGACCCGGCGCATGTTCGCTCCCGTTCCTGGCGCTTAGCGCTGATAGAGACCGACGCGGAGATCCTGCGCCGTGTAGATGACATTGCCGTCCGCCTCGAGGACGGCGTCGCCGATGCCCATCACGAGGCGGCGGTTGATGACCCGTTTCATCTCGACCTTGTAGGTCACGACCTTGATGTCGGGGGTGACTTCGCCCGCGAACTTGACCTCGCCGCAGCCCAATGCGCGGCCGCGGCCCTTGCCGCCGATCCAGCCCAGATAGAAACCGACCAGCTGCCACATGGCGTCCAGGCCCAGGCTGCCGGGCATGACCGGGTCGTTGATGAAGTGGCAGTCAAAGAACCAGAGGCCGGGATTGATATCGAATTCGGCCTCGATATAGCCCTTGCCGTGGGTTCCGCCGTCATCGTTGATCGTGGTGATGCGGTCGAACAGCAGCATCGGCGGGGCCGGCAGTTGCGCGTTTCCGGGGCCGAACATCTCCCCGCGGGCGCAGGCCAGCAGGTCCTCCAGTTCGTAGCGGCTCTTGGGCTCGTGAATGGTCATGCGCCGCCTTTTCAGCTCGGGCGATAACAAAAGAAGGGTCAGGCCCTAGCACGAGGCCAAGGCGCGGCTCAACGACATTGGACGGGGGCGGCGACACCCCAGACCTCGGTTTCCGGGGTCCAGCCCCGCACGCCGGCCACGCTGAGGCGGCACCACCCCTTGTCGCAGCGGTCTAACGTAGCGATGGCCCTTGCGTTCAGATAGGCGGTGATTTCAGCCTCGGCCCGGGGGCGGCGGCGCAGGGGAATGGGATCGGGGCCCAGGGGTATGACGCTGCGGCGGCCGTCGGTGACCCGGCGATGCACCCAGGCCAGCCCCCCTTCAGGATCGCAGATCTGCCGCCATTCCCGGGTTTCGGCCACCACCTGCACCGGGAGGCCTCGCGCCCGATAGACCCACAGCACCCGGTGGTCGTCGGCCGGTCCGGACCGGGCGTTGACCGTGTCGAACTTCAAGGTGAGGTAGCGCGGGACGGCGAAGCCAGAGGGGGTCTCGTCGGCTTCCCGGGCGGCGACGTCGGGGACGCCCATCAGCGCCAGGAGGAGCAAGGCGAGGAAGAGAGCCGGGCGCTGTCGGCCAATTGGCGAAGACAATGGGCGCGGGCGTGCAGCCTCGCCTTGGCCCTGCAAGGTCCCTTTGCTACAGGTGGCAGCTCGCGCGCCCACGGCGCCCCGCCGCAAGGTTCCCGTCTCAGACTCGGTCATGGTCGCCCGTAAGCCCAAAGTCATCGTCACCCGCAAGCTCCCCGACCAGGTGGAGACCCGGATGAGAGAATTGTTCGACGCCGAGCTCAACCTTTCGGATGAGCCGATGAGTCGTGACGCCCTCGTGGACGCGGTTAAACGCGCCGATGTGCTGGCGCCCACCATCACCGATCGAATCGATGCTGATCTCATCGCCCAGGCTGGTCCGCAGCTCAAGCTGATCGCCTCCTTCGGGGCCGGCGTCGATCATATCGATGTGACCGCCGCCTCGGGGCGAAACATCAGCGTGACCAATACGCCAGGCGTGCTGACCGATGACACCGCCGACATGACCCTGGCCCTGATCATGGTGGTGGCCCGGCGGATCGTCGAGGGCGCCAATGTGGTGCAGTCGGGCGGATTCACCGGTTGGTCGCCCACCTGGATGCTGGGGCGCCGGGTGACCGGCAAGCGCCTGGGAATTGTCGGCATGGGACGGATCGGCCAGGCCGTCGCCCGTCGGGCCAAGGCCTTTGGCCTGCAGATCCACTATCACAACCGAAAGCCGGTCAGTCCCCGCATCGAGGAAGAGCTGGGCGCCACCTACTGGGACAGCCTCGACCAGATGATGGCCCGGATGGACCTGATCTCGGTCCACTGCCCGCACACCCCGGCCACCTTCCACCTGCTGTCGGCCAGGCGGCTGAAGCTGCTGCAGCCCCACGCCATCCTGATCAACACCGCCCGCGGCGAGATTGTCGATGAGGACGCCCTGATCGACATCCTGGCCAAGGGCGAGATCGCCGGCGCCGGCCTGGACGTGTTCGAACACGAGCCGGCGGTGAATCCCAAGCTGCTCAAGCTGCCCAATGTGGTCCTCTTGCCGCATATGAGCTCGGCCACGGTGGAGAGCCGCGTGGACATGGGCGAGAAGGTGATCATCAACATCCGCACCTGGATGGACGGCCACCGCCCGCCGGACCGGGTCATCCCGGCGATGCTGTAGGGGTTCGGCGGCCCAGCTTAGCCGCCCGCCGCAGTCATCCTGGGCCTTGCGTGCTTCGAGGCTCGCTGCGCTTGCACCTCAGCATGAGGGAGGTGGGGGTGGCTAAACGCTCTCATTCGTCCTCATCCTGAGGCGCCGCGAAGCGGCCTCGAAGGACGAGGGCGGCCGCACCTCAGCCGGCTTGCGCCTCGGCGATCACCTCGGCCACTGTCTGCGCGCCGTCCCAGAGACCCGCCCGCCAGCCACAGGCCCGGGCGGCCTCCACATTGCGGGGCGAATCATCGATCAGCAGCAGCTCGTGCGGCGCATGGGCTGTGCGGTTGGCCACCGCCTCGAAGAAGGCCGGGTCGGGCTTTCCGCAGCCATAGTCGGCCGCATAGTGGATCGCCGCGAAACGATCCTTCAGGCCAAGCTCGTTCCAGATATAGGCCGCCCGCAGGTGTTCCTGCACCGTGGCCAGGTGCAGGCCGTACTGACCGTTCAGGGCCGCGAGCTGGTCGAGAAAGCCCTGGTCCAGGTGGGCGTCCTTGGAAAACCAGTAGGCGGTGAGCGCTTCCGGCGTCAGGTGCTGCGCAAAGTCCGGCAGGGCGAGCGCCAGCCGCTCGTGCAGGCCGGCCCGGC
This sequence comes from Phenylobacterium sp., assembly GCF_030651755.1. GTDB lineage: Bacteria > Pseudomonadota > Alphaproteobacteria > Caulobacterales > Caulobacteraceae > Phenylobacterium. The sequence continues at coordinate 10,184 of NZ_JAUSBZ010000112.1, read as the reverse complement.
CAGCCATCACGTCGGGCCAATGGACGGCGAAGAAGGCGCTTTGGAACGTCGCCGGATCGACCCCCAGATCGGCTTCGATGGCATGGTCCCAGCGCAGACCTTGCGGATGGCGGATCACCACCCCATCCACATCGATCATCAATGTGCGGACGGTCATGGCGCCAGCTGGCCCTTCAGTCGGTAGAGGGCGTCCATGGCCTCCCGAGGGCTCATGCCGTCCAGGTCCAGGGCGCGCAGGGCCTCCTCCACCACGCTGGGGCCCTGGCTTTCCGGCTCGGCCACGGCTAGGGCGAACAGGGGCAGGTCCTCCAGATGGGCCGGCGCGCCCTGTTCGCGTTCCAGGCGGTCCAGCACCTGGCGGGCGCGGGCGACCACAGGCGCGGGCACGCCGGCCAGCTTGGCCACCTGGACGCCATAGGAACGGTCGGCGGGGCCGGGGCCGGCCTCGTGCAGGAAGATCAGGTCGCCCTTCCACTCCTTGGCCCGCATGGAGAGGTTGGCCACATGAGGGAGCCGATCCTCCAGCACCGCCAGTTCATGATAGTGGGTGGCGAACAGGGCGCGGCAGCGGTTGGTCTCGTGCAGGGCCTCGGCGCAGGCCCAGGCGATGGCCAGGCCGTCATAGGTGGCCGTGCCCCGACCGATCTCATCGAGGATGACGAAGGACCGCGGCGTCGCCTGGGTGAGGATGGCGGCGGTCTCGACCATCTCGGCCATGAAGGTCGAGCGGCCCCGGGCCAGATCGTCGCCGGCGCCGACCCGGCTGAACAGGCGATCCACCACGCCCAGCCGCAGGCCCTGAGCCGGCACGAAGGATCCGGCCTGGGCCAGCACGCAGAGCAGCGCGTTCTGGCGCAGGAAGGTGGACTTGCCGGCCATGTTCGGCCCGGTGACGATGGAGAGCCTTGCTGCGCCTGCGCCGGCCCCGTCCAGGCGGCAGTCATTGGGGGTGAAGGGCTCGCCGGCCTTGCGCACCGCGGCCTCGACCACCGGATGGCGGGCGGCGACAGCTTCGAAAACGCAGGAGCGATCCACCACCGGTCGCGTGGCCCCGGCTTCGTCGGCCCACTCGGCGAGGCCCGAGGCCACGTCCAGGCTGGCGGCGGCGAAGGCGGCGGCCTGGATGGCCGGCGCCTGTCGGCAGGCGGCCTCCCGCCAGGCCTCGAACGCAGCGACCTCCATGGCCAGGGTCCGCTCGGCGGCCTGTGCGATCCTGGCGTCCAGCTCGGCCAGTTCGACCGTGGTGAAGCGGACCTGATTGGCGAGCGTCTGGCGGTGGATGAAGGTGGCGTTCAGCGGCGCCCGCATCAGCGGTTCGGCGGCCTTGGCGCTGGCCTCGACGAAATAGCCGAGGACCGCGTTGTGGCGGATCTTCAGGGCGACGCCGCTTTCGCGGGCCAATTGCGCCTCCAGGCCGGCGATCACCTTGCGACTGTCGTCGCGCAGGGCGCGGGCCTGGTCGAGCTCGGGGCGAACGCCAGGGGCCACAAAGCCCCCGTCCCGGGCCTGGGCGGGCAGCTCATCGCCAAGTCCCCCGGCCAGCATGTCGCGCAGCTCAGACAGGCCAGGTTGGACGGCGAGGTCCAGGGCGGCCAGGGCTTGGGCGGTTTCCGGCGGAGGAGCGGGGTCCAGGGGCTCAGGCGCGGCGAAGAGACGGGTGATGGCGGCGCCGGCGGTCAGGCCGTCGCGAAGGCAGCCCAGGTCACGGGGACCGCCGCGCCCGAGCGCCAGCCGCGACAGGGCCCGCGCCATATCGCCCATGGACTTCAGCGGGCCGCGGAGATCCTGGCGCAGGGTTCGGCGGGCGCAGAAATAGGCCACCGCGTCCAGCCGCGCGTCGATCGCCGCGGGCTCCACCAGGGGCCGGGCCAGGCGGGTGGCCAGCAGGCGGGCGCCTGGCGCGGTCACGGTCCGGTCGATGGCGGCCAGCAGACTACCTTCGCGGCCGCCGGACAGGCTGCGCTCGATCTCCAGGCTGGCGCGGGTGGCCGGATCGATGGCCATGACCTCGCTTTCGCCAATCCGGCGCGGCGCCGACAGGGCGGGCAGGCGTCCGGCCTGGGTGGTCTCCAGGTGGGCGGCGATGAGGCCGAGCGCCGAAATCTCCGCCCCGCTGAGCGCCCCGAAGCCGTCCAGGGTCTCGACCCCGTAGAGCCGCTTGAGCCGCGCCTCCGAGGCCGAGGGTTCGGCCAGGGCCTGGGGCATGGGCTGGACGAAGCCGCCGACGCTGCGCAGGGCCTCGGCCGCGGCTGAGTCGGCGAACAGCCGGTCAGGAACCAGGATTTCCGAAGGCGAGAGCGCCGCAAGCGCCGAGGCCAGCCCCGCGGCGTCCAGGGCCAGGCATTCGACCTCGCCGGTGGACAGCTCCACCGAGGCGATGGCCGCCAGGCCGGCCCGCACCGCCACGGCGGCCAGGCGATTGGCGCCGCGGGCGTCCAGCAAACCGTCCTCGGTGAGCGTGCCCGGGGTCACCACCCGGACGATCTCGCGCCGGACGATGGATTTCGACCCGCGCTTCCTGGCCTCGGCCGGGTCCTCCATCTGGTCGCAGACGGCGACCTTGAAGCCCGCGCGGATCAGCTTGGCCAGATAGGCCTCGGCCGCGTGCGCCGGCACCCCGGCCATGGGAATGGGTTGGCCCCCGTGATTGCCCCGGGCGGTCAGGCTGATGCCGAGCGCAGCGGCCGCCTTCTGGGCGTCCTCGAAGAACAGCTCGTAGAAGTCGCCCATGCGGAAGAAGATCAGCGCGTCGGGCTGGGCGGCCTTGGCCTCGAAGAACTGGGCCATGACCGGCGTGGCGCCGGCCGCATCCGGCAGGGTGGGGGAGGGGGCGTTCATGAGGCCGGCAAGCTAGCCCCCCAGGGGGATTCGGTCATCCTTTTGCAGCGCCTTGGCCCTGCGGTCCTTAAGGGGCGGTGGCGCGGTCCAGGAGGCTGTCGACACAGGCCAGGGCCTGTCGCCGCCGCCCCCAGGCGCTGGCGACGACCGGCGGTTCGCCGGCCCGATGGGCCAGGGCCTCGTCCAGGATCGCGCCATGTTCGGGGAAGGCCGCGCGGGCGGCCTGGCCGGCGGCGGTCTTTGAGGCGATCTCCGATCGGGTGAGCGCCATCCAGACTCGGCTGGCCCCCAGGACCCCCCAGGCCGGAACCGCGCGCCCCAGCAGGGCGAGGCCCTGAGGCCCAAGCCCCCCGGCCCGGCGCCGCCAACTCCGCCAATGGGTGGACAGATGGTCCTTCAGCCAGCGACGCAGGGCCGGGGGATCATCCCAGACCTGCAGGGTCTCGGGCGTCCGCAGCCAGGCGCCGTGGCTGGTCAGGGCGGCCCAGATCACCGGCGGCGGAGCGGTCGTGCTCTCGGCGATGAAGCGACCCCGCTGACTGACCGGGCGCGCGCTCCAGGCGTCCGGTCCCCCGGCCAGGGCCGCCGGGTCGAGCCAGACCCCGTCCAGGGGCGGTCGGCCGGGCACCCGCCCATAAAGGCGGTGGAGACGGGCCAGGGCGCGGAGGTCGGCGGGCCGGGGCTCCCGACGCAGAACGGCGACGAAATTGAGATCGCTCAGATCCTCTCGCCAATCCCCCAGCGCGGCCGAGCCGGTCAGGGCGAGGCCCGTGACGAGGCCGGGCGCGCCGGCGTCAGCCAGGGTGAGCAGGATGCGGGCATGGGCTTGCGGCCCGCCTGATAGAGGAGCGGCGTTGGCCATGGTCAGATATCACCATGCCGGACCCCCATGGGCCAGCCTGAAATGTTGGGGCCGCAAAGGGAGGCGTCGCGTGAGATCGCAGCCCTGCATTCCCCTCTCGCCAAGTGATCGGCGATCACCTAACTTGATTTCCATCAGGGATCGCAGATCGTCAGGCGCAGATACTGGCGACAGGGAACGACAAGGAAGAGGGTTTTCCATGACCAGCGTGGAAGTGGCGTCGCGCGCGACGCCCAAGTCGAGCGTGCAGCATTTTGACGTGCTGGTGGTGGGGGCGGGCATTTCCGGCGTCGGCGCGGCCTGGCACCTGACGCACCAGTCGCCGGAGACGCGCTTCGTGGTGCTGGAGGCCAAGGAGACCTTTGGCGGCACCTGGGTGACGCACCGTTATCCGGGCGTGCGCTCCGACAGCGACCTCTACACCTTCGGCTACCGGTTCAAGCCGTGGCGCGGGGCGCCGATCGCCACTTCGGCTGAAATCCTGAGCTATATGGGCGAGGTGATCGAGGAGAACGATCTGGCCCGCCATATCCGCTATGGGCACAAGATCACCAACGCCGCCTGGTCGAGCGACAAGCAGGTCTGGACCGTGGACGTGGTGAAGACCGCCACCGGCGAGGCCCTGACCTTCACCTGCGGATTCCTGTGGATGTGCCAGGGCTACTACCACCACGACCAGGGCTACACGCCGGAATGGCCGGGCATGTCCGACTTCAAGGGCCCCATCGTCCATCCGCAGACCTGGCCCGAGGACCTGGACTATACGGCCAAGAAGGTGGTGGTGATCGGCTCGGGCGCGACGGCGGCGACCCTGGTGCCGGCCCTGGCCGACAAGGCCGGCCACGTGACCATGCTGCAACGCTCGCCGACCTATTTCGCCACGGGCCGCAACGCCAACGAACTGGCCGACACCCTGCGCGAGCTGGAGGTGCCCGAGGAGTGGACCCACGAGATCGTCCGCCGGCGCATCCTCAAGGACCAGGGCATGTTCGCCCACATGGCCCGGGAATATCCCGATGCGGTCAAGGACGAGATCCTCAAGGCCGTCGCCGCCGTCCTGCCCGAGGGCTACGACATGAAGCATTTCACCCCCAGCTACCGCCCCTGGCAGCAGCGGCTGGCCTTCGTGCCGGACGCCGACCTGTTCAAGGGCATCAGCGCGGGCAAGGCCTCGGTGGTCACCGACCAGATCGAGCGCTTCACCGACAAGGGTATCCTGCTGAAGTCCGGCGATCTGCTGGAGGCCGACATCATCATCACCGCCACGGGCTTCCGCCTGTCGGTCATGGGGGAAATCCCCTTCCAGGTGGATGGCGAGCCGGTCAATTTCGGCGACACCCTGACCTATCGCGGCATGATGTTCACCGGGGTGCCGAACCTCGTCTGGGTGTTCGGCTATTTCCGCGCCAGCTGGACCCTGCGGGTGGACCTGATGGGGGACTTCGTCGCCCGGCTGCTGGCCCACATGAAGGCCAAGGGCGTCAAGAAGGTGATGGTCGATCCCGGTGAGGCGGCGGCGACCATGGTCCGCGGTCCTTGGATTGATCCGGATAATTTCAATCCGGGCTATCTGATGCGCGACATGGACAAGATGCCCAAGTGCGGCGACAGCCCTGAATGGCGCCACACCCAGGACTATTGGACCGAGCGCGCCGAGATCCCGACCATCGACCTGGACGGGCCGGTGTTCAGTTATGACGACCAGAAGGCCAAGGCCCGGGCGGTGGAGGCCGCCGAGTAGGGGGCGGCCGGCCCTACCTGTATCTCCGCCGTCATGGTCGGGCTTGACCCGACCATCTGTGAACACCCGCATGGATCAGTGCGCATGGACCCTCGGATCAGTCCGAGGGCGACGAGGTAGGGGAAAACAGGGTCACAAAGGACACGAAGACAGCCAAGGACACGAAGGGGCCGGCGGCCTCGCCTTGGTGTCCTTCGCGCCCCCTTTGTGTCCTTCGTGTCCCCGCTTGAAGCGCGTGAGGCGCGCTAGGCGGGGTGCGCGTCTCTCGTCTGTCCGCGGCCTCAGCCGCCGGTCATCTCTTCCCAGAATCGCTTGGCCTTGCCGACGAAGGAGGAGGACTTGGGGTGGGTCTGTTCGCCGCTGAGCTCGGCGAACTCGGCCATCAGCTCCTTCTGGCGGGGACTGAGGCGTGTGGGGGTTTCGACGAAGATCTCCACCACCAGGTCGCCCCGCTCGCGGGACCGTAGGGAGGGCATGCCCTTGCCCTTCAGGCGCAAGGTCTTGCCGGTCTGGACGCCTTCGGGGACGTCCACCGGAATCTTGCAGTTGCCGTCGCAGTTCTCGCCGCCCATCAGGCAGGGCGCCTCGATCTCGCCGCCCAGGACCGCGACGGCCATGGGCACGGGCACGGTGCACAACAGGTCGAGGCCATCGCGCTCAAACAGCTCGTGCGGGGTCACTGACAGGAAGATGTAGAGGTCGCCCCGGGGGCCGCCCCGGGCGCCGGCGTCGCCCTCGCCGGCCAGGCGGATGCGGGCGCCGTCATCGACGCCGGCTGGGATGCGAACCTGTAGCGTGCGTTCCTTGCGGATCTGGCCGTGCCCATGACAGGTGGCGCAGGGGTCCTGGATCAACCGGCCGGCGCCTCCGCAGCGGGGGCAGGTGCGTTCGACGGAGAAGAAGCCCTGGCTGGCGCGCACCCGGCCCGCGCCGCCACAGCCGCCACAGACGGTGGGGCTGGTGCCGGGTTTGGCGCCTGTGCCGTCGCAGGTCTCGCAGGTGACGGCGGCGGGGACCACGATCTCGACCTCGGCGCCGGCGAAGGCCTGCTCCAGGGTGATCTCGAGGTCATAGCGCAGGTCCTGACCCCGGGCCGGTCCGCTGCGTCGCCCGCGGCCGCCTTGGGCGAACATGTCGCCAAAGACGTCGCCGAACACCTCGTTGAAGATGTCGTGCACGTCGGTGAAGCCCGCCCCGCCTGGACCGGCTCCGCCGCCGCCATTCACGCCGGCGTGGCCAAACCGATCATAGGCCGCCCGCTTCTGGGCGTCGGCGAGGACCGAATAGGCCTCATTGATTTCCTTGAAGCGGGTGGCGGAGTCCTCGCAGCCGCCATTGCGGTCGGGATGATGCTCCATCGCCAGCTTGCGATAGGCGGCCTTGAGCGCGGCGTCATCGCTGCCGCGGCTCACGCCCAGGATCTCGTAATAGTCCCGCATGCGCGTCAGATATCTGAATGATTGTGGGAATTTAGGTGGGCACGCCCCAGGTCCGCCGCAAGATGCGAGCCGGACCCGGGGCGCTCAGCACCACCGGCGGGCGGCGCCGCCGGCCCCGCCATCAGGCGAAGAGGGAGGCGCCGCGCCGCGGGGCTCATGTTCACGCCGACTTCTTGTCGTCGCCGTCGACTTCTTCGAACTCGGCGTCGACCACGTCGTCGCCGCCGGCCTCAGGCTGAGCCTCGCCCGAGGCGCCCTGTTGGGCCGCATACATGGCCTCGCCAAGCTTCATCGAGGCCTGGATCAGGGTCTGGGTCTTGGTGGAGATGGCCTCGGCGTCGTCCCCTTCCAGGGCCGACTTCAGATCGGCAAGGGCCGTCTCGATGGCGGTCTTGTCGTCGCCGGAGACCTTATCGCCGTGCTCAGCCATGGCCTTCTCGGTGGAGTGAACCACCGCCTCGCCCTGGTTCTTGGCCTCGACGACAGCCTTGCGCTTCTCGTCCTCGGCCCGGTTGGACTCGGCTTCCTTGACCATGGCCTCGATGTCGGCGTCCGACAGGCCGCCATTGGCCTGGATGCGGATCGACTGTTCCTTGGCCGTAGCCTTGTCGCGGGCCTGGACATTGACGATGCCATTGGCGTCGATGTCGAAGGTGACCTCGACCTGCGGCACGCCGCGGGGCGCCGGAGGGATACCCACCAGGTCGAACTGACCCAGCAGCTTGTTGTCCGTCGCCATCGGGCGTTCGCCCTGGAAGACCCGGATGGTCACCGCCGACTGGTTGTCGTCGGCCGTGGAGAAGGTCTGCGAGCGCTTGGTCGGGATGGTGGTGTTGCGCTCGATCAGGGGGGTGAAGACGCCGCCCAGGGTCTCGATGCCGAGCGTCAGGGGGGTGACGTCCAGCAGCAGCACGTCCTTGACGTCGCCCTGCAGCACGCCGGCCTGGACCGCAGCGCCCAGCGCCACGACCTCGTCGGGGTTCACGCCCTTGTGGGGCTCACGGCCGAAGAACTCCTTCACCGCTTCGACGACCTTGGGCATGCGGGTCATGCCGCCGACCAGGATCACTTCATCGATGTCGGATTTCTTGAGGCCGGCGTCCTTGAGCGCTTGGTCGCAGGGACCGATGGTGCGCATCACCAGGTCTTCCACCAGGGCCTCGAGCTTGGCGCGGGAGAGCTTGATGTTCAGGTGCAGCGGACCCGAGGCGTTCATCGAGATGAAGGGCAGGTTGACCTCGTACTGGGCGGTCGAGGACAGCTCCTTCTTGGCCTTTTCGGCCTCTTCCTTCAGGCGCTGCAGGGCCAGCTTGTCCTTGCGCAGGTCGACCGAGTTCTCTTTTTTGAACTCGTCGGCTAGGTAGTCGACGATCCGCAGGTCGAAGTCCTCGCCGCCCAGGAAGGTGTCGCCATTGGTGGCCTTCACCTCGAAGACGCCATCGCCGATCTCCAGGATCGAGACGTCGAAGGTGCCGCCGCCGAGGTCATAGACGGCGATCTTCTTGCCGTCGTTCTTCTCAAGGCCATAGGCCAGCGCGGCGGCCGTCGGCTCATTGATGATCCGCAGGACTTCCAGGCCGGCGATCTTGCCGGCGTCCTTGGTCGCCTGGCGCTGGGCGTCGTTGAAATAGGCCGGGACGGTGATGACCGCCTTTTCGACCTTCTCGCCCAGGTGCTGTTCGGCGGCTTCCTTCATCTTCTGAAGGATGAAGGCCGAGATCTGCTGGGGGGAATAATCCTTGTCATGGGCGCGAACCCAGGCGTCGCCGCTGGGGCCCTTGACGATGTCGTAGGGCACCATGCCCTTGTCCTTCTCCACCGTCGGATCGCCGTACTGGCGGCCGATCAGGCGCTTGATGGCGAAGAGGGTGTTGGAGGGGTTGGTCACCGCCTGGCGCTTGGCCGGCTGGCCGACGAGGCGTTCGCCGTCGTCGAGAATGGCGACCACCGAGGGAGTGGTCCGGGCGCCTTCGGCGTTCTCGATCACTTTCGGCGTCTTGCCGTCCATGATGGCCACGCACGAATTGGTGGTGCCGAGGTCGATACCGATAATCTTGCTCATAACGAGTCCTGGTCGCTCCTTGTTGGCGGACGGCGCGTGCGGGCCTTCTAGTGAAGCACCCCGGTTCTTGTCACCGCCCCCGGTCGAAAAAGGGTCTCGGGCGGTTAGCCCAGAGGGCCGTCGCCGTCGAGTCGCGATATGGGGCTGATGATAGCCGCTACAAGTCCAATGCCCCTAAAGTTTCCGGGGTTTATCGGCTTTGGATGCGCAAAATCCCGCCAGATAGGCCCCGTAGGCCAGCGCTGAAAACGGGGCGGCGCCCCGCCGGCTCGCCAGGAAGGCGTGCTGCACAACCATGGCCTGTTGCTCGATATTGAGATCGCCGAAGCTGTGGCCTGACTGGAGGTCATAGGCATAGGTCGCCGGGCTGTCGCCGCATCTGAGCTTGGCCCAGACAAGCCCGACGCCGCCCTGGGCCTGCCAGACATGGGTCAGTTCATGGATGAACAGGCCTTGCAGGCCGAGCGGCGCCTGAGAGAAGTCCCAGACCGCGGCCTTCACGGGAAAGACCATCAGTCGCGCCCCCGCCGCGAACGCCCTGGGCCAAACGGGGATGCACAGGATGCGAATCCGCCGGGGCTCCAGGCCCTCGCCGAACATCTCCCGTCCCAGGGCGCGTTCGCCCTCGGTCAGGGGGCGCAGGGCCAGGGGTTTCATGGACGCGCGCTGGGTCATCTCGTCCTATATGAGGGGTGATGTCGCCCCTTGCGCAAACCGGATTCCGTCTTCTCCCCGCGGCCTTGGACGCTGAGGCTCAAATCGCCCTGGTCGCCGAGGTGCTGGCCCGCGTCGAGGCGGCGCCCTTCTACCGGCCGGTGACGCCTGGGGGAAAGCCGATGAGCGTGGAGATGACCAATCTGGGTCCCCTGGGCTGGGTGACGGACGCTCAGGGCTATCGCTATCAGCCCACCCATCCGATGAGCGGCCGGCCTTGGCCAGACATTCCCCAGGCCCTGCTGGCCCTGTGGGCGGACGTCGCCGATTCAGCCATTCCGCCGGACGCCTGCCTGGTCAATCTCTACCGGGACGGCGCGCGCATGGGGCTGCATCAAGACAAGGATGAGGCGGACTTGGCCTTTCCTGTGCTCTCGGTCTCCCTGGGGGACACGGCGGTCTTTCGCGTCGGAGGTGTTGAGCGGCGCGCGCCCACCGCCTCGGTGCGGTTGGCCTCGGGCGATGTGTGTCTGCTGGCGGGGCCGGCGCGCCTGGCCCACCACGGAATCGACCGTGTGATCTCTGGCT
>NZ_JAUSBZ010000135.1 GCF_030651755.1 Phenylobacterium sp. | reverse complement strand
GGGCCGAAGTCGCGGCGCGGCGGACGGGCGTCCCCGCCTTCCGGACGGCCGCGGGGCGGGCCAGGGCGACGGGGCGGGGCGGCGCCGGGGGGCTCGCTAGGCTCCACGGGAATTTCCATGTTCGGACCGGCGGCCTTGACCGCTTCCCGGAACCGGCTCTCGGCCTCCTTGGAGATCTCGAACTTGGTCTCACGGTCGAAGATGCGGATCTGGCCGATGTCCTTCTTGGTCACGTGACCCAGGCGGCAGATCATCGGCAGGATCCACTTGGGATCGGCGTTCTTGCTGCGCCCGATGGGCATGCGGAACCAGACACCGTCGCTGATCGCGTCAGGCCTAGGACCACGCTCCGGTCGGGCAGGCCGGGGCTCGGACGGCGAGCGATCACGGACATCGTCGAACAGCTCTTCCGGGGCCGGCATCCGCGCCCGGTGCAGGCGAACCAGGGCCGCGGCCACGGCTTCGGCGCCCCGTTCAGCCAGCAGCTTCTGGGCGAGCGTCAGGTCTTCCCCGGTCAGGGCCTCATTCAGCATCGGATCGGCCAGCAGGCGTTCCTGGTCGCGCAGGCGGATTTCCTCCCCGGACGGCGGCCCGACCCATTCGGCCTCGACACCGGCCGAGGCGAGCAGCTGTTCGGCCTTGCGGCGGCGGGTATAGGGCACCACCAGGACCGAGACGCCCTTGCGCCCGGCCCGGCCGGTGCGGCCGCTGCGGTGCAGAAGGCCGGCCTTGTTCACCGGCAGTTCGGCATGGATGACCAGGCCGAGGTCCGGCAGATCGAGGCCGCGGGCGGCCACGTCGGTGGCCACGCAGGCCCGGGCATGGCCGTCGCGCAGGGACTGCAGGGCGTCGGCCCGTTCCTTCTGGCTCAGCTCGCCCGACAGCTGGACGGCCGAGAAGCCGCGCTCGCGCAGGGCGCCGTAAAGGTGACGCACCGCCTCGCGGGTGGCGCAGAAGATCAGGGCGCCGGGGGACTCGTAATAGCGCAGCAGGTTGACGACGGCCTTCTCGACCTCATTGGGGGCCACGCGGACAGCGCGATAGGCGATGTCCCCATGGGCCTCGTCCCGACGGGTGGTGTCGATCCGGGTGGCCTCGCGCTGATAGCGGCGGGCGAGCGTCACGATGTCCTTGGCGATGGTGGCCGAGAACAGCAGGGTCTGGCGCTCCACCGGAGTGGAATCCAGGATCTCTTCCAGGTCTTCCCGGAAGCCCAGGTCGAGCATTTCGTCGGCCTCGTCGAGGACGGCGACCTTCAGGGCCGACAGGTCGAGATTGCCCCGTTCCAGGTGGTCGCGCAGGCGGCCGGGCGTGCCAACGACGATATGGCAGCCGGCGGCCAGCGCCCGCTGCTCGCGCCGGGCGTCCATGCCGCCGACACAGGTGACCACCCGAGCCTTGGCGTGGGCGTAGAGCCACTCCAGTTCGCGGCTGACCTGCAGGGCGAGTTCTCGTGTTGGCGCGATCACCAGGGCCAGAGGGGCCGCGGCGTATTCAAAGTGCTCGGCTTCACCCAGCAGGGTGGTCGCGGCGGCCAGGCCGAAGGCGACGGTCTTGCCGGATCCGGTCTGGGCCGAGACCAGCAGGTCGCGGCCTTCAGGCGCCTCAAGAACAGCAGCCTGGACGGGGGTCGGGGTCGCATAGCCTTGCGCCTCGAGCGCCCGGCTGAGCGCCGGGTGCGTGGCGGGAAATGACATCGGAATCCTCTTTCCGGTGGTGAGCCAGCGCCGGTCGGCGCGGGCGTCCTCTGTCTTGATATCGCCTGGGGACGAAAAATGGTGCCGGTTGCAGGACTCGAACCCGCGACCTTCGGTTTACAAAACCGCTGCTCTACCAGCTGAGCTAAACCGGCGAACCTAGCAATATCAAAGAGATCGCCGTGCGACCCCGCCCGCTGGCATCCCCATTTGGATGGGCGACGCAACGAAAGACCAGACCACAAGACGTTTGTGCGGCGACCGATGCCACGTCGTCGCACCGGCGCCAAGGCCCATCGCCCCAGGTAAGGCTCGCGGCGGTGCGGCCAATTGCGCGCCGGGGCGGCGGTCGGGTCGGAGCCGCGCTTGGCGTCTGGCAGGTTGCTTGTATAATCAGACGGACAAATCAGAAGAGCCGCAGCGGCTGGAGGAGACGACCATGGTCTATATTCTGGGCGGCTGGCAGACCGACTTCGCGGCCAACTGGGCCCGCCAGGGGGCCGATCTGGCCGACGCCTTTTCCGAGACGGTGGGGGCGGGGCTGGCGGCGGTGGACCTGGAGCCCCGGGACATCGAGACCGGCCATGTGGGCAATTTCGTTGGCGACCTGTTCGCCGGCCAGGGTCTGCTGGGCGGGTTCTTCGGCCTGGTGCATCCCGACTTCGACGGCCTGCCCACCTCCCGGCACGAGGCGGCCTGCGCCTCGGGCAGCGTCGCCATCCTGGCGGCCACGGCCGAGCTGGAAGCCGGCCGCTATGACCTGGCCTGCGTCGTGGGTCTGGAGCAGATGCGGAACGTGTCGGGCCAGCAGGCGGCGCAGAATCTGGGGGCGGCGGCCTGGACCGGTCATGAGTTCCAGGACGCCACCTTCCTGTGGCCCAGGGCCTTTTCCGATCTGGCCGATGAATATGAGCGCCGCTACGGCCTCGATTCCGCGCACCTGATGCGCATCGCCCAGATCAATTTCGAGAACGCCAAGCGCAATCCTAACGCCCAGACGCGGCAGTGGGCCTTCGGCGAGGACAGCTTCACCCTGGATGACGAGGCCAATCCCGTGGTTGAGGGCCGCACCCGCAAGCAGGACTGCGGTCAGGTGACCGACGGGGCCGCCGTGGTCTTCCTGGCGTCAGACCGCAAGGCCGCCGAATACGCCGCCCGCCGGGGGATCCCGCTTGAAAGCCTCGCCCAGATCAAGGGCTGGGGTCATCGCTCGGCGCCCATCTCCTATGACGCCAAGGTCCGGGCCAGCGCCGACCAGCCCTATGTCTTCCCCCAGGTCCGCCGGGCCATCGAGGACGCCCGTCGCCGGGCCGGGGTCACGGCGCTCGACCAGATCGACGTGGTCGAGACCCACGACTGCTTCACCATCACCGAATACATGGCCATCGATCATCTGGGCCTGACGGCGCCTGGCGAAGCCTGGAAGGCGGTGGAGTCCGGCATGATCGAGATCGGCGGCGCCCTGCCGGTCAATCCTTCGGGCGGGCTGATCGGCCTTGGCCATCCGGTGGGGGCCACGGGGGTGCGCATGGCGCTTGACGCCTGCAAGCAGGTCACCGGCCAGGCCGGCGACTACCAGGTCGACGGCGCCCGGACCTGCCAGACCCTCAATATCGGCGGCTCCACCACCACAACGGTCAGCCTGATCGTCGGCGTCTGACCGCGCCCGAGCCTTGTGGTCGGCTCAGAGGTCTAGTAGCTTGCATAGAAAGACGGACTATTGTCCCTCGGTGAGGGACGGGGGGAACCATGCTTGAAATCGTGACGGTCCTGGGGATCAACGCCCTGGTGGTGCTGGTGCTGTTCATCCTAGCCTGGGCGGCCTGCTGGGCCATGCGCGACCCGACGCCAGTAGACAGCCTCTGGGCCCTTGGCATGGGTGTTGTGGCCGTGGCCACCTTCATCCAGACCGGCGGCGATACCGAGCGGCGCCTGGTCCTCACGGTGATCTGCGCCCTCTGGGCCGTGCGCCTGGGGGGCTACCTCCTGTGGCGCTGGCGAGACCACGGGCCTGACCGCCGCTACGTCCGCATGATGCAGAAGGCCAAGGCCGAGCGCGGCTGGAACTATGGCTATGCCTCCTTCCGCCTGGTCTTCCTGCTGCAGATGCCGCTGCTCTGGCTGGTCTGCCTGCCTGTGCAACTTGGCCAGATCGCCGACGAGCCGGCGAGCCTTGGGGTGATCGGCTATGTGGGGGCGGGGATCGCCATTTTCGGCATTCTCTTCGAAAGCCTGGGCGACTGGCAGCTCGTCCGCTTCCAGAAAAACCCGGACAATGCGGGCAAGGTGCTGGACACCGGCCTGTGGCGCTACACGCGCCACCCCAATGATTTCCGCGACGCCTGCGTCTGGTGGGGCCTGTGGCTGGTGGCGGCGGAGACGACGCCCGGTCTGTTCGCCATCGTGGGACCGATCTTCCTCGTCTACACCCTGACCCGCTGGAGCGGCATGCCCACGGTCGAGGGCCGGATGCACCGCCGCAAGCCGGCCTATGAGGACTATGCCCGCCGCACCTCGCCCTTCATTCCCTGGCCGCCCAAACCCGCCCGACCCCTGGAAGAGGCCTGAGGGCAGGGCCCCAGGCCCGGCGTACCGCGGGTTGACAAGGGGGCGCCATGCTCCAAGGGTCCGGCCGCCCACAACGCCGAGAACCCATGGCTGATTCCAGCTCTAGCCCGTTCATGGACCAACGCCGTACGACCCAGCTCGTGCAGGCCAATTCCGCGACCCGGGCGCTGAACATCCTCGGCGACCGCTGGACTCTGATGATCCTCTATCTGGCCTTCCAGCGGGTGAGGCGGTTCGAGGACTTCCAGGGCAAGATCGGAGTGGCCCGCAGCCTGTTGACCGACCGGCTCCGGCGGCTGACGACGGCCGGGGTGCTGGAGAAGGTCCGATATCAGGAACGCCCGGTCCGGGAAGAGTACCGCCTGACGGAGATGGGCCGCGACCTCTACAGCCTGGCCCTGATGATCATCGGCTGGGAGAAGCGCTGGTTCTTCGATCCGGCCCACCCCGCCCACCAGGTCCGGCACACCTGCGGCAAGCCCTTCACCCCGGAGTACCGCTGCGGCTGCTGTGGCGACGTGGTCACGGCCCGGGACGTCTATGTCATCGATGGGCCAGGCGCCGGTGTTGAGCCGAGCCAGCCGCCCCGGGCGCAGCGCCGCTCCATCGTGCCGGCCGACGCCCTGAATCTCGGAAATCCGATGCTCGACCGGGCCTTCCAGGTGCTCGGCGACCGCTGGACCTCCCACATCATCGCCTCAGCCTTCATGGGACGGCGGCGGTTTGGCGATCTGCAATCGGCCCTGGGGATCGCGCCCAACATTCTGTCGGACCGGCTGGCGCGGCTGGTCGAGCTCGGCGTCCTGCGCAAGGCTCCCTATCAGGACAGGCCGTTGCGGTGGGAGTACCGGCTGACCGACCAGGGCCGGGACCTCTATCCGCTGATCGCCGAGCTGAACCGGTGGGGCGATCGTTGGCTGGCCGGTGGCAAGGGGCCGCCGCTGATCACCTATCACCGGCCCTGCGGCCAGCCCCTGAAGGCGAAGATCACCTGCGACCAGTGCGGCGAGCCGGCCGGTCTCGACAGCGTCGCTGCGGCCCTGGACGCCTAGAGGGCTTCCGCCGTCTTGCGCCTCGCCTGGGCGGCCAGGGGCGCGCCCGCGGCGGGATCGAGATACTCATCCAGGCGCACGATCCTGCCGTCCCGGGCCTGGACCACCACGCAGGCGGGCATGGCGAAGGCCGCACCATCGGCCAGCACGCCCTCCAGCACATGCTGTTGCAGGAAGCCGTCGGCCAGGATCTCCCGCCGCACGATCCGGTAGCGACGCTCAGGCAGGGCGCGGATCAGCCATTCCAGGACCCGCAGGTTCTGGTCCACCGTCTGCTCGATCTCGTCATTGTTGTGCCAGAGCTTGGCGTCGGGGGCGTAGATGCCGCGCACGGCCTCGACGTCGCCGGCCTCAAGAGCGCTGATGAACCGTTCGGCCAGGGCCTGATGCTCCTGGGGGCTCATGCTGTGGCCACACTGTTGCGTAGGAAGTCCCGGTCGGCCCAGACGCTGTGGGTGCCGCTGCAGATCTTGTGCGGCAGGGCGATGCGCACCACCGGGCCATCCTCGATCTTCCGGGCGTCGATCAGCACGCATTCCGAGGTTCCAGTCGTCTCATCGATGATGAAGCTGACCAGATAGCCGTCGTCCTCCGCCGTGGCGCCGATGCGCGGCACGAAGGGCGCCTCGCTGGCGAACTGGCCTTCGGGCAGGGTGAAGGACCAGGACTCCCCGGTCTCCAGGTCGTGCTTGACGAAGCCGTTGAACAGGAACCAGCCGGGTTTGGTGGTGGTGGAATAGGCGTAGCGATAGGGCTTGCCGGCATAGCGCTGGTTGAACATCCCGAATTCCAGGATGCGCTCGTCCAGGTGATGCTCGCGGGTCTCGCCGGTCTTCAGGTTGAAACGCCAGCGGTGCAGCTTGGGCTTGAAGCTGTGCTCGTCCAGATAGGCCATCATGTGGGCCAGCCCCCGGGGCGCATCGGCCAGGGGCGCCGGGCAGGGGTCTTCCTGGAAGTAGCCGTCCATGACGATCTCGTCGCCGTCCTCATAGGCGTTCAGCCAGTGCAGGACATAGGTCGGCGCGGCCTCGAACCAGCGGATGTCGGCCTCATTTCCATAGCGGGGAATGACGGCGAACCGCGACGGCAGGCCCTCATGCATGCGCACCACATGGATGTTCTGGGCCAGCAGGTCCTGATCCCAGAACACCGGGAAATCGTTGAGGATCGAATAGTTGGCGGAGAACGCCATGTCGTGCGGCAGGCGCGGCCCGGGCAGGGGGACGGGCGTGTAGTGAACCCGCCGGCCGTCCTTATCGACGACCCCATAGTGCATATAGGGCGCCTGCTTGGAGTAGTTGAAGAACAGGAGTTCGCCGGTGGCTTCGTCCACCTTGGTGTGGGCCGAGACCCCGTCCAGGGGCGCCCAGCTGGCTACGCCGCCCTGTTCCAGGGTCTCGGGATCGAGCCAGTAGGCCTCGCCGCACTGATAGAAGGTCGAGACGATCCTGCCCCCGTGGATCACCACGTCGGTGCTGGAGGAGTCCTTGAGGCTCCCATGGGCGCCGAAGCCCGGGCGCACCGAGACTCCAGGTCCATCGGCCAGACCGCCCCACAGGGACTGACCGGCTTCCTGCTCGGCCTCGAAGCAGCGGGTGCGGACGAAGCGGTTACGATAGTCGGCCTTGCCGTCCTTGAAGCTGATCATGTGGATCATGCCGTCCCCGTCGAAGGGGTGGTAGCGGCCGAGGGGCTGATGGGCCTGGTTCTCGGTGTTGCGCACATAGACGCCGTCGATATCGGTCGGGATGACACCCTCGAGGACCTGCAGGTCCTCGGCGTTGACCTCTTCATGCAGCGGCGTCCAGGCCCCGGTCAGATAGGGGTGGTTTGTCGGCTGCAACGAGGTGCGGACCGGTGGCAGACGCTCCAACTTCATGACCTGGACTCCTCAGCTCAGCGCTCCTCTCCGGGAGCCAGCCCAAAGCCTAGCAGGAAGGTCTTTTTACGCAAGTGACGTGTCGTTGAAGGGCGCTGCGGCTCATCACGACCATGACCGTTCGGCATGGCGCCTTGGCTTGAACGCCTGTCCCGTTGGGGCGTGAACGGGCGCTGGCGTGAATGGTCTGCATGCCTCGTGAGGAAGCCCCGCGATCGTCAGGGCGCCGCCGGCCGCCGCCGATGGGCGACCATTTCGCTCACTACGGCGTCGATGATCTCTGGGAGCGCCTGGGCCGCATCGATGTCCACGGCGCCTTCCTCCGGGGCGGGGGGCTCCAGGGTGGCGAACTGGCTGGCGAGCAGCGACGGGGGCATGAAGTGGCCCCGGCGGCGCCTGAGGCGTTCGGCCAGCAGCTCTGGCTCAGCTCTGATGAAGACGATCTGCAGGTCGGCTGCGGCGCGCCGCAGCTGATCTCGATAGGTTCGCTTGAGCGCCGAGCAGGCGACCACCGCGGGGCAGGCCTCAGTCTGCCGCGCGGCGATCCAGGCCGCGACCGCCGCCAGCCAGGGGCGTCGATCCTCATCGTCCAGGGCTGCGCCCATCGCCATCTTGGCGTGGTTGGCAGGGGGATGCAGATCGTCGGCGTCAAGAAACGCCCAGCCCAGGCGTTCGGCCAAGGCCTTGGCGATGGTCGTCTTGCCGGCGCCTGAAACGCCCATCACCAGCAGGATCGGGGTCGTGGTCATGCCAGCCTAACGCTGGACGCTGGGGCAAGGTCCGTCCAGCCCCGGAACCCTGCGCGGGGTCAGACCTTTCCCCTGCATGCGACAGAACACTCAGGATGCGCTTTTCGGCCGGGTCATCGCCATCACCGGCGCCTCGGCCGGAGTCGGCCGCGCCACAGCCCTGGCGGCGGCCCGGGCCGGGGCCTCCCTTCTGCTGATGGCCCGGAGTCAGACCGCCCTGGAGGCCGTGGCGGACGAGGCGCGGGCGCTCGGGGTCCGCGTCCATGTGGCGCCCCTCGACGTCGCCGACGCCGAGGCGGTGCGGCAGGCCGCCCATGCGGGCGAGCTGGCGCTCGGGCCTATCGATGTCTGGGTGAACAGCGCCATGGTCACAGTCTTCTCCCCCATCGCCAGGCTTGAT
>NZ_JAUSBZ010000130.1 GCF_030651755.1 Phenylobacterium sp. | reverse complement strand
AGGCCCGGCGCCTGATCGGCGACGAGGCCCTCGCCCAGGAGCTGACCACCCGGTTCCGCAACGAGGTGGTCAAGGGCACCGGCGCGGAGTTCGTCGCCGCCAAGCTCAAGGAACGCGATGAGCGCCAGGCCCGGGCCGGCGCCAGCCGCTACATGGTCGAGCCCAACGTCAAGGACGGCAAGGGCGGCCTGCGCGACCTCAACACCCTGTTCTGGATCGCCGAATATCTGAACCCGTCCAAGCCCGTGGACGGGGTGCCCCAGCTGGAAATGTTCGAGGGCCGGGAGATCCGCGCCTTCATCCGGGCCTTCGACTTCCTGTGGGCCGTGCGCGCCCACCTGCATTTCGCCACCGGCCGCCCGGAAGAGCGCCTGACCTTCGACCTGCAGCCGGAGATCGCCCAGCGGATGGGCTATGGGGACCGGGCCGACAATCCGGCCGTCGAGCGGTTCATGCGGCGCTATTTCCTGATCGCCAAGGAGGTCGGCGCCTTGACCCGGGTCTTCGCCGCCAAGCTGGAGGCCGATCGGGTCAAGTCCGCGCCCCGGGGGATTTCGCGCCTGTTCCCCGGCAGCGGGCGCAAGACCACCCGCAAGCCCCTGGATGTGGCCGGCTTCATCGAGGAGGGCGGGCGCCTGGACGTGGAGGGGCCGGAGACCTTCGAGGCCGATCCGCTCAACCTGTTGCGGCTGTTCCAGATCGCCGACCGGCGGGACCTCGATCTGCACCCCGACGCCTTCACCGCGGCCACCCGGTCGCTCGGCCTGATCACCTCGAAGATGCGGCGGGACCCAAAGGCGGCGAAGATCTTCCTCGACACCCTGGCCGGCGGGCGCGATCCGCAGCGGACCCTGACCCTGATGACCGAGGCCGGCGTGCTGGGCCGCTACATCCCGGAGTTCGGCCGCATCGTCGCCCAGATGCAGTTCAACATGTACCACTCCTATACGGTGGACGAGCACACCCTGCGGGCCATCGGCGTGATCGCCGACATCGCCGCGGGCCGGCTGGCCGAGGAGCATCCGCTGGCGGTCTCCCTGATGCCGCAGATCCAGGAGAAGGACGTCCTTTTCCTGGCCATGCTGTTGCACGACACCGGCAAGGGGGGCGTCGCCGGCGGTCAGGAAAAGGCCGGCGCCCGGGCAGCCCGCGCCGCCTGCGAGCGGCTGGGCCTGCCCCGGGCCCGCATCGACCTGGTCGCCTGGCTGGTGGAGCACCACCTGGAGATGAGCGACTACGCCCAGAAGCGCGATATCTCCGATCCCCGCACCGTGGCCGACTTCGTGCGCATGGTGCAGACGCCCGAGCGCCTGCGCCTCCTGCTGGTGCTGACCGTGGCCGACATCCGCGCCGTGGGGCCGGGCGTCTGGAACGGCTGGAAGGGCCAGCTGCTGCGCGACCTCTATGCGTCGGCCTCAGCGGTGTTTCGCGGCGGGCGGGCCAATGACGCCGTGGCCGTGGTGCGCCAGCGCCAGGCCTTCGCCGCCGCCGAAATCCGCGCCCGCCTGGCCGAGGCCGATCCGGCCGCCGTGGCCTGGGGCGAGGCCATGGAGGACGCCTATTTCACCGGCTTTGGCCTGGACGAGATCGCCATCCATGCGGCGGTCTCCCAGCGGGCCCAGGCCGACGGCGCCGCGGCCATGGGCTATGTCCGCGAAGACCTCAATGCGGCTGAGCTGGTGGTCGCCGCCAAGGACCGGACCCGCCTGTTCGCCGACCTGACCCGGGCCATCACCGCCTCGGGCGCCAGCGTGCTCGGCGCCCGGGTCTTCACCTCCCGCCAGGGTCAGGCCCTGGACGTCTTCTATCTGCAGGACATCACCGGCCAGCCCTTCGGCCACGACAACCCCTCAGCCCTGCCCCGCCTGGCCGAAGCCCTGGAGGCCGCCGCCAAGGGCGAGCTTCCCACCAGCGCCGCGCCTCGGGCCGGGGCTGAGGCCCGCACCGCAGCCTTCGCCATCAAGTCCACCGTGCTGATCGACAATGAGGCCTCGGAAAACGCCACCATCGTCGAGGCCTCGGGCCGCGACCGGCCGGGCCTGCTCACGGCGCTGGCCAATACGCTGGCCGACGCCGGCCTCTCCATCACCTCGGCCCACATCGATTCCTATGGGGAGCGGGCGGTGGACGCCTTCTATGTCACCGACGCCGCCGGCTGGAAGGTGACGCAGACCAAGGCGCTTACCCCCCTGAGGACCGCCCTGCTGGCCGCGCTCAACGAGGGCGACGCCGCCCGCATCCGCAAGAACACCCGCCTGCAACGCGCCCCGGCCAGCTTCGCGCGCTAAGGGCTTACTCCGGCGCTGATCGCTGGCGGACCTCGGCGAAGACCTCTTGCGTCTGTTCGCCCAGGCGCGGGGGGTGACGGCGGATGTTGGAGGGGGTCTTTTCGAACTTCACCGGCGGGCGGATGGCCTTGTAGGGGCCAAGATGCGGGTGGTCGTAGCGCTCGAACAGGCCGACGGCTTTCAGGTGCGGATCGCCCTCCAGGTCCTCGAAGCGATTGGTCTTCTGCACCGGGATCGACAGGCCCTTCAGCAGGGTCAGCCATTCGTCGGTGGTCTTGGTGGCGGTGACCTCTTCCACCATGGCGTAGAGCTCGCGGGTGTGTTTGGCCCGCTGGGCGTAGTCGGCAAAGCGCGGGTCTCTGGCCACCGTCTCGCCCCAGCCGGCCACGGCGAAGAACTGGTCCCACTGTTTGTCGGTATAGGGCAGCAGGCCGATATAGCCGTCCTTGGTGGCGAACGGCTTGCGGTGGGGATTGGTCACCCGCTGATAGGACCACTGGCCGGTGGGCGGCTCATAGGCGTGGTCATAGAGGTTCTCCACCAGGTTGAAGCTGGTGACGCATTCCAGCATCGGCACCTCGACGAACTGGCCCTCGCCGGTGCGCGCCTTGTGGAACAGGGCCGCGGTGACCGCCTGGGCCATGAAGAGGCCTGAGACCTTGTCGGCCACCAGGGTCGGCAGGATGCGCGGGGTCTCATTGCCGTCGGTGCGGGGCAGGAGGTCGGCCATCCCTGAGGCCGACTGGATCAGATCATCATAGGCCGGCTCCCCGGCATAGGGACCTTCCGAGCCATAGCCGGCGGCATGGACATAGATCACGTCGGGGCGGATCTTCTTCACCGCCTCATAGTCCAGGCCCAGGCGCTTGAGCCCCTCATAGCGGACCGAGGCGGCGAACACGTCGCAGCTGGCGATCAGGGCCTCGAGCGCCGGGCGCATGGCGGGGTCGCGCAGATCGACCAGGACCGAGCGCTTGTTGCGGTTGATGGTCAGGAAGATGGGGCCCAGGTCCTTGGGCGCCCCCTCGGGCGGGTGGCCGGCCCAGCGCATGATGTCGCCGCCGTCCCCGCGGCCCGAGCCCGGATCCTCCAGCTTGATCACGTCGGCGCCCTGGTCGCCGAGAATCTGGGTGGCGTAGGCGCCGAACACCACGCTGGTCAGGTCCAGGATGCGCACGCCTGAAAGCGGCCCCGTGGCCTTGGTCCCCAGTTGCTTGCCTTCCGCCACGGCCATTCTCCCTTATGCTTCTTATCGGCGTTTATGCTGCGCCAATGAGATCGCGCCAAGCGACGAACGACCGTGACCTAGAGGGAGGCCGCCCATGGATTTCCAGCTGTCGGACGAGCATCGGATGCTCAAGGAGCTGACCGCCCGCTTTGTTCGCGATGAGCTCATGCCGCTGGAGGCCGGCGTTCTGGACCGGGAGGCCAGGGGCCAGGGCCTGTCCCTGGCGGCCGAGGAGCACGCCCGCCTCGACCAGGTGTCCAAGGATCTCGGCCTCTGGGGCCTGGACGCGCCGGAGGATGTCGGGGGCTCGGACCTGCCCTATGTGGCCATGGTCGGGGTCGGCGAAGAGCTGGGCCGCACCGTCACACCCTACACCCTGCCGCCGGACAGTCCGAACCTGCGCATGCTGATGGCCACGGTGAACGAGCGCCAGCGCGAGGCCTATCTGGCGCCCTATGTGCGCGGCGAGACCGTCTCGGCCATCGGCATCTCCGAGCCCGGCGCCGGGGCCGATCCCTCGGCCATGATCACCAAGGCGGTCCGCGACGGGGACGACTGGATCATCAACGGCCGCAAGATCTGGATCACCCGGGCCGCGGACGCCGACTTCACCATCCTGATGGCGGTGACCGACACCGAAAAGCGGGCGCGGGGCGGCATATCGGCCTTTCTGGTGGACAAGGGCACGCCGGGCTTCAACGTCCTGCGGCAGATCCCGATGATCGGCGGCCAGTCCACCTATGAGATCGCCCTGGAGGATTGCCGGGTCGAGGGCTGGAAGCTGCTCGGCCAGGAAGGCGCTGGCTTTGCGCCCATGCAGATCCGTCTGGGCACCCGGCGGATCGAGATGGCCGCCTGGTCCATCGGCATGGCCCAGCGGGCCCTGGACATGATGGTCGAATACGCCCCGCAGCGGACCACCTTCGGCGCGCCGCTTTCAGAGCGCCAGGCGATCCAGTGGTGGGTGGCCGATGCAGCGACCCGCATCCATGCGGCGCGCCTGATGACCTATGACTGCGCCTGGAAGCTCGACCAGGGCCGCGACACCCGCATGGAAATCTCGATGATCAAGGCCTACGCCACCGAGATGGCCTGGGAGGTGGTCGACCACGCCATGCAGACCTTCGGCGCCATGGGCATGACCAAGGAGTTGCCCCTGCAGCTGATGGCCACGCGCCTGCGCACCATGCGCATCTATGATGGCCCCACCGAAGTCCACAAATGGGTGGTGGCCCGCAACCTTCTGGGAACCCGCAAATGAGCGCCAAGTCCGACCATCTCTCGATCACCGTCCAGGATCATGTGGCGCAGCTGATCTTCCACCGGCCCCCGGCCAACCACGTGTCGGTGGAGCTGGTGGCCGACATCGCCGACGCCCTGCTGGCCTTTGACAAGGACCCGGCCGTGCGCGCCAGCGTGCTGGCCTCAGACGGCAAGCCCTTCTGCGCCGGCGCCGACCTGGCCTCTCCCACCGGCATCGGGGGGGCGGGCATGGGCGGCGTCTCCGAGCTCTATGACCAGGCGATCCGGCTGTTTTCGGTGGAAAAGCCCATCGTCGCCGCCGTCCAGGGCGCCGCGGTGGGCGCCGGCCTTGGGCTGGCCCTGGTGGCGGATTTCCGGGTCGCCGCGCACGAAGCGCGGTTCTCGGCCAATTTCGTCAAGCTGGGCTTCCATCCGGGCTTTGGCCTGACCCACACCCTGCCCCGGGTCATCGGCGCCCAGCGGGCCGACCTGATGTTCCTGACCGGCCGTCGCATCCGCGCTGATGAGGCCCTGGCCTGGGGGCTGGTGGACGAGCTGGTCCCGGCCGACGAGCTGCGCCAGTCGGCCTGCGCCCTGGCCGCGGAGCTGGCCGAGAACGCGCCCCTGGCCGTCGTGGCCACGCGAAAGACGACCCGCGGGGCGCTGGCCGCGGCGGTGCGCGCCGCCACCGCCCACGAGCATGTCCAGCAGACCACCCTGCGGGCCACAGAGGACTTCGCCGAAGGCGTGGCCGCCGTGAACGAACGCCGCCCAGGCCAGTTCAAGGGGCGGTGAGGGCGGGGGCCGTGCGTGCTTCGAGGCTCGCTGGCGCTCGCACCTCAGCATGAGGGATTCTGCAGCAGCCTCGCCGTCGCCCTCATCCTGAGGCGCCCGCGCAAGCGGGCCTCGAAGGACGAGGGCGATAGCTCGGGGGCTCCGATCAGGTGACCGGGAAGCCCTTGTCGCGGAGATAGGCGCCCACATCGGGGTCGCGGCCGCGGAAGGCGCGATAGGCCTCGGCCTGGTCCACCGTGTCGCCCACCGACAGGATGTGGTCGACAAGTCGGCCTGCGACCGCCTTGTCGTACATCCCGCCCGGCGCCTCCTTGAAGGCCTCGGCCGCGTCCTGGGACAGCACCTCGGCCCAGAGGTAGGAATAGTAGCCGGCCGAATAGCCGTCGGAGGCGAAGACGTGGGCGAACTGCGGCGTGCGGTGGCGCATGGGCAGCTCCCGCGGCATGCCGAGCTTGGCCAGCTCTTCCCGCTCAAAGGCGCCTGGATCAATGTCGGCGTCACCGGCCAGGTGCAGCTTCATGTCGATCAGGGCCGAGGCCAGATATTCGGTGACCTCGAAGCCCTGACGGAAGGTCGAGGCCTGTTCGATCTTCTGGGCCAGCGCCTCGGGCATGGCCTCGCCCGTCTCATGATGCAGGGCGAAGCGGCTGAGCACCTCCCGGGTCGGCAGCCACGCTTCATAGACCTGGCTGGGGAACTCCACATAGTCCCGCGGCACCCGCGTGCCCGACAGGGAGGGGTAGGTCACATTGGACAACAGGCCGTGGATGGCGTGGCCAAACTCGTGGAACAGGGTGGTGGCGTCGTCCCAGGAGATCAGCACCGGCTGGCCGGCTGCGCCCTTCACGAAATTGGAGTTGTTGGAGACGATCGGGGTGACGGGCCCGTCCATCTTCTGCTGGCTGCGATAGGCGTTCATCCAGGCGCCTGAACGCTTGCCGGTCCGCGCATAGGGATCGAAATAGAACAGGCCCAGATGGCTCCCGCCCCGTTGGACCTCCCAGACCCGGACGTCGGGATGGTAGACCGGCACATCGCTGATAGGGGTGAAGCTCATCCCGAAGACTTCGGTGGCGGCCCAGAACATGCCGTCCACCAGCTTGTCGAGCTGCAGATAGGCCTTCACCTCGTTCATATCGAGGTCGTAGCGGGCGGTGCGCACCTTCTCCGCGTAGAAGCGGTAGTCCCAGGGCTCGATCTTCACCCCGCCCCGCTCGGCGTCGGCGATGGCCTGCATCTCGGCCACTTCCTCGGCGACGCGGGCGGTCGCCGCCGGCCAGACTCGCATGAGCAGATCCATGGCCGCCTCGGGCGTTTTGGCCATGGCCGCCTCCAGGCGCCAATGGGCGTGGGTGGGGTAGCCCAACAGCCGGGCCCGCTCGACCCGCAGCTTGAGGATCTTCTGGATGCCGGCCTTGTTGTCGTGGGCGTCGCCATTGTCGCCGCGACTGTAATAGGTGCGCCACACCTTCTCGCGCAGGTCCCGGCGCGCCGAATAGGTCAGGAAAGGATCCATGGACGAGCGGGTGTTGAGGATGGCGTATTCCCCGGGCCGGTTCCGCTCGGTCGCCGCGGCGGCGGCGGCGGCGCGCACATCCTCGGGCAGGCCCCGCAGTTCAGCCTCGGTCTTCAGATAGAGGACATAGTCGGTCTCGTCGGCCAGCAGGTTCTGGCTGAAGGTGGTGAAGGCCTGGGCCAGTTCCCCATTGATCTGCGCCACCCGGGCCTTGGCGGCAGGGTCAAGCTTGGCGCCGGCGCGGACAAAGGCGTTCCAGCGCTTCCAGGTCAGCCGCTGCTGCTCGGGGGTCAAACCGGCGCCTTCGCGGCCCTCATAGACCTGCTCAATGCGCGAAAACAGCTTGGCGTTCTGCATGATCTTGTCGGAATGGGCCGACAGGCGCGGGGCCATGGCGGTCTCCACCGCCCGCATCTCGGGGTTGGACAGGGTTCCGCCCCAGACCCAATAGGGAGTGTTCACCCGCTCCAACGCTCCGCCAGCCCGCTCCAGGGCCGCGATGGTGTTCTCAAAGGTCGCCGGAGCCGAGTTGTTGGCGATGGCGTCGATCTCGGCCAGCTCCTGCGCCATGGCCGCCTCCAGGGCCGGGGCGAAATCGGCGATCTTGACCTGGTCGAAGGGGGGCACGCCGCCATAGGGGCCCGTCCACGGGGCCAGCAGGACCGCGCCATCAGCAGCGAAGGCCGGCAGGGGCAGGGTGGCGGCGCCAAGCGCTGCGCTTGAGACGGCCAGGAACATGCGCCGATCCATAGGGAACTCCGGTGTCGTCGAAGGGGAAGGTTTAAGGCGACCTTAGGCGCCCCTGGCCTGAACGTCACATGACAGGCTTGTAATGTGACATGCCTCCCCTCTGGCGGGGCGCGCAAGGGGCGGTTAAAGCCGAGGCATGGCCATTGGCGTGTTTGATTCCGGAGTGGGCGGCCTGACCGTCCATCGCAAGCTGGCGGAGCGCTTTCCGAGCGCCGACCTCGTCTATCTGGCCGACCAGGCCAACGCCCCCTATGGCGGCCGGCCCGGCGAGGAGATCGTCGAGCTGACCCGGGCCGGCTGCGACCGGCTGTTCGACCAGGGCTGCGACCTGGTGGTCCTGGCCTGTAACACCGCTTCGGCCATCGCCCTTCGCCGCCTGCAGCAGACCTGGCTGCCGCAGCGCCGCCGGGAGCTTGGGCGGCCGGTCAATGTGCTGGGGCTGATCGTGCCGACCATCGAGGCGGCCACTGGCCTGCCCTGGGAGCACGAGGCCGAGCGCCGGGGCGACAAGATCGAGAAACTGGACATCCTGGCGGTGTTCGCCACCCCGGCCACGGCCCGCAGCCGGGTCTATGAGATCGAGATCGACAAGCGCCGCCAGGACGTGGCCGTCTTCGTCGAGCCCTGCCCGGAGCTGGCCCGGATGATCGAGGACAATGCCGGCGCCGTCGAACTGGCGCAGGCCGTCGAAACCCATGTGGCGCAGATCACCGCCCGTATCGGCCGGGCTCCGGACCGGGCGATCCTGGGCTGCACCCATTATGAGATCATCGCCGACATGTTCCGGGCGGCGCTCAAGCCCGGCACGCCGCTGATCCACCAGCCCGACGCCACCGCTGCGGCCCTGGCCGGCTATCTGGAGCGCCATCCGGAGATCGATCCCGGGTCGGGGGGCCTGCGCCTTTTCCTGACCACCGGCCGCCCGGGCGCCCAGCACGACCTGGTGCAGACCTTCTGGGAAGGCCCCCTGAACTTCGAGCGCGCCTAGGCGCCCTTTGGGGCGAGGCGGGGTCCGGGGGCGCGCCGGCGCTGGGGGAGAGAAGACGCCACCCCCGGACATTGAGGCGGGCAAGGAAGCTTCGCCGCCTCGACCTGGCGATCATCGGGGCCGGACGCACCCGGGTCCAATCGATAGTTTTTGCCGTTTTCATAGGGCGGGCCTATATTGCCCCCATGATCCTGCCCACCGTCCGCCAGCTGCAATATCTGAAACTCCTCGCCGAGCATGGCGCCTTCGGCCGCGCCGCTGAGGCGGCCCATGTCACCCAGCCGACCCTGTCGGCCGGGATCCAGGAACTGGAACGCACGCTTGGCGCGCCGGTGGTCGACCGGGCCCGCACGGGCGTGATCCTGACGGCGGTGGGCGAAGCCGCCCTGCGGCGGGCCGCCACCATCCTCAATGAGGCTGAGGAAATGGTGCAGGAGGCCCGCCACGCCGGCCAGCCCCTGTCGGGCCGCTTCCGTCTGGGCGTCATCCCGACCATCGCCCCCTTCCTGCTGCCCCGGGCCTTTCCCCTGCTGCGGACTCGTTATCCGGACCTGCGCCTGTTCCTGCGGGAGGATCTGACCCAACGGCTGATCGCGGGTCTCAAGGCCGGCCAGCTGGACGCCGCCCTGATCGCCCTGCCCTATGAGACCACAGGCCTCGACCTCGCCCATGTGGCCGACGACGAGCTGGTCGCCGCCCTGCCCGCTAACCACCCCCTGGCCAAGATGAGCGCCACCCCCCCCGACGAGTTGGAGCGGGCCGAGATGATCCTGCTGGAGGATGGCCATTGCCTGCGCGAGCACGCCCTGGCCGCCTGCGGCCTGAAGGCGCCGCGCGCCAATACCGAGGACGGCCCCTTCGCCGCCACCTCCCTGCCGACCCTCGTGCAGATGGTGGGATCAGGCCTGGGGGTCAGTTTCCTGCCAGCCATGGCCGTGGCCGCCGGCCTCACCGACGCCGCCGCTGTCACCATCCGGCCGCTGGCCACCGACCATCCCAGCCGCGAGATTGTGGTCGCCTGGCGCTCCGGCTCCAGCCGGGCGGCGGAGGGTCGCCTGCTGGCCGAGATCATGCGCGAAGTGGTCGATCCGCCGCTCCTGTCCTGACAGCCCCTTGAAGTTCGACATGTTTCGATATAACTATTGTTTCGATAGATCGAAATAGGAACGAAATCACATGTATGGACACTTTGGAATTCATCCGCACCGCGCCCGCCACAGCCGGCATGGGATCGGCGGTCATGGTCCCGGCGGCGGCCACGGCCGACGCGGCGGACCGCGCCTGGGCCGGTTTCTCGAACACGGCGACCTGCGCTTTGTGCTGCTGGCCCTGGTGGAGGAGGCGCCCTCCCACGGCTATGAACTGATCCGCACCCTGGAGGAGCGCACCGGCGGGGCCTATCGCCCCAGCCCCGGCGCCATCTATCCCACGCTATCGCTGCTGGAGGACGAGGGCTTCGTGGCCCAGAGCCAAGGGTCCGGCGCCCGCAAGCTCTATGAGATCACGCCGGCCGGCCGCGAGGCGCTGGAGCCCCAACGGCCCGCGGTGGCCGCCATCTTCGCCCGAATGAATGAGACCGGCGACGAGGTGGGCCGCCACAAGGTCCGCCGGGGCATGGAGAATGTGAAGACCGCCCTGCGGCTGCGGGCCTCCCGGGGACTGAGCGAGGCCGAGGCCGAGGCCGTGGCCGCCATCCTCGACGAGGCGGCGGGCAAGATCGAGCGGGTGGGAAGCTGAGCATGGACGCGACCACATCCCAGGCCAGCGTCCCCACGGCGCACGCCCGCCGCTACATGGTCCAGCTGTGCAAACACTTCGGCCACAGGGTCGAGACCCGGTTCGACGAGGAGACGGGCGAAATCGTCTTCGACGGCGGGATCTGCCGCCTGGGCGCGGGGCCGGTGGCCCTCGACCTGCAGGTCGAATCCGCCTCCGCCGAGACCCGCGCGCGCCTGGAAGGGGTGATCGACAGCCACCTCAAGCGCTTCGCCTTCCGCGAGCCGGACATGGCGGTGACCTGGCGGCCGGCGGTTTAGGCCGGCAGCACCAACACGCCGTCGGCGTCGGCGAACAGCTGGTCGCCTGGTGTGAAGATCACCCCGCCAAAGGCCACCACCCCGTCGCTCTCGCCCAGGTCCCGGCGGACGCTGCGCAGCGGCATGGTCCCGAGCGCCTTCACCCCCAGGTCGAGGGTGGCCAGCACAGCGGCGTCGCGCACCGCGCCATTGACGATGACGCCCGCCCACCCCTGGTCCACCGCGCTCTGGGCGATCAGGTCGCCCACCAGGGCGCAGTTCAGCGAACCGCCTCCGTCCACCACCAGCACCGCCCCGTTTCCCGGGGTGGCCAGCATGGCCTTCACCTTTGAATTGTCCTCGTGGCAGCGGACGGTGCGGATAGGCCCGGAAAAGGCCCGCCGGCCGCCGAGATCGCGCATCTGCAGGCGCAGGACCTGGGCTACGCCCTCGTTCTCATCGGACAGGTCGGCGGTGGAGAGGTCCTCGGACATGGCGGCGCCTTGAAGGTTTGAGACCCCGAGGCTCTTAGCCGGCAAGGGCATGTTCTTCCAGACCCTTGCCAGTTGGCCCTGCGCCGGAGGAAACTCTGACCGCCGCCACGACATTGGGCGGCATTCCATTTCACAGGACCGCGGACAGCCCAACGAGCCGCGGCCAGACCATTTCCAGGGACGAGACCATGGCCGAAGAGATGATTTCCCTGAGCGCGCGCCTGGCGCTGCTGGCGCGGGACAAGGCCGACGCACCGGCGGTCTCCAGCGGTGAGGACACCCTCACCTACGGCCAGTTCCACCGGCGCACCAACCGTCTGGCCCGGGGGCTCCTGGCCATGGGGGTCAAGCAGGGGGATCTGGTGACTCTGGGCCTGCCCAACGGCATCGGCTTCGTCGAGGCCTGCTGGGCGCTCTGGAAGGTGGGGGCGACGCCGCAGCCGGTCTCCTTCCGCCTGCCCAAGGCCGAGCTGGAAGCCATCATCGAGCTGGCCAAGACCCCCATCGTGATCGCCGCCTTCGACCATCAGATCGACAAGCCCCTGGTGAACATCGCCGACATCGCCGCCCTGGCCGACGACGAGTCCGACCTGCCCGACGTGATCGCGCCAGTGTCAAAGGCGCCCACCAGCGGCGGCTCCACCGGCCGACCCAAGCTGATCCTGGCCGGCCAGCCCGGGGTGACGGCGGCGGAGATCCCGGAGGTCGGCGGCTGGCAGCTGCGGTCTGACTCCATCGCGCTCCTGCCCGCGCCGCTCTATCACAACGCCGGCTTCGGCATGATGATGTCGGCCATCAATATGGGCGCCCACATCGTGGTGATGCCGAGGTTCGATCCCGAAAAGACCCTGGCCGAGATCGCGCGCTGGAAGGCCACCTGGGTCTATATGGTCCCGACCATGATGAACCGGATCTGGCACCTGCCTGAGGAGACGCGGGCCCGGTACGACCTTTCCTCGCTGCAGACCCTCTGGCACCTGGCCGCGCCGTGTCCGCCCTGGTTGAAGGAGGCCTTCATCCACTGGCTGGGCGGCGAGGTGATCCAGGAGCTCTATGCCGGCACCGAGGCCCAGGCCTCCACGGTCATCTCCGGAACCGAATGGCTGGAACACCGGGGCTCGGTGGGCAAGGTCCGCATGGGCGAGATGGTCGCCATGGACGAGGCGGGCAATCCGCTGCCGCCGCGCGAGGTCGGCGAGATCTATATGCGCCGTCCCGAAGGCGCCGGCCCGTCCTACAAGTATCTCGGCGCCACGGCCAAGACCCTGCCCGGCGGCTGGGAAAGCCTGGGCGACATCGGCTGGTTCGACGAGGACGGCTATCTCTACCTGGCCGACCGGCGCACCGACATGATCCTGGTGGGCGGCTCCAACGTCTATCCGGCTGAGATCGAGGCCGCCCTCGACGAGCATGAGGCGGTGATGTCCTGCGCCGTCATCGGCATTCCCGACGATGATCTCGGAAACAAGATCCACGCCATCGTCCAGGTGAGCCGCCCCACCACCGACGCCGAGCTGCGCGACTATCTCTCTTCGCGTCTGGTCACCTACAAGCAGCCCCGGACCTACGAATTCGTCGATGAGCCCCTGCGCGATGACGCCGGCAAGGTCCGCCGCTCGGCCCTGCGCGAGGCCCGCCTCGAGGCGCTCAAGGCGGGCCAGCCGGCCTGAGCCGGCGCGGTGCGTGCTTCGAGGCTCGCTTACGCTCGCACCTCAGCATGAGGAAGCAGGTGGGGCGATCGCCTCTCAGTCGTCCTCATCCTGAGGCGCCGGGAAGCGGCCTCGAAGGACGAGGGCGACCGCACGCCATTACCAGGGATGACACCGCGCGCCAGCGCGGATAAGGCCAACCCCATTGATCAGAACCATAATCCGGGAAGGGACATGAGCATTAAAGGCCAGGCCTACATCATGGGCGCCTACGAGCATCCGCTCCGCGACGCGCCTGACATATCCACCCCACAGATTCACGCCGAGAGCGCCAAGGGCGCCCTGGCTGACGCCGGCCTGACCAAGGACGACGTGGACGGCTATTTCTGCGCCGGCGACGCGCCCGGTTTCGGCGGCATGTCCATGATCGACTATATGGGCCTGCGCAATGTCCGCCACATGGACTCCACCGAGACCGGCGGCTCGTCCTACATCCTGCATGTGGGCCATGCCGCCCAGGCGATCGCGGCGGGCAAGTGCAAGGTGGCGCTGATCACGCTGGCCGGCCGGCCCCGGCAGCAGAAGTTCGGCGGCTTTGGCGGAGGCGGACGTCCCGGCCAGCTGACCGACGGCCCGCCGGAAGCCGGTTTTGAGAACATCTACGGCGGCACCACCCACAACACCTACGGCATGTGCGCCATGCGCCACATGTACGAGTACGGCACCACGTCCGAGCAACTGGCCTGGATCAAGGTCGCCGCCAGCCATCACGCCCAGTGGAACGAACACGCCTTCCTGCGCGACGTGGTCACCGTCGAGGATGTGCTGAACTCGCCGATGATCTCCGACCCGCTGCACCGGCTGGACTGCTGCGTGGTCACCGACGGGGGCGGCGCCCTGATCGTCACCAGCCCGGAGATCGCCAAGAGCCTGAACCGGCCCAAGGTGAAGATCATCGGCGCCGGCGAGAGCCCCAAGGGCCCCATGGGCGGCCATGATCTGGACCTGACCCATTCCGGCGCCCTGTGGTCAGGCCCCATCGCCTTCGAAGAGGCCGGCGTGAAGCCGTCCGACATGAAGTACGCTTCGATCTATGACAGCTTCACCATCACCGTGCTGATGCAGCTGGAAGACCTGGGCTTCTGCGAGAAGGGCCAGGGCGGCAAGTTCGTCGCCGACGGCAATCTGATCTCCGGCGTCGGCAAGCTGCCCTTCAACACCGACGGCGGGGGCTTGTGCAACAACCACCCGACCAACCGCGGCGGCATCACCAAGGTGATCGAAGCCGTCCGTCAGCTGCGCGGCGAAGCCCATCCGAAGGTCCAGGTTCCCAATTGCGACCTGGCCATCGCCCACGGCACTGGCGGTTCGCTGGGCACCCGCCACGGCGCGGCCACCCTCATCATGGAACGGGAGTAGGCCCCATGAGCGACACAAAAACCGCCCCCGAGGCGCAGGCGCGCAAGATCCCGGCCCCGCCGGTGACCATCGAGTCCAAGCCCTTCTGGGACGCGGCCGCCGAAGGCCGCTTCCTGATCAAGCGCTGCAACTCCTGCGGCAAGGCCCACTGGTACCCCCGTGGCCTGTGCCCGATCTGCTTCTCCGACGACACGGTCTGGGAAGAGAGCCCTGGCGAAGGGGTGATCTACACCTATTCCGTCATGCGCCGCTCGCCGACCGGTCCCTACGCCATCGGCTATGTGACCCTGAACGAAGGCCCGGCGGTGCTGACCAACTTCGTTGACTGCGACTTCGACCAGCTCGCCATCGGCCAGAAGGTGAAGGTCAAGTTCCAGGCGACCGAGAACGGCCCGCCCGTTCCGGTGTTCAGCCCGGTCTAGGGAGCGCCTCAGGCGCCGTTAAGAAGGACACGAAGGATCGCCAAGGACACGAAGCGGGGGCCACCTCACCCTTTGTGCTCTTTGCTTACCCTTCGTGTCCTTGTGTCCCACCTTTCAAACCGCGCTGCGCGCAGCCAAGCCGGCCGCCGACCGGCGCTCGACAGGGCCAAGCCGCCCGTGCGCTTATGGCGCCCGATGCTTCGGAGTCGTCCCTTGCCCCTGCTGCGTCTGATCGCGCCCCTGATCGCGGCCCTGGCGCTCGCCGCCTGCCAGGATGGGCCGAGCCGTCCGCCCTGCGCGGCGGGAAAGGTTTGCCTGGAGTTCGGCAACAATACCGAGCCGGCGACCCTCGATCCCCAGCAGAGCAATCTGATCGACGAGTTTCAGGTGATCGGCGACCTCAATGTCGGCCTGACCACCGACGCCCCGGACGGGACGCCCATCCCAGCGCTGGCCGAGCGGTGGGAGACCAGCGTCGATGGCCTGACCTGGACCTTCCACCTGCGCGAGGCCAGGTGGTCTGACGGGGTCCCCATCACGGCCGAGGATTTCGTCTATTCCTACCGCCGGATTCTGAAGCCCGAGACCGCATCGATCTACGCCTATCTGGTCTTCCTGTTGAAGAACGGGGCGGCGGTGAACGCTGGCGAAGCCCCGCCCGAGGCCCTGGGCGCCCGGGCGCTGGGTCCCCGCACCCTGGAACTCACCCTGGAGAATCCGGCCCCCTACCTGCCGGAACTGCTCAAGCACCTGTCCTTCTTTCCGGTCCCCCGCCACGTCGTCGAGCGGTTGGGAGATCAGTGGGTGCGGCCAGGAAACTATGTGAGCAGCGGCCCCTATCAGCTCGTCTCGTGGCGCCTCGGCGAATATATCGAGGTGGAGAAGAACCCCTATTTCTGGGACGCGGGCGAAGTCTGCCTCGACACCATCCGCTACTATCCGACCCCCGACACGGTGACCGCCGAACGCCGGATCGCCGCAGGCGAGCTGGACGTCAATACAGGCTTCCAGTCCAACCGCCTGTCGAAGATCAATGAGACCATGCCGGGCTATGCCCGCACCCACATCTCCCTGGCCACCTCCTACCTGTCCTTCAACACCCGCGGCGTGGCCGCCTTTCGGGACCCACGGGTGCGCAAGGCCCTCTCGGCCGCCGTCGACCGGGCCTTCATCACCGACAGGCTGCTGCGGGCCGGCCAGGTCCCGGCCTACGCCTTTGTCCCGCCGGGCACGGCCAGCTATGTGGAGAACGGCCCAAGAACGAGCTTTGCAGATCTGAGCTTCGAAGACCGCCAGGCCCTGGCGCGGGACCTCCTGGCCCAGGCCGGCTATGGGCCAGGCCGCCCCCTGGAGGTGGAGATCAAGACCGGCAATACGCCCGACACCAGCCTGCTGATCCAGGCCATCCAGGCCGACTGGGAGGCCGTGGGGGTGCGGACCCGTCTGGTCCAGAATGAGGGGCAGATCGCGTTCGCCGCCTACCGGATGCGCGATTTCCAGGTCGGCGCCATGAGCTGGTACGCCGACTACAACGATCCCCTGACCTTCCTGGAGCTGCTGCACTCCCAAACCGGCGCCCAGAACTATGGGGACTACGCCAACCCCGCCTATGACGCCCTGTTGGCCCAGGCCGCCGCCGAGCCCGAGGTTGAGGCCCGGGCGGCGATCCTGGCCCGGGCCGAGGCCCTGATGCTGCAGGAGGACGCTCTGATCCCCCTCTTCTTTGTGGTCAACAAGGCCCTGGTGAACCCGAAGGTCACCGGGTGGGTGGACAACATCGCCAACTTCCACCGCAGCCGGTGGCTGTGCGTGGCCGCTCCACAATAGGGGCGGCGCCTTGACCGCACCTCCGCAAGGCTCCACAGGCGCGGCGTGAGCACAGAGTCCCCGCCAGAACCGACCGTGGCCCCAAGCCCGCCGCCCCAGCCCGCCGCCCCCCGGCGGGGGGGGATGCTGCGCTCTTCGATCATCTTTTCGGCGCTCACCCTGTTCAGCCGGGTGCTGGGCCTGGTGCGAGACCTGGTGGTGACCGCCAAGCTCGGCGCCAGCCTGACCATTGCGGCGGACGCCTATTACACGGCGCTGGCCTTCCC
The DNA here is from genome assembly GCF_030651755.1 of Phenylobacterium sp. Taxonomy (GTDB): domain Bacteria; phylum Pseudomonadota; class Alphaproteobacteria; order Caulobacterales; family Caulobacteraceae; genus Phenylobacterium. The sequence continues at coordinate 4,406 of NZ_JAUSBZ010000130.1, read as the reverse complement.
CAACCTGTTCCGGCGGATCTTCGCCGAAGGGGCGTTCGCCGCCGCCTTCGTGCCGGGCTACGCCAAGCGGCTGGAGGCGGATGGCGAGGCGGTGGCCAACCAGTACGCCGCCGACGCGGCCGCGGGTCTGGCGGTGGTGACGGTGGTCTTCACCCTGGCCGCCCAGGCGGCCATGCCGTGGCTGATGTACGTGATCAATCCGGGCTATGTGGATGAGCCCGACAAGTTCCGCCTGGCGGTGATCCTGACCCAGATCACCATGCCCTACCTGCCCTGCATGGCGATCGCGGCCCTGTTCTCCGGCATTCTCAACGCCCATGGCCGGTTCATCGTCTCGGGCTTCTATCCCACGGTTCTGAACGTGGTCATGCTGGCCGTGGTCTGGCCCCAGAAGGACGCTGTCACCGCGGCCTACGCCGCCTCCGTCGGGGTCGGCTTGGCCGGGGTCGGTCAGGCGGCCCTGGTCATCTGGGCGGCCCGCAAGTCCGGCGCCCGGGTGCGGATCGTGCGGCCCCGGCTGACGCCGGACATGAAGGCTCTGGTGCGCCGCGCCATCCCTGCGGCCATCGCCAACAGCGCGACCCAGATCAACATCTTCGTCTCCGGCATTCTGGCCTCCCAGGTGGCCGGCGCCCGGGTCTGGCTGAACGTCGCCGACCGGCTCTATCAACTGCCCATGAGCCTGGTGGGCGTGGCCATCGGCATCGCCCTTCTGCCGCGTCTGTCCCAGTCCGTGCGGCGGGGAGACGCCGCCGACGCCAAGCTGGTGATGGATCAGGGCCTGGTCTTTGGCCTGGCGCTCAGCCTGCCGGCCGCCGCCGCCCTGATGGCCATGCCGGTCTATCTGATCGATGGCCTGTTCACCCGCGGCGCCTTCGTCTTCGCCGACGCCGCGGCCGCCGGCGCGCTCCTGTTCCACTATGGCTGGGGGACGCCGGCCTTCGTCCTGCAGCGCATCCTGCAGCCGGCCTTTTTCGCAAGGGACGACACCCGCACGCCCATGCGCTTCGCCCTGATCTCGGTGGGGGTCAATATCGTCGCTGGCGTGGCCCTGTTCTTCGTCATCGGCGTACCCGGCATCGCCATGGCCACCAGCCTGGCGGCCTGGATCGCCGTGATCCAGATGCTGGTGGCGCTGTGGCGGCGCGGCGATTACCGACCCTCGCCCGCGGTGCTCTCCAAGATCATCCGGGTCGCCCTGGCCAGCCTGGTCATGGGCGGGCTTCTGGCCGTCGCCGCCTTCAATCGCGCGGCCTTCGAGGCGGCGATCACGGCCCTGGGCCTGCCGCTCCTGGGGGCCAAGGAGATCGGGGTCCTGGTCCTTTCGATGGGCGGCATGGCGGTTTACGGTCTTCTGGTCCTGGTGTTTGGCGGGGTGACCCGGGCCGAGTTGCGCGCCGCCATGACCCGCCGCAACGGGACGCCCGCCGCGCCCGTGGACCTGGGGTAGGTTGCGGCCAGGGGGCTCGCCGTTCCCCGGCGTGCTCCACCCCCACGGCCTCATCCTGGGCCTTGCGCCCAGGATCCCTCGCCCCGCGCCTCAAGCGGAGCCTCCAGGCTTGCCAGCGGACCTTGGCCCGACTATGCGCATCGGCATGGCTTTTCCGGCTCGGAACTCCTGGCGATGGCGCCGCGCGTCCTGAACGCCCCTGACCCCGGGGCGCAAGCTCCTCTGCGCGCGCTTAAGGCGCGCGTCTTCAACCTCCGCTCGAAGTCGAAGCCCCAGTCACATGACCGACCAAGTCCCCCCCGCCTATAGCGGCCCCCAGCGCGTGCTGTCTGGCGTCCAGCCCTCGGGCGCCCTGCACCTGGGCAACTATCTCGGCGCGCTGGTGAAGTTCGCCCGCCTGCAGCACGAGATGGAGACCTTCATCTTCGTCGCCGACCTGCACGCCATCACCGTCTGGCAGGACCCGGCCCTGCTGGCGAACCAGGTGCGGGAGATCACCGCGGCCTATCTGGCCTCGGGCCTCGACCCCGAAAAGGCGACCATCTTCCCGCAGTCGGCGGTGCCGGCCCATGCGGAGCTCGGCTGGATCTTCAACTGCGTGGCCCGGGTCGGCTGGCTCGACCGGATGACCCAGTTCAAGGAGAAGTCCGGCAAGCACAAGGAACGCTCCAGCGTCGGCCTCTATACCTATCCGGTGCTGCAGGCCGCCGACATCCTGCTCTACAAGGCCACCCACGTGCCGGTGGGCGACGATCAGCGCCAGCATCTGGAGCTGACCCGCGACATCGCCGCCAAGTTCAACCACGACTTCGGCGCGCCGGACTTCTTCCCCCTGCCCGAGGCCCTGACGCAAGGGCCCGGCTCGCGGATCATGTCCCTGCGCGACGGGACGGCGAAGATGTCCAAATCGGACCCGTCGGACAATTCGCGGCTGAACCTGCTGGATGACGAGGACGCCATCGCCCAGAAGGTGCGCAAGGCCAAGACCGATCCTGAGCCCCTGCCCGAAACCCTGGACGAGCTGAAGGGCCGGCCTGAGGCCGAGAACCTGATCGGCGTCTATGCGGCCCTGGAAGGCCGGACCGCCGCGGAGGTGCTGACCGAATTCGCCGGCCAGGGCTTTGGCGCCTTCAAGCCGAAGCTCGCCGAACTGGCGGTGGCCAGGCTGGGGCCCGTGGGAACGGAAATGCGGCGGCTGATGGCCGATCCGGGGGAGATCGACGCGGTGCTCGCCAAGGGCGCCGAGCGGGCGCGGGCGGCGGCGGCCCCGACCCTGGCGCAGGTGCGGGCCAAGGTGGGCCTCTGGGGCGCCTGATGGGGAGCCGGGGGCGCCCCTTGCCCAAATCCCGCCGCCGGGCCAACGTCGGCCCATGAGTCAGCGCAAGTTCCTCGTCATCGCCGACGACACGCCAGAGTTCCAGACCGCCCTGCGGTTCGCCTGTCGGCGCGCCCGCTCCACCGGCGGCCACCTGGCCATGCTGCGGGTCATCGAGCCGGCGGTGTTCGAACACTGGTCGGGCGTCCGCGAGGAAATCGAGCGGCAGGCGCGCGCCGAGGCCGAGGCCTTCCTGCAGAAGATGGCCGAGTTCGTCATCGCCGAAACCGGGGCGGCGCCGGAATTCATCATCGTCAACGCCGAGAGCGCCCGCCAGGCCCTGCGCAGCGTCATCGCCGACGACCCCGACATCAAGATCCTGGTCCTGGGCGCCGCCCCCCACGGCCGGGGCCCCGGCCCCCTGGTCTCCTCCATCGCCAAGGAGGGCGTCCGCTGGGGCGGCCGCAACCTGCCGGTCACCGTGGTGCCGGGCGAACTCACCGACGAAGAGATCGCCGACCTGGCCTGAGGGGCCTTGCGTCCTTCGAGGGTCGCTTTCGCTCGCACCTCAGGACGAGGGAAGTGGGTGCAGGATGAGGCCTCTCACTCCGTCCTCATCCTGAGGCGCCCTGCGCCAGCAGGGCCTCGAAGGACGAGGACGGTCGCGCCCCATACCTGAGCTGCGCCAGGGGTCTTGCGTCACAGCCCCTCAGAGGCCACATCTCATCCATGTTCATCCAGACCGAAACCACGCCGAACCCCGAGGTCCTGAAGTTCCTGCCCGGCCGCGACGTAGCCGGCGAGGGGAGCCACGATTTCCGCGACATGGAGGCCGCCCAGGGCTCGCCCCTGGCCGCGGACCTGTTCGATATCGAAGGCGTGCAGCGGGTCTTCTTCGGCCCCGACTTCGTCACCGTGGGCAAGGACCCCCATTCGGCCTGGCCGCACCTGAAGGCGCCGATCCTGGCGGCCATCATGGACCACTTCACCTCAGGCCGGCCCCTGTTCACCGGCGAGGCCGCCGCCCAGGGTGGCGATGTGGAAGAGGTCTATGAGGGCGAGGTCGCCCAGATCGTCATCGAGATCAAGGAATTGCTCGACAGCCGCATCCGCCCGGCCGTGGCCCAGGACGGCGGCGATATCGTCTTTTCGCGCTTCGAGGCCGACACCGGCGTGGTCTGGCTGCACATGAAGGGCGCCTGCGCCGGCTGCCCCTCCTCCACCGCCACCCTGAAGTCCGGGGTGGAGAACATGCTCAAGCACTATGTGCCCGAGGTCACCCGGGTCGAGCAGACCCTCTAGGACCGCCTCAGCCTTTCGCCAGGAGCGCCGTGGTCAGCGGGCGGCGGCGCGCGACGTTGGTAGCCGTCCATACCAGGACCGAGGTCGACAGCAGGATTCCTGACACCAGGCCGCCGATGGCGAGCAGACCGGCGGGGGTGACCTTCACCTTGGCGACGAACCTTGTGTCCCTGACCCGGAGACTGACGGCGGCGGTATTGGGCTCGAGGGTTTCCATGAGCGCTCCCTGGATTTCACGACGAGCCAACACCTGGGGCGCAGGCCCCGTTCCCCCCATGTGCTTTCCAATTCCGCCAGCTCCTGATAGCGCCGGCCCATGATCACCCTTGGCCTCGACAC
>NZ_JAUSBZ010000127.1 GCF_030651755.1 Phenylobacterium sp. | reverse complement strand
TCAGATCCGCCCTGTCAGGGCCGCAAGGGTGATCCGCCAGCGCTTGCCCATAGGCGAAGGTTCCTGGCCCCTGCCATACGCCCTGGCCAGCACCCCATGGGCGCCGGCCGGAAAGGCGGCCACGCCCAGCCCCTTGGCCTGGCTCCGCAGGGGCGCGGTCATGGCGGCCGGAAGCGGCGGTTCCCCGGAAAGCCTGCGGCGGCCAAGCGCCCAGAGGGCGCCAGCGGCCTCGGCCCGGTCACCCTCTTCACCGCCTGCGAGGATCAGCGCCGCCAGCCGCGCGGCCGTCCCGGCCGTCTCCCGGGCCAACAACAGGGCCTCGGCGCCGTCGAGGGGTTCTGGATCTAGCTGGCGATAGCGGGCGTCAATCATGGTCTCCAGCAGCCCCTTCGGCAGGCCGCGGCGGGCGATGACCCCAGCGAGCGCCACCGCAGTGGGATGACGGCGCACGGGGCCGGCCCCATAGGCCTCGTCCAACACCTCCCGCCACCAGGCCAGGCGGATCTCGCCCAGCAGGGCGTTGGACGCCACCCGAGGCGCGCGGGCCAGTTCATGATCGTAGGCGTAGAGGGCGATGACATCGGCCCTGGCCTGCGGCTCGGCGATCAGGCGGCTGGACAGCCAGCGGTCTGGGTCCACCCGCGCGACCAGGGCGTCCAGGTCGTCCGCTGGCGGTGAGTCGTCTTCGTCCATGAGGTCCTAGAAATAGAAAGGACCCGCCTGAGCGGCGGGTCCTATGGTCCTGTGGTGTCGAGGGCCAGTCTAGCCGAAGATGGTCTGGTTCATGGCCATGGTGACCAGCATCGGCAGCGAGAGCAGCGTGTTGGTGCGCGAGAACAGCATGGCGGTGCGGCCGGCCTTGGCCTTGGCCGCGTCATCAGCCTCGACCATGCCCAGCGCGATCTTCTGGTTGGGCCAGATGAACATCCAGACGTTCATGAACATGATCAGGGCCAGCCACATGCCCACGCCGATGAAGGTGTGTTGAGCCGCGACGAAGCCGCCGACGGCGCCAAGGCTCAGCGCCTCGAGCAGATAACCGCGGCTCCAGGCCAGGGCGAGACCGGTGACCACGGTGAACAGAGCGGCCCAGCGGAACCAGAACAGCGCCTCAGGGGCGATGTACTTGCTGACCGCCGGCTTCAGCTCGGCCGGAATGTCGGGCATTTTGCGGATCTGGACGAAGTTGAAATAGTAGAGCAGCCCGATCCAAAGGATGCCGGTGACCACGTGGGTCCAGCGGAGAACCGCCTGGACGAAGATGACATCGGCGTTCCCGTTGTGGACCAGATAGCCGACGATCATGACGAGCGAGAGCAGGAAGCTCACGATCATCGTATTGCGGAAGTTGGACAGCAGACCCTGCATTGCGTTTTCCCCGTTTCTGCCACTGGCCTATAGCCGCGCTCGACAGGGCGCAAGTCAGTGCTTGAAGGCCCCGGTCAAGGCGCAGCCTGACCCCATGACCTAGCTCACATGGCTATGAGGGCGCACGCAAGCCTGCGGCCCTGGGCGGTCAGGACATTATAGAGACGCGAGGCCGCTGCGGTGTCCATATATTCCAGCCCGATGCCGCCCTTCTGGAGGAGATCGCGCAAAGGCCTCGGCGGCAGACCGTTCACCGCGCCGGTCCCCAGCAACAGGAACTCCACCTCCCGGGCGCCGGCGGCGAACACCGGATAGAGGGAATCCGGCGTGACGTCGGCCAGCTGGCGGACGGGCCAGGCCACGGCGACGTCGGAGACGATCAACAGCGACCCCGGCCGCCAGACCCCCGACACGCGGAAGCCGCCGGGACCAAAGCTGTCCAGGCTGGGGGCGTCGCGGGCCACGCCCTAGGTGCGCACCGGCAGGGGCTCGGCCTCTTCCTCGCCCCGCTTGACGCCCCACAGAAGGATGATCGGAGCCGCCACATAGATGGAGGAATAGGTCCCGATCACCACGCCGAAGATCATGATTATCGAGAAGCCGAACAGGGTGGGGCCGCCGAATATGGCCAAGGCGCCCAGAGCCAGGATGGTGGTGAGGCCCGTGATGATGGTTCGTGACAGGGTCTCGTTGATCGTCAGATCGATCACCTCGGCCAAGGGCATCCGCTTGAACTTGCGCAGGTTCTCTCTGAGGCGGTCGAAGACGACGACGGTGTCATTCATCGAATAGCCGATGATGGTCAGGATCGCTGCGATGCTGGTGAGGGAGAATTCCAGGTCCAGCAGCGCGATGAGCCCGAAGGTCAGCACCACGTCGTGCAGCAGGCCGACAACGGCCCCGATTCCGAACTGAAGCTCAAACCGGAACCAGATGTAGATCAGCATCAGGGCGATGGCGAAGCCCAGGGCCAGAAGGCCATTCTGGAACAACTCCCCCGACACCTTGGGACCGACGACCTCGGTCTTGGCGAAGACCACCTCACCCAGGGCCGAGTTCAAGGCCGCCTTGACCTCTTCGATCGCCTGTTCCGAACTCTCACCTTCAGGGGTCTGGAACCGCACCAGGGCGGAGGACGGCGCGCCGAAGGCCTGCACCTGAACGTCACCGAGTTCCAGAGCCCCCAGTTCCGAACGGACACGGCTGAGGTCGACGGCCCGGGGGGCCGTGGAGATCTCCAGCAATGTGCCGCCCTTGAAGTCGATGCCGCAGTTCAGTCCGCCGCACGGCGGCGTCAGGGGATAGAGCGCCAGGAAGATCGACGCCAAGGCGGCGACCACCGAGGCGACACCGGCATATTTGGCGAAGGCGACGAACCGGAAGTTCGTCATGGCGGGCAAAATTTTGATCAGGGGCCACATGGTTCGTAACCTCAGACGATCGGCAGGGTCTTGGGCCGCTTGGCCCGGAACCACAGGGCCAGCAGGACCTGGGTGACGAGCACCGCGGTGAAGACCGAGGTGAGGACGCCGATCGACAACGTCCAGGCGAAGCCACGGACAGGGCCCGAGCCGAACTGGAACATGATCAGGGCGGCCAGAATGGTGGTCACATTGGCGTCGATGATGCTGCTCATGGCCTTGGAAAAGCCCGCGTCCATCGCTGCGATGGCGTTTCGACCGGCCCGTATTTCATCTCGCATCCGTTCATAGATCAGCACATTGGCGTCGACGGCGACGGCCAGGGTCAGGATCAGGCCGGCGATCCCGGGCAGGGTCAGGGTGGCCTGGGTCACCGACATGATGGCGATGATCATCAAGGCGTTGACCAGCAGGGCGATCACCGAAATGCCGCCGAACAGGCCGCCATAGGCGAACACCATGAACACCAGAATGGTGATGAAGCCGATCGTTGTGGAAATTTGGCCGGCTCGCACGGCGTCGGCCCCGAGTTCAGCCCCAACGGTCCTCTGCTCCTCGACCGTCAGCGGGGCCGGCAAGGCGCCCGCCCGCAGGAGCACAGCCAGGTCGTTGGCGGTTTGAGGGGTGAAGCTGCCGCTGATCTGGCCGCTGCCGCCGGTGATGGCGCCGCGGATGACCGGGGCCGAGATCACCTTGCCGTCCAGGACAATGGCGAACCGCTGGCCGATGTTCTGGGCGGTGGCCTCGCCGAAGCGGCGGGCGCCGATGCTGTTGAAACGGAAGTTGACCACGGCTTCGCCGGTCTGGGAGTCGAAGCCCTGGCTGGCGTCGGTCAGCATCTCGCCGGAGACCAGCGCGCGGCGGCGCACAACGATGAACGGGCTCATCCCGTCCTCGCTGGGTAGAACCTCCGAGCCCGGGGGCGCGCGGCCTTCGGCGGCCGCAGCCATATCGGCGCTCTCGTCCACCATCTGGAAGGTCAGCTTGGCGGTCTGGCCAATGACGTTCTTCAGCCGCTCAGGGTCGCTCTCGCCCGGCGCCTGGACCACGATCCGGTCGACCCCCTGGCGGATAATGGTCGGCTCGCGGGTGCCCAGTTCATCGATACGGCGACGGATGATCTCAATGGACTGCTCGACGGCCTTGGCCGCCTCGGCGTTCATGGCTTCCTGCACAAAGGCGATGCGGATGCCCGAGGGGCCGTCATTGCGCACGGTGATGTCCCGGCCGCCCGGCGTGCCGGCCAGGGCGGTTCCGAGGCTGGTGCGCAGCACCCGAGCCGCATCGTCGCGGCGGGCCGGGTCGGTGACCCGCAGGGTGATCTCGCCATTCAGCTGACGCAGCTCGGTGAAGGCGATGCCCTCACCGTTCAGGGTCACTCGGGTGTCTTCCAGCGTATTGACCAGCCGTTCGGCGCGCAGGGCCTCAGTATCCACCTCAAGCAGGAGGTGGGAGCCGCCCTGCAGGTCGAGACCCAGGTTCAGCTGTTGACGCGGGAAAAACCCCGGCATGGACGCCAGGGTCTGCTGCGGCAGCAGGTTCGGAAGCGAGAAGAGGACGCCGAAAATCACCGCCAGAACGACGGCGATGATCTTCCAGCGCGACAGGGTCATCATGAGGCGAGACCGCCCTTATGTTGGCGCAGCAGCAATCAGGACTTATGCGATCAGGACTTGGAGTCGTTGGCCGGCGCCGGTTCGCCCCGGACCCGGACCTCGGCGATCATGGTCCGAACGACCTTGACGGTCACGCCCGTGGCGATTTCAAGGCCAACTTCCTTGTCTTCGACCCGCACGACCTTGCCCAGCATGCCGCTGGACAGGACGACGGAGTCGCCGCGCTTGAGTTCAGCGACCATCTTCTGGTGCGCCTTCATCCGCCGCTGCTGCGGGCGGATCATCAGGAAGTAGAACAGGACGACCAGCAGGATCAGCGGCAAAAACTGGACGATCATATCCATCGGGCCTGCCGCGGCGGCGGCGCCGGCGGTCTGGGCGTAGGCGGGGGTGGCGAACATGGCCTCTCCGGCAGTGGGTCAAGGGCCGGTGCGTCGACCCCTCTCTTTAAGTCGGCGGAAGCTATGCGCTGGCGCCCCCTTTTGCAATGCGAGCCCGAAGGCTAAGCACCCAAAGCATGGATCAAGACCTCCGCCCCCTGCTCATCCGCATCGCCGAAGCCCTGGAACGGTTGGCGCCGCCCCCCCCGCCCGCCCTCGACTTTCAGGATGCGCGGCTGTTTCGCCATGATCCGGAGACTGGCGGTTTCCACCCGGCGCCGGACTATCCCCTGAGCCTGGAGGCTCTGGTGGGAATCGAGCGGCAGAAGGCCCGCTTCCTTGAGAACCTGGAGCGGTTCGCTCAGGGACTGCCGGCCAACCATGTGTTGCTGTGGGGCGTTCGCGGCACGGGCAAGAGCTCCATCGCCAAGGCGGCCTTCATGACGGTGGCCGCAATGCAGGACGACCTGAAGCTGGTGGAGGTCGACCGTGATCAGGTCACAGCGCTGCCATCCCTGTTCGACCAGCTACGCGGGCGACCTGAGCGGTTTGTGGTGCTGTGCGACGACCTGTCGTTCGAGGAAGGCGCCGCCGCGGCCAAGGCGCTGAAATCCGCCCTGGAGGGCGGCGTCTCCGGCCCACCGGCCAATGTTCTGTTCGTCGCCACGTCCAACCGCCGCCACCTGATGCCCCGGGGCCACCAGGAGGATCGCGGCCTGATCGCCACCGCCGAGGACGCCGAGGAGGAGGTCAGCGTCTCCGACCGGTTCGGCCTGTGGATCGGCTTCCCGCCCATGGACCAGCCCACCTATCTGCAGGCGGTCAGGGCCTATGCCGAACGCCATGACCTCAGCGATCCGGACCTGGACCGTCGCGCTCTCCAATGGGCGCAGCTGCGCGGGGCCCGCTCGGGACGCGTCGCCTGGCAGTTCATCCGCGACCTGGCCGGGGCGCAGGGAAAGTCCCTGCCCCTCTGAGCTCAGGCGCGACGCCGCGCCCCTACTGAGGCAGGACCAGCATCGGGTCGATGGGCCGGGCGCGGTCCTGCGGGGTCGGGGCGAAGCGGACCTCGAAGTGCAGCTGCGGCTCGCCCACCTCGCCGGTGGCGCCGGCCTGGCCGATCTGCTGACCCTGGGTGATCTTGTCCTGCATCTTCACGTCAATGCGGGCAAGGTGGCCATAGGCCGTGACCCAGCCATCGGCATGCTTGATCAGCACCAGATTGCCAAAGCCCGGCACCTGATCGCCGGCATAGACAACATCGCCAGCCGCTGAGGCGCGCACCGTCTCGCCGGAGCGGGCGCGAATATTCACCCCATCATTGCGCTGGCCAGTGCCCTTGGGGCCGAAGGTCGAAAGGATGTCGCCGCGCAAGGGCCAGATGAACCGCCCGCGTCCCAGCTGGGAAATCTGCGCATCAGCCGGCGTCCGGGCGCTGGGCACAATGGCCGGCGGGGCGGTCTGGGCGGGAGCCGGCGCGGGCGCGGGGGTTGGGGCCGGAGTCGCAGGACGGGGAGCCTGCGCGGGCGCGGGAGCCGGCGTCGGGGGCGGCGGGGCCGCCATGGGGGCTGGGGCTGGGGCCGCATAGCTGGTCACCGGCACGCGGACCGTGCTGGTGACTGGACCTGTGTCGCGGAAGCCCGCCGGCAGCAGCAGACGCTGGCCCGGACGAATGACATCAGTCAGCTGCATGGCGTTGGCGTCAGCGATCGCCTGGCCGGTGACGCTGAACCGCCGGGCGATGGCGAACAGCGTATCGCCGCTGGCCACCACATAGGCCTTGGTGGTGCTGGACGGGCCTCTGAGCACCTGACCAGGACGGATCACATAGTTCGGCGCGCTCAGATTGTTGTCGGCGGCGAGCTGTTCGCGGGTGGTGGAGAGCTTGCGCGCAATCCCATAGACCGTGTCTCCGGACTCCACCGTATAGCTTTGCGGCGGCCCGTCAGCGTCCACCACCTGGCCCGTGGCCGTGGTGCGGGTGACGGTCTCGAACTCCTGGGGCGGCGGCGGTGGCGGCGGATAGCTGTCGCCGGGGCGCGGCTGGGCCGAAGGCAAGGGGTCCAGGGGCCGGGACTCGATGGGGCTGGTCGGCTGGGCGCTGGGCGCGGTGGTGGTGTCCCCCGGTTGGATCACCGGCGGGGTGCCCTGCATGTCAGGCCCCTGGCGCACGGGGAAGTTGGGTCGAACCTGCTCGACCCCCTCGCTCTGATAGGTGGAACAGGCCGCCAGCACGCTGCCGGCGATCAGGACCAAAGCCGTACGGGAAAGGAAGTGCGTCATGGCCGCTCCGTGGGACAGGTTCGGACTCAGTCGGGGTCGCAGGGTTAATGGTGGGTTAAGGCCGACACCCAAGCCACCCCCCACAGTCAGAATTACCACGTCGCTCAAAGTTCGCGGGCGACGCCGTCAAGCAGCGGCACAAAGCGCACCTCACCCAGATCCTCCACTGCGAACCCGCCCTTCCCGTCGCCGCAATAGCGCCGGAGGATCTGGACGGGGCCGCGCCCGATCGGGGCGACAAGGAGGCCATTGGGCTTGAGTTGCGACAGCAGCGCCTTGGGCTCATCTGGGGCTGCGGCTGTGACCATAATGCGGTCGAAGGGCGCCTGTTCGGGCCAGCCCAGGCCGCCGTCCCCAAACCGGGTGATGACATTGGTCAGGCCAAGGGCCTTGAAGCGCGCCTCGGCCTCGGCGAGCAAGGTCCGGTAGCGCTCGACCGTGTAGACCAGCCGCGCCAGCTTGGAGAGGATCGCCGTCTGGTAGCCGGACCCCGTGCCGATCTCCAAGACCCTGGCCCGGGGCTCGATCTTCAGGGCCTGGGTCATCAGGCCGACGATGAAGGGCTGGCTGATGGTCTGGCCACAGGCGATGGGCAGGGCGGAATCCTCGAAGGCCCGCTCCTGGAACAGATCCGGGGTGAACATCTGCCGGGGCGTGGATTCCAGGGCCTTGAGCACCTTGGGGTCGCTGACGCCCTGCGAGCGCAGGGCCAGGACCAGGCGGGCCAGTCGCGTCTCGGGGCTGTCGTCGGGGTCCTGCGCCATCTCAGGCCTTTGGGGGAGCGCCGCCAAGCACTCCACGCATCTTGAAGACGGTTTCGGCGTGGGTCAGGTCGATGTGCAGGGGGGTGACCGAAATCTTGCCCTGATAAATGGCCCGCAGGTCGGTGCCGTCCGCCGGCTCGGAGCGCTCCTGGCGGAAGCCCATCCAGTAGTAGTCCCGGCCGCGGAGGTCGCTGCGCCGCTCGGCATGGCGCACCTGGACGTCGCGGAAGCCCTGGCGGGTCACCTCCACCTCGGTCACCTCTGCGGCGGGCCGGTTGGGGAAGTTGAGGTTCATGACCACGTCCTTGGGCCAGCCGATCTGCAGCAGGCGCTTGACGATGCCCGGGGCGAAGATCTCGGCCACCTCGAAAAACGGATCATTCGGCTTCATGCCCCCGGTCTGGGACAGCGCGATGGCCGGGACCCCCATGGCCATGCCCTCAATGGCCCCGGCCACCGTGCCCGACATGGTCACATCTTCCGCGATAGTGGCGCCCCGATTGAC
>NZ_JAUSBZ010000114.1 GCF_030651755.1 Phenylobacterium sp. | reverse complement strand
AGGCGGCGGAACGGTCCTGTCGCGGACCGTCGAGGCCCTGGACCGGGTCAATCGGGTGTTGTCTGACGAGAACATCCTGACCCTCGGGGCGGCGATTTCCGACGCCCAGGCGGTCACCTCAGAACTGCGCGAGCGCAAGGCGATCATCGCTGACGCCCAGGTGGCCCTGCAGAACATCGGTGAGGCGGCCGAGGAGGCCCGGGCCTTGGCGGCCTCAACCCGCGGCATTGTCGATACCGACGGGCGGGCGGCCATGGCGAGCCTCAGCCAGGCGGCCAGCGAGACCGAAGCCGCCGCGGCCGATCTGCGCAGGATGCTGGCCTCTCTCGAGGGACCCACCGCCGACTTCGCGACCTATGGTCTGCCCCAGGTCACCCGGGCCGCCGAAACCCTGCAAGACGCCGCTGAATCCCTGTCGCGTCTGACCAATGAGGTCAGCGCCAACCCCCGCGGCGTGGTCGGCAAGGCCCCGGCCAAGGAACTGGAGCTCCAGCCATGATCGCCAGATTGCGAGCCCTGGTCCTAGGGGCCGGCGCCCTTTGCCTCTCGGGGTGCGTCTCCCTGTTGCCCAGCGCTGATCCGTCACAACTCTATCGCCTGGAGGCCGCCATCGCCCCAGTCGCCAGCGGGACGTCAGCCGGCCCGACCTTTGGTCTGGTGCTGCCGACGATCGGATTCGCCCGGGCGGCCGGCGGAGACCGCATCCTGACGACCACTGGCGATGAGGTGGCCTATATCGCCAGCGCCCGCTGGGTGGCGCCGGCCAGCGCCCTGTTCGAGGAGGCCGTCACCCGCGCCTTTGACGCCAACACCGGCCCTGCCCGTCTGGTCACCCGCGGCGAGTTGAGGACGGCGGACAGCGTCATGCGTCTGGATATGCGCCGGTTCGAAGCGGTCTATGATCGCGGCCCGAACGCGGCGCCCGTGATCGTGGTTCGCCTGCGGGCGACCCTCGTCAGCCGGGGCGACCGGGCCCTGATCGCCGAGGAGATCTTCGAGGCTCAGGTCCGGGCGTCCGACAACCGGGTCGGGCAGATCGTGGCCGCCTTCGACGCGGGTACGGGCGAGGTCCTGACGCAGCTGGTGGACTGGTCCAACCGCATCGGCGCGCCGCGCCCTTGAGAACCGGGTCACTCCGCTATGCAGGAGCGCGACCGCCCGCCAAGGGCGATTACGCTCCAGATTGCGCGAACGCCATTATGCACCCTTAAGGAGCAGGCCCTGGCGTAGGCGCGAGGGATCCAGCCTTCGGGCTGTGCAAATCGCGGCGTTCCCAGGTCCAGAGTTGGACGCATTGCGCTCAGCTTGACCTTTGCGGCGGCTCAGCCGGCTCTGCCGGCTTGATCCCGCCGACGGCGAGTCCAACGGTCAGGGGACGGTCTGCGCACCCCGCTTGGCCCAGGAGGACACGCCATGGCCGAGCCTCGCGAGAAGTTCGTGGCCTGGGTCGGAGCTCAAATCCTGCCCCATGAGGGGGACGTACGCCGTTGGCTCGGGCGCGCCGGCTGGAACCGCGATGAGATCGACGACATCGTCCAGGACGCCTACTGCCGGATCGCAGGCCTCGCCTCTGTCGACCATATCCAGAGCGGGCGAGCCTACCTGTTTCAGACGATCCGCAGCGTCATCACAGATCGCCTGCGTCAGGCTCGGGTGATCTCCATCTCCCGGCCAACGGAATTCGCCCTGTCGGACGTCTTTGATAGTGCGCCCTCACCGGAACGGGTCGTCGCTGGACGCCTTGAACTTCGCAGGGTTCAGGCGGTGATCCAGGCTTTGCCGGAGCGGTGCAGAACGATATTCATGATGCGGCGGGTCGATGGATTGTCCCAACGAGAGATCGCCCGGCGGCTCGGCGTAACCGAGAACGTGGTGGAGGCCCAGGCGGCGCGAGGATTGCGCCTCATCCTGAGCGCCCTCACCGGAGACGACGGAACGGAAGAGGCGGCTCGCCGCACACAGTCTGATGTCAAAGGTTCAAGCCGCAAGAGAGATCGATGACGAGGCGGCCCTCTGGGCTGTCCGCGCCGACGCGCGTGGCCTGGACCCGGCGGCTGATCCTGAACTGAGCGCCTGGCTTGCCGCCGATCCACGTCGGGTGGGCGCCTATCTGCGCGCAGAGGCCGCCCTTAGCCTCCTGGACCGGGCCAGAGCCCTCCCGGCCAACGAACTAGCCCCTCAAGCCAAGTCGGGCGCCCTGCCCCGCCGGGCCCTTCTGGCCTGGGGCGGCGCCACAGCGGCGGCTGCGATTGGCGGAACAGTCTTCTTCCTCGGTTCTGGACAGGAACAACACGTCACCGGACTGGGAGAGATCCGTCGCGTGCCCATGGCCGATGGCACCCAGATCGTCATGAACACCGAGAGCAGCCTCAAGGTCCGCGTCACCTCCAACAGCCGCCAGGTCGCCCTGCTCCGGGGGGAGGCGTGGTTTGATGTGGCCAAGGATCCCGCGCGGCCGTTCCTTGTGAAGGCTGGCGCCGCGCGCTTTCAGGCCCTGGGCACGGCCTTCAGCGTTCGCCATCAGGCGACATCCACCGACCTCCAGGTCACCGACGGGGCCGTTCAGGCCTGGGTCGCCGATGGTGACGACCGCGCCGAGGTGTCCGCCGGCCACCGCCTGTCGATTTCCGAGGACGCAGGTCCCCTCGCCGTGCGCCCCGACCCCGCCGCCATCCGCCGCAGCCTGGCCTGGCGCCAGGGCGAGGTCGTGCTGGATGGGGAAACCCTGGCCGAGGCCGCCGCAGAGTTCAATCGCTACAATGCTCTGAAGATCGTGGTTGAGGATCCTGAACTGGGTCAGGAGCAGCTCGTCGGGCTGTTTCGCACGGGCGATCCGGAAGCCTTCGTACGATCAGTGACGACCCTGCTTGGGGCTGAAGCCCGCCGCGACGGTGGGACGCTACGCCTGCGGCGCCCCTGATCACGCCCGCATCTGCGGCGGCTGATTAATTTTCGAGCGAATACCCCCGAACCTAATCGAACTGGGCTGCCCACCCCCGGAAGCCCGCACGCAGGACGTCCTCCCCCCTGACGCCGGATGGAGCCGGCTCGATCCAAGGGGGATAGTATGACCACCAGTTCCAAGATGATGACGACATGGCGCCGGCGGCTGTTCAGCGCCTGCGCGGTGGGGGCGATGATGACCGCCGCGCCGGTATGGGCGCAGGTTCAACCGTTTCAGGTCGCCGCCCAACCCGCCTCATCGGGCATCGCCGAATTCGCCCGACAGGCCGGCGTACAGATTCTGGTCTCCGCCGATGAGGTGCGGCACAAGCAGACTCGCAGCGTTCAGGGGGATCTGCCGGTCCGCCAGGCTCTGGAGGGTTTGCTGGCCGGCACCAACCTGGTGGTTGTCGCCGATGATGGGCGCACCATCACCCTCGGTCCGTCGGCCACGCCGCTGATCCGCACCAACTGGCAGGGACCAGCGGCGCCGATACAACTGGCGCAGGTCGCCCCTGCTCAGCGTCCCACCCAGCCCATGGAGGTCGAGGTCGGCGAGGTTCTGGTCACCGGCTCCCGTTTGCAGGTGACCGGCTTCCAGGCGCCAACCCCGGTCACGACCGTGGGCGCCGCCGACATCGAGCAGCGCGCGGCGGGCAGTGTGTTTGAGATCGTGCGTGACATTCCAAGTTTCCGCGGCTCAAGCGGTCCGAGCGTCAATTCCACTGGGGCGCAGAACGCTTCGAAGGCCAATCTCGACCTGCGTGGCCTGGGGGGACAGCGGACCCTGGTGATGCTCAACGGGCGGCGTCATGTCCCCGACGGCCAGACCGGCCTGTTCGACACCAATCTGATCCCCACCAGCCTGATTGAGCGCGTGGAGATCGTCACCGGGGGCGCCTCGGCCGCCTATGGTTCAGACGCCGTGGCCGGCGTGGTCAACTTCATCCTGCGCAATCGGATTGAGGGCCTCGACGTCAATCTTCACTACGGGGTGTCGCAAGAGGGCGACAACGTGGAGGTCAACGGGTCCAGCGCCTGGGGGACCTCGTTCGCCGACGGGCGCGGCCACTTCATCATCGGCGGTGACTTCACCCTGAACAACGGCACAGGCCTGATGGACTCCCGAAAGTGGGGCGAAAGCTATCCTGGCGTCCTGTCCCTTCCGGCCAATCGTCCCGCCGGCCTGCCCGCCACCATCATTTCCAACAACGTCTTCACCTCGGCCTACAACTCCAACGGCCTCGTACCCTCCGGACCGCTACGCGGCACCGCCTGGAACGCCGACGGGGGCATCTACCAGTACCAGTACGGCTCGATCATCGGGAACACCGAGATGATCGGCGGCACCGTCGACAGCTGGGAAAATCCTGATCAGCGTCTGCGTCCAGCCTATGACCGCAGCGCCGCCCTGGCCCGGGTGGAGTACGAAATCACCCCGGACATCAACGCCTTCGCCCAGCTGCACTATGGCAACCTCCTGACCTACGGGCAGTCCTTCGGCGCGCGGATTCCCAACTACAACAACTATCCGGTCCTGATCACCAATCCCTTCCTGCCCGCCTCGGTGGTCACCGCCATGCGGGCGGCCGGGGTCGACCGGATTCCCTACAGCGCCACCCGGCGTGACGACGTAGGCTCCATCCGTTCGCGCAACCGGACCGAGAGCCTGCAGGCCGACTTCGGGCTCGACGGAAAGGTCTTCACCGATTGGAAGTGGGACGTGGGCCTTGGCCTGGGGCGAGCGACCTTCAATCCCAATCTCAGCGGGACGCCCCGCACCGCCGACTTCTTCCAGGCCGCCTATGTGGTGACCGGGCCTGACGGCAAACCAGTCTGCGGACCTGTGGAGACCAATCCGCACTTCAACGCCCAGCGTCCGGAGGAGCGGGCCAAGTGGATCGCCAACCTCTCGCCCGGCTGCGTGCCCTACAACATCTTCGGCGCCCATGTGGAGGCGAACAAGGCGGCGAACGCCTATTTCAACTCCGCCTCCCAGCAGAAGAACGACCTGCGCCAGTACACCGTGCTGGCCAACCTGTCGGGCGAGCTGTTCGAGCTGCCCGCGGGTCCCATCGCGGTCGCGACCGGCTTTGAGTGGCGGAAAGACACCGCCGATGTGAACGGCTGCCCCGACTGCAAGCGGGGGGCTCTGATGAACCAGAACTACCCCACCTACACCGGCGAGATCGAGGTCAAGGAAGCCTATCTCGAAGGGGGCGTGCCGATCCTGCGCGACCTGCCCTTCGCCCAGTCCCTCGACCTGAATGGGGCCGTGCGGCGGACCAACTATTCCACCTCCGGCTCCGTCACCACCTGGAAGGTAGGAGCCACTTGGGAGCCGGTCGACGCCCTGCGCCTGCGCTTCACCCGCTCGCGGGACATCCGCGCGCCCAACATCAATGAGCTCTTCAATCCCGGCTCCGAAGGCAATCCCAATGTGGTGAACCGGGTCACCGGCCGCTCAGGCTTCACCAAGAGCAATACGGTGGGCAACGATCAGCTGGTTCCCGAAACCGCCGACACCACGACCATCGGCCTGGTCTTCCAGCCGAGCTGGGAGTGGGCCTCCGGGTTCCGCGCCTCGGTCGACTACTACGACATCGAGATCCGTGACGTCATCGCCACCCTGGGTGTCCAAGAGATTCTTGATCGGCTGCTGGTGGGCGGCGATCAGTCCTATGCCCGGTTCGTCGAACTTGATCCCAGCAGCCCCATCGGCGTCGCCCGGGTCAACGTCCCCCAGCTCAACCTGAACGCCCTGAAGACCAACGGGGTGGACATCGAGATGGCCTACCGCGCCCCGCTGGAGAACTTCGACCTGCCGGGCGCCCTGACCCTGCGGGCCCTCGGCACCTGGGTGGATGATCTGCGGACCATCGCCGGGATTCGCGACACCGACAACGCCGGCGCCACCATCCCGACCTGGTCGTGGAACGGCCAGGCGACCTACAATCTGGGCCGTCTGACCGCCAACCTGATGGTCCGCTACACCAGCACCATCAAGTACAACGTCAATCTCGTGGGACCGGAAGACCCGACCTACAACCCGGCCGCCTCCAACAGCGTCAACAAGAACGTCTGGCCCGAGGCGGTCTACTGGAACACCAGCCTGCGCTACCAGGTGGTCGACCGCCCTGGCCGGCAGATCCAGGCCTATCTCAACATCGACAACCTGTTCGACAAGGACCCGCCGATCGTGGCGATCAGCCTTGGCGGCTCGCCCTACGACCTGGTCGGCCGCGCCTTCAAGGCCGGCGTGCGGATGAGCTTCTAGATGTCGCCCCCCACCATCGGAAAAGGAAATCCCAACGTGATCAGACCTCTGCTTTTGGCCGCCGCCATCGCCGCCCTCTCGGCGCCGGCGCTGGCCCAGCCCGCGGCCCATGACGCCTATCTTCGTTCGACCCCTGAAACCGTCCTGCGCGGATCGATCTCGGCCACCCGGGCGCCGGTTCTGCGGATCACGTCCGGACAGACCGTGCGGATCGACACGGTCTCCCACGGGGGTCTCACCGACGATCCTGTGGCCTATTTCGCCCAGGCCGGCATCTCCGCCGACGAGGTGCTGCAGGACGTCAAGGACATCGCCGCGGCCAGCAGCGGCGGGGGCTGGCGGGGTCACGTCCTTACGGGCCCCATCTATGTTGAGGGCGCAGAGCCTGGCGACATGCTGGAGATCCGGGTCATCGACCTCGAGCACCGGGTCCCCTACGGCGTCAACAGCCCGGGCACCGGCGGCGTCGTGCCTGGCCTGCTCAGCCAACAGGTTCAGAAGATCCTCAAGTTCGACCTGGAGCGGAAGGTGGCGCTCTTCTCCGACGAGATCGAGGTTCCCCTGGGGCCGTTCCTGGGGATCATGGCCGTGGCCCCGGAGCCGGAGATTGGTCAGGTCGGCTCGCGCGCGCCTGGTATCTTCGGCGGAAATATGGACCTGAAGCGACTGGTGGTGGGCTCCACCCTCTACCTGCCGGTCTTCAATCCCGGCGCCCTGTTTTACACAGGCGACGCCCATGCGGCGCAGGGCGACGGCGAGGTGTCGGGCAACGCCATCGAGGCGTCTCTGACCGGCACGCTCCAGTTCATCGTCCACAAGGGCAAGGGCGCCGACATGCCCGCCCCCTTCGCCGAGGATGCCGAAAACTACTACGTCATGGGCCTCGACGAAGACCTGGACAACGCCCTGCGGAAATCGGTGGAGAACACTGTGGCCTTCCTGCAGTCCCATGCAGGCCTGTCCACGGCCGACGCCTATTCGATCTCCAGCATCGCCGTCGACTTCGCGGTCGCCGAGGCGGTGGATGGCGTGCTGATCATCTATGGCACGGTGCCCAAGAAGCTGTTCCTCCGGTCGATCCCCTACTGGAGCGAATAGGGTTGTGGGGGCGGCGCTGAGGCGTCGCCCCCCACCTTGCCCATTTGACCCGAGCCCCCTAGCCCAGGCCGTTCTGGCGCCTGGCGGCGGTGAGGGTGTTTTGCAGCAGGCAGGCCACCGTCATCAGGCCCACGCCGCCGGGCACTGGCGTGATCCAGCCCGCGACCTCACGGGCCTCCTTGAAGGCCACATCGCCCACCAGCTTGGTCCGGCCTGCGGCCGCCTTCTCCGGATTGTCGAAGGGGACGCGGTTGATGCCAACATCGATCACCGCCGCCCCCGGCTTGATCCAATCGCCGCGGATCATTTGCGGCCGGCCCACCGCGGCCACCAGAATATCGGCCTGACGACAAACCGCCGGCAGGTCCAGGGTGCGGGAGTGGCCGATGGTCACGGTGCAGTCGGCCTGCAGCAGCAGTTGCGCCACCGGGCGGCCCACCAGAACAGAACGTCCGACGACGACGGCATGCTTGCCCGTCAGATCGCCCAAGGTCTCGCGCAGCATGATCATGCAGCCCAGCGGCGTGCAGGGGATCAGCGCCGGCTCGCCATTGGCCAGACGTCCGGCATTGACCACATGCAGGCCATCGACGTCCTTGTCCGGGCTGATGGCCGCCAGGGCCGCGCGCTGGTCCAGATGACCCGGCAATGGCAGTTGCAGCAGTATGCCGTGGATGCGGGGGTCTTCGTTGAGCCCGGCGATCAGCAGCAGAAGTTCGTCAATATGCGCATCGGCCGGCAGCCGGTGGGTGACCGAGTGCATGCCGACGGCCAGGGACTGCTCGCCCTTGGACCTCACATAGACCTGGCTGGCGGCGTCATCGCCGACCACGATCACCGCCAGGCCTGGCTGGATGTCGTGGTCCCGGCGAAGGGTCGAGACCTCCTGGGCCACCGAGGCGCGGACACGCTCGGCATAGACCTTGCCGTCGATGATCTGGGCCTGGGGCATGGCGACTCCTGAGGGATGCTTGGACCTGCCACTAGCTTGTGGCGGCGGCGGGCGCAACGCAGGGGCCTCCGCCGTTCAGCCGCGCCTCAACCAGCAGGTCAGGGCCCAGGCGTGGCTTTCGCGGCTGAGCAGGGTCAGGGCCGCCTGGGGCGGACGCCAGAACAGGGTGTGATCAGCTTCGATCTTCCGGTCCGGATGCTCGGCCAGGATGTCGACGGCGAAGAAGACGCCGCGGGTGTTGAAGGCCTCGGCCGCGCCATTGACGAAGTAATGGTCGGCCAGGGTCAGCCGAGCGCGGGCCGCCACCTCCAGGCCGGTCTCCTCGACAAACTCGCGGGCCAGGGCCGCTTGGGGAGTCTCCCCTGGATCGATGCCGCCGCCGGGTAGGTCGATCCGCACCGGCCCGTCGGCGGGCTCCACCCGGACCAGGGCCACCAGGCCGTCGCGCACACCGACCCCAAAGGCCACCGGCCGGTCGGGATAGGCGCGACCGGGCTGCGGGCTTCCAAACTGCGGAACCGTCTCCATCAGTCGATGGAGAACAGGGCGTCAAAGGGATCGACCCGGCCGGCTTCGACATCGGCGACCTTGACCGGTCGCCAGCCCACCTGGGAGTCGGCGCTGTCGCGCCAGGCTTCCACCACCAGGTCGCGCAGCTCCGAAGCGCCGGCGCTGGTCTGGGTCAGGACGAAGGCGACCCCGCGGGGGTCCCCGGTGACGAAACCGCCAGCCTTTTCCAGAATGTAGAACGGCTCGACCTGGGAGAAGCCGGCCAGGATGTAGTCGACCGTGCGGTCTTCGATGGCGCAGTCACAAAGGCGCAGAGGCGCCATGGCGCCCTTCAGATCGCTCAGAGTCACATGCGCGCGGGTGAACTCCCCTTCAAAGACCCCATGGATCTTGGCCGTCGTGTAGCCCTGGGGATTTGGATAGTCCGCGCTCCAGCCGTTGTAGTGCACCGTGGTGTGCAATGGCTGGGACGCGTCAGCCACATAGTGTGAGAGCGAGCCGATCGTCATCTTCAGCAGGCCCTCGCGCAGGGCCCGGTCAGCGGCGTACCAGGCCCGGCGGCCGGGGTCGCTTTCGCGGGCCTCGGCGGCGACCAGGACCCGCCAATAGGCGAAATCCAGGGTCAGCTGCTGATACTGGTCAACAATCGAGTACTGGAGATAGCCGGCCTTCCAGCTGTCGGTCCCTGCCGCCTGCAGCTGGGCTTCGTAGTCGGCGCGGGTCGGGGTCAGCGGCTTTTCAAATTTCGGCCCGCCCATCACGAGGCCGGCGTCATCAATATCGACGAAGTGGGCGGGATCGCGGTTGGAATCATGGATCTTGCCGGCGCCCTTGGACCTGTCGGGCTCGCGGCTCAGTTCGCCGATCTGGGAGATGGTCGTCGGATCACGCAGGAAGGCTGGGACCTCAGCGGGCAGCGCCTCCATGGCCGCCACCCCGATGATCCGGTGACCGTGCCCGCCCCAGGCCAGGGCGGCGCTGGGCGAGAGGACGGCGAGGGCCGCCAGGACGAGGGGAAGCGTCGCAATCCGCATCGCGGAAACTCCTAGCCGTTGATCGGCAGGGCCGCCTCCACCCGCGCGATCCAGGCCTGGACCTTCGGATAGCGCGCCAGGTCGAAACCGCCCTCGCCAGCCAGCCGGGTATAGGCGACCAGGGCGACGTCGGCGAGACTGAGCTGACCGCCCACGAGGAATTGAGCGCCCTCCAGGCCATCCTCGAGCCGTTGCAGGGCGCCCGCCCCCTTGGCCACCAGCTTGGGATCGAGGTCCGCCACCGCCCGGCCCTGATAGACCACATGGAATCTCGCCACCGCCACATAGGGCTCGTGACTGTACTGCTCCCAGAACATCCATTCGAGCATCCGGGCCCGGGCATAGGCGTCGCTCGGGATCAGGTCAGAGCCCTCAGCCAGATGGAGGATGATGGCGTTGGACTGGGCGAGCGGCCGCCCGTCCGCCAGAACGACCACCGGGACCTGGCCCGCGGGATTGATCTCGCGAAACTGCGGCGTCTGTGTCTCGCCCTTCAGCAGGTCGATCTCGATCCACTCATAGTCCAGACCCAGCCGCTCCGCCGTCCACTTCACCTTCAGGCAGTTGCCCGAGATGGAGTCCCCGTAAATCTTCAGGCGCATATGAATCCCCAGGTCGATACCGGCCTGTTGATAACTGAGCAATGCCAGGCGCCAAGCCAGATAGACTCGTAGCGCCTCGAGAAGACCTCAATTGAACGGCTTGCGATCCCGCGCCAGGGCGGCTACCCACGCCCCTACCAGTTTAACGACGCAGGATGACGCCGCCATGCGACGCCGCCTCGCCGCCCTGGCGGCTCTACCCCTTCTGGCCATGGCCTCCAGCGCCCAGGCCTCGACCAGCGACCCGATCGGCGATCTGATTGTCGGCGCCATGACCGGCGGTCTGCCGGGCACGCCAGCCTATCGGATGCGCGCGACGCTCTATCACGCCGGCGCCGCGGGCGTGGGCGCGCTGGATTCCCTGGGCTGCAAGGTGGTGGCCATGCGCACCGCGGCCATCGACAAGAACCTGATCCCCCGCCGCACCGTGCTGTTCATCAAGGAGACCGTCGGCCTCCCCCTGCCCGACGGCGGCGCCCACGACGGCTACTGGTACGCCTCTGACGTCGGCGGCGCGATCAAGGGCGAGAAGATCGACCTCTTCACCGGCCATGGGCGGTCGTCCATGAAGCCGATGATGCCCCTGAATCTGTCCGAGCTGACGGTCACCAAGGTTGGTGAGTTCAAGGGCTGCCCCCCGGCCAAATAGGCCAAGGGGCCAAGGCCCTCAGGTCTCGACGAAGGCCTTTTCCAGCACGAAGTCGCCCGGCTTGGCGATCGAGCCTTCCTCGAAGCCGCGCTCGATGAGCATGGTCTTGAGGTCCGCCAGCACCGAAGGACCGCCGCACAGCATCAGCCGATCCACGGCGGGATCGAGCGGCGGCACGCCCAGGTCTTCGAACAGCTTGCCCGAGGCGATCAGATTGGTGATGCGCCCCTGGGTCTTGAAGGGCTCACGGGTGACGGTGGGATAGTAACGCAGCTTGCCGCCGATCACCTCGGACAGGATCTCGTCCTGGGCCAGGTCTTCCTCGAACAGTTCGCGATAGTTCAGGTCGGCCACATTGCGCACCGTGTGCGTGACGATCACATCGTCGAACCGCTCATAGACCTCGGGATCGCGGGCGAGGGACAGCCAGGGCGCCAGGCCGGTGCCCGTCCCCAGCATATAGAGCCGCTTGCCGGGCTTCAGGCCGTCCAGCACCAGGGTGCCGGTGGGCTTGCGGCCGATCAGCACCTGGTCGCCCACCTGGATCTTCTGCAGGCGCGAGGTCAGCGGGCCGTCGGGCACCTTGATGGAATAGAATTCCAGCTCCTCGTGCCATGCGGGGCTGGCGATGGAGTAGGCCCGCAGCAGGGGCTTGCCGTCCACTTCCAGGCCGACCATCACGAACTGGCCGCTGGAAAACCGCAGGGACGGATCACGGGTGGTGCGGAACGAGAACAGGCTGTCGGTCCAATGCTGGACCCAGGTCACGGTCTCCAGGTGGAAGGCGCCGGCCTTCTTGGGCGCCGGAGCGGCCACGGTCACGTCTGTCATTACTTCGTCTTTCTGTTCAGCCGGCGATCAGATATCGCCGCCAACATTGCCGGAGCCGCCACTCACCAAAACACCCGGCGCGCGGGCGACATGTATGCCGCATTCGCTCTTTTGCGAACCCTGCCAGCGGCCGGCCCGCACGTCCTGACCATCCTCGACGGGCGAGGTGCAAGGCCAGCAACCGATGGACGGAAATCCCTGCGCCACCAGGGGATGGGGCGGCAGGTCGTGGGCCAGGACATAGGCGTCCAGGTCTTCCTTGCCCCAGTTGGCCAGGGGGTTGAACTTGGTCTGGGTCTCAGCCGCCTCGACCACGCGCAAAGCCAGGCGGTCGCCCCCGTGGAAGCGCTTGCGCCCGGTGATCCAGGCGTCGAAGTCGGCCAGGGCCCGGTCCAGCGGCAGGACCTTGCGGATATGGCAGCAGCCATCGACATCGGTCTGCCAGAGCTTGGCCTGGGGGTCCGATACGGCCAGGTCCTGATAGTGCGGACGCAGGTCGCGCACGTCGGTCAGGCCCAGGCGGTTGGCCAGGTTGCGGCGGTAGTCCAGGGTCTGGCCAAACAGCATGCCGGTGTCGAGAAACAGGACAGGTATGTCCTTGCTCACCTGGGCCGCCAGATGCAGCAGCACCGCCGACTCCGCCCCGAACGAAGAGACCATCGCCAGCTTGTCGCCAAATTCGCGATAGGCCGCGGCGATAATGGCGGTCGGCTCAGCGTGACGCAGTTCGGCGTCGAGTCGGTCGGCGACGGAAGGCCGGTCGGTCTGATCATAGGCCATGGTCACCCTCCGTCGCGCTCCACAAAGGCCGGCGTCCGGAGGTCGGCGGCCCGCTGATAGACGTGGCGATGGCGGTGGACGGCGTGCGCCCAGTCCTGGGGGCTGGCCCCATCAGCGGGCGCAAAGGCGTCGAAGCCGCAGCGGACCATGAAGCCGGCCTGTTCACGTAACACCTCGCCCACGGCGCGAATCTCGCCGGCATAGCCGAACCGTTCCCGCAGCAGCCGCGCCCCCGTATAGGCTCGACCGTCCCGGTACTTGGGGAAGGCCAGCGCCACCACCGCGATCCGCGGCAGGTCATAGGCCAGGGCCTCCACCTCCTCGGCCGGCTCCAGGCGCACGCCCACGGCGCGGCCCTCGGCCAGCAACCGCTCGCCCTCGGCCTGGAAGCGGGTGAAGGAGATGATGACATCGCCCTGCGGCAGGCCTTCATCATCGGCCACCGCGGTAAAGGGGTCATCGGCCAGGACGAACTTATCGTCGTCCTGTCGCCTAATGAGCGTCGGCATAGACGGCCTCCTTGAAGGGTTCGACGCCGGTGCGGCGATAGGTGTCGAGGAAGCGCTCGCCATCGCGGCGTTCGCGCAGATAGACCTCGACCAAGGTGTCAATGGCGCTGGCCACCTTGTCGTAAGGCAGGGCCGGGCCGAGCATCTTGCCCACCGCAGCATCCTCGGCGCCGGAGCCGCCCAGGGTGAGCTGGTAGAATTCCTCACCCTTCTTATCGACCCCCAGGATGCCGATGTGGCCCACATGGTGGTGGCCGCAGGCGTTGATGCAGCCGCTGATCTTGATCTTCAGCTCGCCGATCGACTCGGCCCGATCAGGGTCGGCGAAGGTCTGGGCGATCTGCTGGGCCACGGGGATGGCCCGGGCGTTGGCCAGCGCGCAGTAGTCCAGCCCCGGGCAGGCGATGATGTCGGAGATCAGGTTCACATTGGCGCTGGCGAGGCCCGCGGCCTTCAACTGGGCGAAGACCTCCGGCACGTCATCGAGCCGGATATGGGGCAGGACCAGGTTCTGCTCGTGAGTCACCCGGATATCGTCCTGGCCGTAGCGTTCGGCCAGGTCGGCGATCACGTCCATCTGGTCCGAGGTGGCGTCGCCGGGGGTCTCGCCGATGGTCTTCAGGGAGACCTCGACGATGGCGTAGCCGGGCTTCTTGTGGGCGCGCAGATTGTTGCGGGCGAAGCGCGCGAGGCTGGGGTCCGAGGCCTTGGCGGTCTCAAAGGCCTGCGAGACCGCCGGCAGCGGTTCGAAGGCGGTTCCCGCAAAGGCGCCGCGGATCCGGGCGAGCTCGGTGTCGGGCAGGTCGCCTTCAGGACCGATCTTGGCCCATTCCTCGGCCACCTGACGGGCGAACTCCTCGGCGCCCAGGGCCGCGACCAGGATCTTGATCCGGGCCTTGTAGATATTGTCCCGGCGGCCGTGGCGGTTATAGACCCGCAGGATCGCCTCCAGGTAGGAGAACAGCCGGTTGGCCGGCAGGAATTCGGTGATGGTCGGGCCCACATAGGGGGTCCGGCCCAGGCCGCCGCCGACGATCACCTCAAAGCCCAGCTGGCCGTCGCGGCCGCGACGGATCATCAGGCCAATATCGTGGACCTTGGCGGCCGTGCGATCCTTGGCCGAGGCGGTGATGGCGATCTTGAACTTGCGCGGCAGGAAGGAGAATTCCGGGTGCAGGCTCGACCACTGGCGGATCGCTTCGGACCAGACCCGCGGATCGTCCAGCTCCTCGGCCGTGGCGCCGGCATAGGGGTCGGAGGTCACATTGCGGATGCAGTTGCCGCTGGTCTGGATGGCGTGCATGTCCACCTCGGCCAGCTGGTCGAGGATGTCGGGCGCATCCCGCAGCTTGATCCAGTGGAACTGCAGGTTCTGGCGGGTGGTGAAGTGGCCATAGCCCCGGTCATAGACCCGGCCGATATGAGCCAGCCGGCGCATCTGGCGGGAATTCAGCGACCCATAGGGAATGGCGATCCGCAGCATATAGGCGTGCAGTTGCAGATAGAGGCCGTTCATCAAGCGAAGCATCTTGAACTGGTCTTCGCTCAGTTCGCCCGACAGGCGGCGGCCCACCTGCTCGCGGAACTCGCGGGAACGGTCGGCGACGAATTCCTTGTCGACAGTGTCGTACTGGTACATCCCGCGCCTCCTTTACTTACGCTTGATCAGGTTGACGCGGCCGCTGGAGCGGGCGGCACCATCGGCGTGCATCAGCGCCTCAATCATCTCGCCCCCCTCGGCCTGCTTGCCGTGGGTCGGATGATTGGTCGGACCCAGGGCCCGGATGCGCTCGCGATAGCTGAGCGGCGCCCACAGGCCGTCGGATTCCATCAGGTCGATCAGATAGGGATCGATCACCACGGTGGGCTGCGACTTGGCCTGCCCCTCCGCGGTCTCGGCGGCCTCTGCGTCGTCAAAGAGCTCAGCGTCCCCGAAGCGCTCGACCCATTGGCCGGCCTTCCAGAAGACGACATCGCCATCGGTCAGGCGATTGGCGGTCAGGGCCTTCATCTCACTTGCCTCCCAGCTCGGCGGCGCGAGCTTCAATCTGTGTCAACTGGCCAGGCTCGCCGGCCGCGGCCAGGGCCATGGCTTCGCCGACGATCAGCAGGGCTGGCCCCTTCAGGGCCGCCGCTGCTTCGGCGAGGCCGGCCAGGCTTGTGACGATGCGGCGCTCGTCGGCCCGGCTGGCGTTCTCGACAATAAGCGCCGGGGTGGCGGGGTTACGGCCGGCCTGTGTCAGCCTGCGGGCGATTCCGGACGCGGTTGAGACGCCCATATAGATGACCACCGTCTGGTTGGGACGGGCCAGGCTCTGCCAGTCCAGGTCCGGCTCGCCATCCCGGGCCGCGTGGCCGGTGACGAAGGTCACCGCCTGGGCGAGGCCCCGATGGGTCAGGGGGGCGCCGGCGCTGGCGCCGGCCGCCAGGGCCGCGGTGACGCCGGGCACGATGACGCACTCGACGCCTGCCTCGCGGCAGGCTTCCAGCTCCTCGCCGCCACGGCCGAAGATAAACGGATCGCCGCCCTTCAACCGCACGACCCTCAAGCCCTGCAGGGCGAAGGCCACCAGCATCCGGTTGATCTCATCCTGGGCATAGGCGTGCCGGGACTTGCGCTTGGCCACGCTGATGCGCTGGGCCGCCGCCGGGGCCAACTGCAGAATCTCGTCCGACACCAGGCCGTCATGCACCACCACCTGGGCGCCCTGCAGCGCCTTCAGCGCCTTGATGGTCAGGAGTTCGGGATCGCCGGGACCCGCCCCGACCAGCCAGACCGTCCCGGCCGCACGGGTGGCCGCCCCGTCCAGGAGGACGAGGCCGCCGGCGCGCCTGTTGCCGCGATCAGTGGACGTCATGGTTTTAGCTTCTCTAACACCTGTGGCCCGAAGCTCGGCGGGACGAACCGAGGCTCGTCCCGCCGAATATCCGCCGACGAAAGGGCCGATACATCGCCGGATGCTTGCAAACTGGGGAAAACCACCCCACTTCGCAACCCAAGGAGTTCTGCCCGGGGGTTCAGGAAAACTCATGGAACGACAGGCCGAACGCACCGGCGATCGCCGCCGGTTGCCGCCGCTCAACGCCCTGCGGGCCTTCGAGGCGGCGGCCCGACATCTGAATTTCAGCCGCGCCGCCGAGGAGCTGTCGGTGACGCCCGGCGCGGTCAGCCAGCAAATTCAGAACCTTGAGGACTATGTGGGCGCGGCCCTCTTCAAGCGCACGCCCAAGGGCCTGCTGCTGACCGACGCCGCCCAGACCGCCCTGCCCGCCCTGCGCGAGGCCTTTGACCGCCTCGCCGAAGCCGCCTCCCTGCTGACCGCGGCGGTGGACGGGCGTCGGCTGAGCATCACCGCGGCCCCCTCCTTCGCCGCCAAGTGGCTGGTGCCGCGGCTCGGCAAGTTCGAAGAGGCCCACCCTCAGGTCGATGTCTGGCTCTCAGCCGGCATGGAGCTGGTCGATCTCACCGCCGGCGAGGTGGATATCGCTATCCGCTATGGCTCAGGACGGTATCCCGGCCTGGAGGTGACGCCGCTGATGAGCGAGACAGTTCTGGCCGTGGCCAGCCCGGACCTTCTGGCCCGGACGCCGCTGAACGATCCGGCCGACCTGGTCAATCACATCCTGCTGCATGACGGCTCTGCGGAGCTGGACGCCTCCTGTCCCGACTGGGCCATGTGGCTGGCGGCCCGGGGCTTGAAGAACGTGGATGGCTCCCGGGGACCTCGGTTCAATCAGTCGAGCCTGGTGATCGAGGCCGCCGCCAATGGCCGCGGCGTGGCGCTGGCCAAGCGCACCCTGGCCATCGCCGACCTTGAGGCCGGACGGCTGGTGGCGCCCTTACAGATCGCCACAGCGGTGGACTTCGCCTATTACCTCGTCCATCCCAAGGCCAAGGGCCGGCTGCCGCAGGTCAAGGCGTTCGTCGCCTGGATCACGGCCGAAGCCCAGGCCCATGAGGCCGCCCTGCGAGCCATCGACAACGGGGCCGGCATCTGAACACAGGCGCCGGCGCGCCATACATCTGAGTGCGGAATGCTGATTGAGATCGACGACCACAAGGCGCCTGCCGACTGCACGACCATGGCTGAGGTCCGTCAGGGGGTGGACGCCCTCGACCGCGCCCTGGTCCAGCTGCTGGCCGAACGCCAGGGCTTCATGGACGCCGCGGCGCGCATCAAGCCCCACCGTGGCGTGGTGCGCGACGAAGCCCGCATCGAGGATGTTGTGGCCAAGGTCCGCGCCGCAGCCCGGGAGGCCGGGCTATCCGAAGCCATCGCCGAACCCGTGTGGCGGGTCCTGATTGACCGCTGCATCGCCTATGAGTTCGGCTCCTGGGACAGGAACCGGACGGCGGAGGGCCAGCCCCTCCCCTGACTCTCGGCCAGCCTCAGGCGGCGGCGGCCTCGCCGGCGGCGGCGCAGGTCCAGCGGGCGAGACAGGCGTGCAGATCCTCGATCTTCACCGGCTTGCCGACGCTGTCGACCATGCCGGCTTCGCGCATGCGGGTGATCTGTTCGGGGAGCACATCTGCGCTCATGGCGATGATCGGCACCCGACCGATATGGCCTTCCAGGGCGCGAATGGCGCGGGTGGCGGCGAGGCCGTCCACCACGGGCATATGCACATCCATCAGGATGGCGTCATAGGCGCCGGACTTCGCGGCCTCAATGGCCTCGCGGCCATCGCAGGCCACATCGGCGGTGCAGCCCAGAATCTGCAGCATCAGAACACCGAGCTCCCGGTTCATGGGATGATCGTCCACCAGCAGCACATGGGCGGCGAGGGCCTGCCCCTCGCCCGTATCGGCGGTCACCGGGGCGAGGTCGTGACTACGCTCGAGGGCCAGCTCCAGCCAGAAGGTCGAACCGGCGCCCGGCGCAGACTCCACGCCCACCTGACCGCCCATGGCCTCGATGAGCCCCTTGCAGATCGCCAGTCCGAGCCCGCTGCCCCCGTGGGTGCGGCTCACTGAGGAGTCCACCTGGCTGAACCGCTGGAACAGCCGCGCCGCCGCCGCCGGCGCAATGCCGACCCCAGTGTCGGCGACCGAGATGCGCACCCGGTCCCGGTCGCCCTCGGGGGTCACCGTGAGGGTCAGGGTCACCTCGCCCGCATCGGTGAACTTCACCGCATTGTTCAGATAGTTCAGCAGCACCTGGCATAGGCGGTGGTCATCGCAGACATGGGCGGCGACGGTCTCGCCCACCACCACCATGGTCAAGGCCAGCCCCTTGCCTTCGGCGGCCTCGGTGACAATGGCCAAGGCGTCCTGACAGACAGCGGTCAGATCGACGGGCTTGGGGTCCAGCTCGATCCGGCCCGCCTCGACCTTGGAAAAGTCGAGGATGTCGTTGACGACCGTCAGCAGGGCGATGCCGGAACGGCGGATCAGGTCGATCTGTCGGCGGCTGTCGGCTCGCATCTCCCGGTCGCGCTCCAGCACCTGGGCGAAGCCGATGATCGAGTTCAGCGGTGTGCGAATCTCGTGGCTCATGGTCGCCAGGAAGTCGGTCTTGGCCACCGAGGCCGCTTCGGCCCGCTCCCGCGCCCGCTGATGGCTGATGGAGCGCCGGAGGATCAGGTCTCGCAGACGCTGTTGATGGATGGCCATCAGCGCGGTGACGATGCCGGTGCCGAACACCAGGCCCAGATAGACCTGGAAGATCGTGACCTGCTGATTGAGGGTCTGCGTCTCGGCCAGGACGGGCGTACGCCCCCAGAGGAAGCCCACGGTCAGCAGCACCACGCAGGCCACAGCCATGGCCACGGTGACCGCTTGCGGCCCCGTCCGCAGGCCGAGAATGGTGATCACCGGGAACATGGCCAGCAAGGCGATCGGCGCGGCGGGCGTGATGATCAGCGCCACCAGCACAGCCACAGCCACATAGCCAAGGGTGATTTCCAGGGACCGCTCAGACACAAGGCGGGTGCGCCGGCCCTGGCTGAGCAGGAGAATGGCCGGCAGCACCAGGGACATTCCAAGGAATTTCGCCCCCAGCCGGTTGATCAACATGGCGGCGGGGAACTCCCCTTCAATCACCAGGGCGCCGAGGCCGAGCAGCAGGGCGGCGATCACCAGGACGGGCGCCAGCGCCAGGAAAATCAGGGCGGCGAACCGCGCGGGCGTCGTCAGACGAACCGCATTCAGGCGCCGGGCCAGATAGACGATCGCCACAGCCTCGATCACATTCAACAGGCTGTAGCCCACCGCGCCATAGAGAGGGTGGCCGAAGGCGAGAATGACCGCGACCTGGAGGATGAAGCCTACCGCCAGGCAGGCCGGAGCCCAGCGGGCCGGCAGCAGCAGGATGGCGCCGATGACGAAGGCGTTCGCCGTCCAGAGCGTCCCGACACCCGTGGTCTCGCGCAGCACATTGGTCAGCCAGAGATTGCTGACGTAACAGCCGCAAAGCACGGCGGCGATCAGGGCCAGGCGGCTTCCACGAGAGATGGCGGGCGCTCCACGCAATGGGTCACGACGAACTGGCGGACCAGCCGCAACCTAGATCGGAGCGCCTCAACCAAAGCTTAAGCCTAACCGTCTCCTGGCCTCAGGGTGGGGAAAGTCGCTGGCTCAAGGCGCCGATCTCCTGGCGCAGGGCGCCCAGCTCCTGACGCAGGGCGGCAAGATCGGCGGCGTCTTCGGCATGGGCTTGCTGTCGCTCGACGCTGGCCAGACGCAGGTCTTCCTCGATCTGCATGCGTTCGGCCTTGGCCTCCTCCTCATGCTCGCTCTGCATGGCGTTGACGACGATGCCGATGAACAGGTTCAGCATGGTGAAGGTGGTGCAGAGAATGAACGGAACGAAGAAGGCCCAGGCGTAGGGATAGACCTCCATCACCGGCCGCACGATGCCCATGGACCAGCTCTCCAGGGTCATGATCTGGAACAGGGAATAGGCCGAGGCCGGGATCGAGCCGAACCACTCCGGGAAGCTTGCGGCGAACAGCTTGGTGGCCATCACCGAGGCCACATAGAAGATCAGCGTCATCAAGAGGATGATCGAGCCCATCCCCGGCAAGGCGCTGATCAGGGCGCCCACCACCCGGCGAAGAGACGGCACCAGGGTGATCATCCGCAGCACCCGCAGGATGCGCAGGGCACGCAACACCGAGAAGGCGCCGGCGGCGGGAACCAGGGCGATGGTCACAATGGCGAAGTCGAACAGGCTCCAGGGGTCCTTGAAGAAGGCCAACCGGTGGACGGCGATCCGGGCGATGATCTCAGTGACGAAGACCGCCAGGATCGCCCGGTCCAGCACCAGCAGCACCGGTCCGAAGTTGGCCATGGCCCAGGCGCTTGTCTCCAGCCCAAGTGTGATCGCGTTGAGTACGATCAGAGCGGTGATGATCTTCTCTGTGCGCGGCGAGGTGATCAGCGCCTTAAGCTGGTCCAAGGGGTTGGCTCCATGGGATGGGGTTTCTCCGCGCCATCTGCCGCAATCCGCCGCCAAGCGCCAGCGCTGGCCGCCCGAAGGGGCTGACCTGGCCGGACTTGACGTAGGGGCGCGGTTTCCTGACGCGCCCGCCTCATCTAAGGGCTTGGACGGGTCAGCCAATGGGAGATCGTGATGAACCCGGCGCAGGAACATGAGGCCGTCCTCGAAACCGTGCGCAGGCTCTGCGCTGGGTTTCCCGGCGAATACTGGCGGGCGCGCGATCGCGAGCGAACCTATCCCACCGAATTCGTCCAGGCCCTGACGGAGGCCGGCCTGCTGGGTGTGTTGATCCCGGAGGCCTATGGCGGCAGCGGCCTGGGCCTGTCGGCGGCCGCGGCGATCCTGGAGGAGATCCACGCCAGCGGCTGCAACGCCGCGGCCGTCCACGCCCAGATGTACACCATGGGCACGGTGCTGCGGCACGGCAGCGCGGCGCAGAAGTCGCAATGGCTGCCCAAGATCGCCTCGGGCGAGGTGCGGCTGCAGGCCTTCGGCGTCACCGAACCCGGCGCCGGCACCGACACCACCGCCATCACCACCCAGGCGGTGCGCAAGGGCGACACCTACGTCATCAACGGCCAGAAGGTGTGGATCAGCCGAGCGGAGCATTCCGACCTGATGGTGCTCCTGGCCCGGACCACCCCGCGGGGGGAGACCGCGAAGAAGACCGAAGGCCTGTCGGTCTTTCTGATCGACATGCGCGAGGCGGTCGGGCGCGGCCTGACGATCAAGCCGATCCGCACCATGTTCAACCACGCCACCACCGAGCTCTTCTTCGATGATCTGGAAATCCCCGCCTCATGCCTGATCGGTGAAGAGGGCAAGGGCTTCCGCTATATTCTCGACGGCATGAACGCCGAGCGCATCCTGATCGCGGCCGAGTGTATCGGCGACGGG
Source organism: Phenylobacterium sp. (assembly GCF_030651755.1). Taxonomy (GTDB): domain Bacteria; phylum Pseudomonadota; class Alphaproteobacteria; order Caulobacterales; family Caulobacteraceae; genus Phenylobacterium. The sequence continues at coordinate 3,425 of NZ_JAUSBZ010000114.1, read as the reverse complement.
CGCTGGTTCGTGGACAAGGCGCGGGCCTACGCCAGCAGCCGCGTGGTCTTTGGCCGGCCCATCGGCCAGAACCAGGGGGTCCAGTTCCCCATCGCCCGGGCCTATGCCCAGGTCCGGGCGGCCAAGCTGATGACCTATGAGGCCGCCGCCCGCTACGAGGCGGGCGATCCGGCCGGTGAAGAGGCCAACATGGCCAAGTTGCTGGCCTCCGAAGCGTCGTGGGCGGCGGCCGACATGTGCGTCCAGACCCATGGGGGCTTCGGCTTCGCGGAGGAATACGACGTGGAGCGCAAGTTCCGCGAGACCCGCCTCTATCAGGTGGCGCCGATCTCGACGAACCTGATCCTGGCCTATCTGGCCGAACACGTCCTGGGCCTGCCGCGCTCCTACTGAGGACGGCCTCTTAGTCTTGAGCGCGTTTCCTCCCGATAACCGGTTCCCACTTATCGGAACGCGCTCAGTCGGTGAAGACCACCGTCTTGGCGCCGTTCAGCAGCACCCGGTCCTCCAGGTGCCAGCGGACGGCCCGGGCCAGCACCCGGCGCTCAATGTCGCGGCCCTTGCGGATCAGGGCGGCGGGGGTGTCGCGGTGGCTGATCCGCTCCACGTCCTGCTCGATGATCGGGCCTTCGTCGAGATCGGCGGTGACATAGTGGGCCGTCGCCCCGATCACCTTCACGCCGCGGGCATGGGCCTGATGGTAGGGCCGCGCACCCTTGAAGCCCGGCAGGAAGGAGTGGTGGATGTTGATGCAGCGCCCCTCCAGCTTGGCGGCCAGGCCGTCGGACAGGATCTGCATGTAGCGGGCGAGCACCACCAGCTCGGCGCCGGTGGACTGGACCAGCGACCAGACCGCAGCCTCCTGCTCCAGCTTGGTGTCCCGGTTCACGGGCAGATGGTGGAAGGGCAGCCCGCTGAGGTCGATGCTGGAATAGGTGTCGGCCGGGTGGTTCGACACCACCGCGCAGATCTCCATGGGCAGCTCGCCGCGACGCCAGCGCCAGACCAGGTCCGACAGGCAGTGATCGGCCTGAGAAGCCAGGATCATCACCTTGCGCCGCACCTTGGGGTCGCGAAGGGTCCAGTTCATGCCGAACTCGACGCCGATGGGGGCGAAGGCGTCGCGCAGGTTTTCGGCCGAGGTGTCGCCAGCCTCGAACACCACGCGCATGAAGAAGCGGCCAGTCTCGACGTCGCCGAACTGCTGGGCGTCGATGATGTTGCCGCCGCCGTCGAACAGGAAGCTGGCCACCCGGCTGACGATGCCGGGCCGGTCGGCGCAGGAAAGGGTCAGGATCATGAGGCGGCTGACTAGCCTGCGCGGGCGATCAGCACCACCACCAAGACGGCGATCGCCACGCCCACCGCAAGGCGCCACAGGGGCGCCGGACGCAGCTCGCCCTCCAGGCCGGGGGTCGCGTCCTGGCCGGTCACCATGGGCCTCACCAGGTTGCGGCGCTTGAACACCGCATAGGCGGCGATGGCCACCAGATGCAACGCCACGGCGGCCTGCAACAGCCGGAAGTTCAGCTCATGCAAGTCGGACGCCTGGCGGCCCGTCTCGAAGTCGACAAACCGCGCAAAGGGGCCTGACTCCATGCCGTTGATGTCGATGGCGAACAGGCCAAGGCCCACCTGCGAGATCAGCAGCACCACGAGCAGCAGCACGCTGAGCGCGCCAAGGGGGTTGTGGCCAAAGCTCGCCGGCGCCCCGCGCCAGCCCCGCACATAGGCGAGCACCGCGCCAGGTCCCTTCACGAACTGCGAGAACCGCGCCGTGGACCCGCCCGCCACGCCCCAATAGAGACGGAAGATGACCAGGCCCAGGATGCCATAGCCCGCGTAGCGGTGAATGTTCATCTGCTCGCCGCCGGTCAGCCAGGCCACCACCACCAGAACCACCAGGGCCCAGTGAACAAGGCGGGTGGGCAGGTCCCAGACCCGGACGCGGGGTCCCTGGCCAGTCATGGCTACTGCTTGACCCGGAAGTTGTCGTGACAGCCGCCGCAGCTGGCGCCGACCCCCCTCACATGCTCGCGCAGCGCCTCGACGTCGCCCGCCGTGGCCAGTTCCTGCAGGCGGCCAGTGGCGGCCACCAGACGGGTGTGAGCTGCGGCGAATCCGTCTGGGTCGCTCCAGACGGTCGCCAGGGCGTCGGTCCTCACCCCGTCATCTGGACCTGTTCCGGCGGGAAACCAGCCGGGAATCTGCTGGGCCAACTCACTCATCCGATCGGCGGCGGGCGCGATGGCGGCCATATCTGGGCTGCCGGTCCTGAGCTGGTCATTGATGATCTTGAAGGCCGCCCCCAGAGCCTTGAAGCCCTCCTGACGCTCAGCCACCGCCGGCGGTGGCGGCGGGGCGTTCGCTTCAGGGCTAGCTTGATCGCCGCAACCCGCCAGGACGAGGGCCAGGGCCGCCCCAATGACTCCTGACCGAGCCCGATCGAAACGGGCGGGACGCAAACGAGGGAACATGGCGCAAGCTCCTAAGACGGACGGCAGCGTCACCATTCCAGCCAGGCCCGTCTCCCGCAAGGGTTAAGGCGCCTCGCTCGCCTACCGCGACCACCCTGCATGGGGCGGGTTCAGCATGCTGCGGAACACCGCACCTGGAACCTTCACAATGGGCCGCGCATTGGCTTGGCGTCACCAGGAGGACCCACCCATGATGAAGACCGAAAAAGTCGCCCGCCCAAGCCTTGTCGCAGCGCTCGCAGGCGCCGGACTGCTGTTGGCCGCCTGCGGCCAGGGCGATCCCGCCACCATGTCATCGGAACAGGGCTTGATCGACAATGAGGCCGGCGCCCTCAACTCACCGCCTGACGGGACCCTGAGCGGCGGGCCGGCGGGGCAGACGCCAGCCTATGGCGAACCCGGCGGCGCGCCCTCTGAAGCCTACAGCAGCCCAGGTTCCCAGCCGGCAGTCAGCGAAATGCCGCCGCCGCCCTGACGGGCTGCGGCCAGCGTTCGGGGGTCAGGCCGCGGCGAAGAAGCCGTGCTCTCCGCTCACCCGCACCAGACAGGGCTGGCCCTTGTCCTGAGCGGCGCGGGCGCGCTTGTTGGCGGCCGCCTTGGCTTCTTCCTTGTCCAGGCTGTGATCAGAGAAGGCGCCGTCTTGCTCAACGGCCCAGTAGCCGTCATGGCGGGCCACGGTGAAAACCATACGATCCCGAATTTCGCGCATGCCATGCTCCTGCAAAAGTCCGGCCTTGGCCTTCTACAGGGCGACAAACGCAATGAGAGCCGACAAGCCAGACGTGTAACGTGTCTTAACAGTCTATAGGTAATTTCATCGCAAGTCTGGGGTTTTGTGAAAAATTTCTTGCAAACTTCGGGTTTCTGTGCGAATTTCAGCTATCGAATATCGTTTTGGCTCGCCTAAAATCCACCGCTGCGCACTTTAGTACGACGACTGGACTCCTC
>NZ_JAUSBZ010000110.1 GCF_030651755.1 Phenylobacterium sp. | reverse complement strand
CGGGATCCTGGTGGAGGTCAACCTGACCTCCAATTCTGTGATCCTGGAGCTTGGTCCAGAAGAGCATCCCTATGGCTGGCTGCGCGATCGCGGCGTGCCGGTGAGCCTGTCCACCGACGATGCGGGCCTGCTGCGCATTGACCTGTCCCATGAGTATGAGCGCGCCCACGCCTATGGCGCGACCTATGAGGATCTGAAGCGCTCGGCGCGAAACGCCCTGGCCTTCTCCTTCCTGGCGGGGGAGGGGCTCTGGGCGGACCCGGGGCGCTACCGACAGCCGGTCAGAGCCTGTCGCGGTCAGATCGGCGCCTCAGCGCCGAGAGCCGCCTGTGCGGCCCTGGTGGCGTCCAGCGACAAGGCGCGCGAGCAGTGGCGACACGAAGCGCTTCTGGCCGCCTTCGAGGCCGCCGCCGCACCGGCCCGGCGAAGATGACGGTGAGGTCATGACCTCGAATTAAGCTGCCCTCTGATCCTGTCGTCGCTAGCCTCCGGACAGATCAATCAAGGGAGCGGCCCATGGCCCGTTCAATTCTCGCCCTCAGTCTCGCCGCAGCCAGCTTGTCCCTGGCAGGCGCCGCCCACGCCGCCAGCGTGGAAGTTCGCGACGCCGTCGCCCGGGTCGTCGTGACCCCGGAAGCGCGTAGCGACATCCAGGTGGACATGCTGACCACCAATCCCAGCTTGCCGCTGCGCGTCCGCACCCAAGGGGGGCAGGTGATCATCGATGGCGATCTGAATCGCTCCATCCGATCCTGCCGCACCCGCGGCGGACAGCCGGCGGTGACCGTCAACGGCGTTGGCGAGGTGGCCTATGCCGATATGCCCCAGGTGGTCATTCGCACGCCGATGGATGTCGATATCAAGGTGGGCGGCGCGGTGTTCGGCGCCGTGGGTCGTAGCCAGAGCCTGAAGATCGCCAACGCCGGATGTGGCGATTGGACGATCGCCAATGTCACCGGCAAGCTGGAGGCCAGCCAGGCTGGTTCTGGTGACATGCGCGCCGGTTCGGCTGGAGCCGCAGTCCTGCGGGTGGCGGGATCTGGTGACGTGGCCGCGCGGCAGATCAACGGCCCCCTGGAGGTCGACGTGGCGGGCTCGGGCGATGTGAAGGTGGCCTCGGTCACCGGACCCCTGTTGCAGGCCCGTGTGGCCGGTTCAGGCGACGTTGCGGTGGCGACGGGCAAGGTGGACGTGGTCAGCGCCACAGTGGCCGGATCAGGCGATATCCGTTTCGACGGCGAGGCGGGCAGCCTCAAGGCGGCCATTGTGGGCTCCGGGGACGTCCGAGTGCGCAAGGTCAGCGGCGCCGTGGAGCGATCGGTGATCGGCTCGGGCGAAATCCGCGTGGAAGAGGCGTCTTAAGGGGAGGGGACGGCTCGCAGGCCTTGACGCAGGCGAGTCGCCTCTGTACTACCGCGCTTCCTGTTGGACCGGCTGTGCGGCTTCTGTCGCAGACGCGGTCCGCGGAACGACCTGAGGCCGTGACTAAACACAGCGATCTTGGGACAAGCCATCGCGGCGACGCGAGGGCCGAATTCGTTTTTGCGGGCTACGCGTACGGCGCCTCTTGCTTTGGGGGCTCCGGAGTTGGTCTTTGAAATGGTCAAAGTCACGCGGGCGGACCGCCGTCTGTAGGGAAAATTAAGAGCGATATGGATCGTCAGAACATCCGCATCCGGCTCAAGGCCTTCGATCACCGCGTGCTGGATCATTCCACTCGCGAGATCGTAAACACGGCTAAGCGCACCGGCGCCACCGTCAGGGGACCTATTCCCCTGCCGACCCTCATCGAGAAATTCACCGTCAACCGCTCGCCGCACATCGACAAGACGTCGCGCGAGCAGTTTGAAATCCGCACGCATAAACGCGTGCTCGACATCGTCGACCCCACCCCGCAGACCGTGGACGCGCTCATGAAGCTCGACCTGTCCGCTGGCGTGGACGTCGAGATCAAGCTCTAAGGGGTCCAGCCGATGCGTACCGGCGTGATCGCCAAAAAGCTGGGCATGGCGCGCTTCTTCGATGAAAGCGGCGTCCATGTTCCCGTCACCGTCCTCAGCCTCGAAGGCTGTCAGGTGGTGGCGCAGCGCACCAAGGAGAAGGACGGCTACGTCGCCCTCCAGCTCGGCGCTGGCTTCAAGAAGCCCAAGAACACCACCAAGGCCCTGCGTGGCCACTTCGCCAAGGGTGAAGTGGAGCCCAAGCGCACCCTCGGTGAATTCCGCGTGTCGGAAGACAACCTCGTCGATGTCGGCGCTGAATTGAGCGCTGAGCACTATGTCCCCGGCCAGAAGGTCGATGTGACGGGCGTGACCATCGGTAAGGGTTTCGCCGGCGCCATGAAGCGCTGGAACTTCGGCGGCATGCGCGCCACTCACGGCGTATCTGTCTCCCACCGGGCCCACGGCTCGACGGGTCAGCGCCAGGATCCGGGCAAGACCTTCAAGGGTAAGAAGATGGCCGGCCACTACGGGGTCGAGACCGTCACCACCCTGAACCTGACCGTCTGGCGGGTGGACGCCGAGCGCAACCTGATCCTGGTCAAGGGCGCTGTCCCCGGTTCCGAGGGCTCCTACGTCAAGATCCGCGATGCGGTGAAGTCGGCCCTTCCGGCTGACGCGCCCAAGCCGGCTGGCGTCCGTACGTCCGGCGCCCAGGCGTCTGCGCCCGCCGCTGAAGAAGCCCCGGCTCAAGAGCCGGCTGCTGAGGGGCAGGAATAATGAAGCTCGACGTCATCACCCTCGACGGCGGCAAGGGCGGCTCGATCGAGCTGTCCGACGCCATCTTCGGCATCGAAGAGATTCGCGGCGACATCCTTCAGCGCTGCGTGACCTGGCAGCTGGCCAAGCGCCGTGCCGGCACGCACAAGATCCAGGTGCGCAACGAAGTCTCGCGTACCGGCAAGAAGATGTACAAGCAGAAGGGCACCGGCGGCGCCCGTCACGGCTCTCGCCGTGCGGCTCAGTTCGTCGGCGGCGCCAAGGCCCACGGTCCCGTGGTCCGCAGCCACGCCTTCGATCTGCCCAAGAAGATCCGCGCCATGGCGCTCCGTCACGCCCTGTCCTCCAAGGCCAAGGCCGGCGCCCTCGTGGTGCTGGACTCCGCGGCCATCCCGGAGGCCAAGACCGCGGCCCTGCGCGCCAACTTCGCCAAGCTCGGCTGGACCAACGCTCTGGTCATCGCCGGTCCCGAAGTGGACGGCAACTTCCGCCTGGCCGCGCGCAATATCCCCAATGTGGACGTCCTGCCGAACGCCGGCCTGAACGTCTATGACGTGCTGCGTCGCCACACCCTGGTCCTGACCAAGGATGCGGTTGAAGCGATCAATGCGCGGTTCTCTGAGAAGGAAGCTGCGTGATGGCTGAGCCGACCGCCCGCCACTACGACACCGTCCTGGCGCCGGTGATCACCGAAAAGGCGACCCTGCTTTCCGAGCAGAACAAGGTCGTCTTCCGGGTCGCCGCCGATGCGTCCAAGGATGAGATCGCCGCCGCTGTCGAAACGCTGTTCAAGGTCAATGTGACCAAGGTCAACACCCTGAACGTCAAGGGCAAGACCAAGCGTTTCCGCGGCATCACCGGTCGTCGTTCCGACGTCAAGAAAGCCATCGTGACGCTGGCCGAAGGCCAGTCGATCGACATCACTACGGGGCTCTGATCCGATGGCCTTGAAGCAATTTAATCCGACTTCGCCTGGCCGTCGCGGCCTGGTGCTGGTCGACAAGTCCGAGCTCCACAAGGGCCGGCCTGAGAAGTCCCTCGTCGAGGGTCTGACCAAGTCCGGCGGGCGTGGCGGCGGTGGCCGTATCGCTGTCCGCTTCCGCGGCGGCGGCGCCAAGCGCCTGTACCGCAAGGTCGACTTCAAGCGTCGCAAGTTCGATGTGGTCGGCGTGGTCGAGCGTCTGGAATATGACCCCAACCGCACCGCCTTCATCGCCCTGGTGAAGTATGCCGACGGCGAGCTGGCCTACATTCTGGCCCCGCAACGCCTGAAGGCCGGCGATGAGGTGATCGCCTCCGAAAAGGCTGACGTGAAGCCGGGCAACGCCATGCCCCTGCGCGGCATGCCCATCGGCACGATCATCCACAATATCGAGCTCAAGCCCCTCAAGGGCGGTCAGGTCGCCCGGTCAGCCGGGGCCTATGCCCAGCTGGTCGGCCGCGACGCCGGCTATGCTCAGATCCGCCTGAACTCCGGCGAGCTTCGGATGGTCCAGGACACCTGCATGGCCACCGTCGGCGCGGTGTCCAACCAGGACCATATGAACGAAGTCCTGGGCAAGGCTGGTCGCTCGCGCCACAAGGGCCGTCGTCCGCACGTTCGCGGCGTGGCCATGAACCCGATCGACCACCCCCATGGTGGTGGTGAAGGCCGGACCTCTGGCGGTCGCCACCCGGTGACCCCGTGGGGCAAGCCGACCAAGGGGCGCAAGACCCGCACCAACAAGACGACGGATAAGTTCATCATCCGCTCGCGCCATGCTCGGAAGGCCCGCTAAGTCATGACCCGCTCCGTCTGGAAAGGTCCGTTTGTCGACGGATACCTGCTCAAGAAGGCCGAAGCTGCTCAAAGCTCCGGCCGCAAGGACACGATCAAGACCTGGTCGCGTCGCTCCACCATCATGCCGCAATTCGTCGGCCTGACCTTCGGCGTCCACAACGGCCACAAGCATGTGCCGGTCCTGGTCTCTGAAGAGATGGTCGGCATGAAGTTCGGCGAATTCGCTCCGACCCGGTATTTCCCGGGTCACGCGGCCGACAAGAAGGCCAAGAGGAAGTAGTCATGGCCAAGCAAGCGAAAGCGCGCCGCCTGGCGTCCGTCGAGGCCATGGCCAAGGTGCGGACCCTGCGGATCAGCCCTCAGAAGCTGAACCTGGTGGCCCAGTCGATCCGCGGCCTCAAGGTCCAGCAGGCGCTGAACGAGCTCGAATTCAGCCAGAAGCGCATCGCTCGCGATGTGCGCAAGGCTCTGTATTCGGCTGTGTCCAACGCCGAGAACAACCACAACCTCGACATCGACTCGCTTGTCGTCGCCGAGGCCTTCGTGGGCAAGAACCTGGTGATGAAGCGCTTCCATGCCCGTGCGCGTGGACGCGCCTCGCGGGTCGAGAAGCCCTTCTCCGAGATCACCATCGTGGTCCGCGAACTTGGTGAGGCCGCCTGATGGGTCAGAAAATCAATCCAGTCGGGCTTCGCCTCGGCATCAATCGCACCTGGGATAGCCGCTGGTTCGCCGACGGCCGTGACTATGGGCGGCTGCTGCACGAAGACCTGAAGATCCGCAAGGAACTGAAGAAGCGCCTGCTGCAGGCCGGCGTTTCGCGGATCATCATCGAGCGTCCGCACAAGAAGTGCCGCATCACCATCTATGCGGCGCGCCCCGGCGTGATCATCGGCAAGAAGGGCGCCGACATCGACAAGCTCCGCAAGGACCTGTCGGCCCTGACGGACGGTGACGTGCACCTGAACATCGTCGAGATCCGCAAGCCGGAAACCGACGCCCAGCTGGTGGCCGAGAACATCGCTCAGCAGCTCGAGCGCCGGATCGCCTTCCGTCGCGCCATGAAGCGTTCCATGCAGTCGGCCATGCGCCTGGGCGCCAAGGGCGTCCGCATCAATGTTTCGGGCCGTCTCGGCGGCGCGGAAATCGCGCGGATGGAATGGTATCGCGAAGGGCGCGTGCCGCTGCACACCCTGCGGGCCGACATCGACTATGGCTTCGCCGAAGCCAAGACCACCTACGGCATCATTGGCGTGAAGGTCTGGGTCTTCAAAGGCGAAGTGCTCGAGCACGACCCCATGGCTCTGGATAAGCGCCTGGCCACCGAGTCCGGTCCGGCCGGCGAGGGCGGTGGCCGTGGTGATCGTGGTGATCGTGGCCCGCGCCGCGACCGCCGCGACCAGGCTGGCGCGTAAGGATTACTAGTCATGCTGTCTCCTAAGAAGACCAAGTTTCGGAAGCAGTTCAAAGGTCGCATCCATGGTGCGGCCAAGGGCGGCTTCACGCTGAACTTCGGCTCGTATGGCCTGAAGTCCCTCGAGCCGGAACGCGTCACCGCGCGCCAGATCGAGGCCGCTCGTCGGGCGATCACTCGCCAGATGAAGCGTCAGGGCCGGGTGTGGATCCGGATCTTCCCGGACCTTCCCGTCACCGACAAGCCGGCCGAAGTCCGCATGGGCAAGGGCAAGGGCTCGGTGGAGTACTGGGCCGCTCGGGTTCATCCCGGCCGCATCATGTTCGAGATCGACGGGGTTCCCGACGATATCGCCCGTGAGGCCCTGCGCCTGGGCGCCGCCAAGTTGCCGGTGAAGACCCGTATCGTCACCCGCATCGATCCTATCGCGGAGCACGCGTGATGAAAGCCGCTGACGTCCGGAGCATGAGCTCCGATCAGATCGCCGAGTCGTTGCTGAACCTGAAGAAGGAGCAGTTCAACCTGCGCTTCCAGGCGGCGACTGGCCAGGTGGAGAAGACCCACCGAGTCAACGAGATCCGCAAGGATATCGCCCGGCTGAAGACCATCCTGCGCGGCAAGCAGGCTTCGGCTTAAGGAGACCATTGATGCCGAAACGTATTCTGGAAGGCGTGGTCGTCTCCGACAAGGGCGACAAGACCATTGTGGTCCGTGTCGAGCGCACCATCCTGCACCCGGTTCTGAAGAAGATCGTCCGTCGGTCGAAGCGCTATCACGCGCACGACGAGGCCAACACCTACAAGATCGGCGAGCGCGCTCGGATCATCGAGTGCGCGCCGAAGTCCAAGCTCAAGACCTGGGAGGTCCTGCCTAAGCAGACCGCCCAGTCAGCGACATAAGAGAGGATCGCTTCTAATGATCCAGATGCAGACTAACCTCGAAGTCGCCGATAATTCCGGCGCGCGTCGTGTGATGTGCATCAAAGTCCTGGGCGGCGCCGGTCGGCGTTACGCTGGCGTGGGCGACAAGATTGTCGTCTCCGTAAAGGAAGCCATCCCGCGCGGTCGCGTGAAGAAGGGCGACGTACTGCAGGCCATCGTGGTCCGCACCTCGTCGGCCATCAAGCGCAAGGACGGTTCGGTCATCCGCTTCGACAAGAACGCCGCGGTGATCGTCAACAAGCAAAGCGAGCCGATCGGCACGCGGATTTTCGGCCCGGTTCCCCGCGAACTGCGTGCGAAGAACCACATGAAGATCATCTCGCTTGCGCCTGAGGTGCTGTGATGGCCGCAAAGATCAAGAAGGGCGATCGCGTCATCGTCCTGGCGGGCAAGGACAAGGGCCGTCAGGGCGCCGTCGTCCGGGTGATGCCGAAAGAAGAACGCGTCGTGGTGGAAGGCCTGAACATGGTTCAGCGTCACACCCGTCCGACGCAGGGCGATCCCCAGGGTGGGATCAAGAATAAGGAAGCGCCGCTTCACGTCTCGAACGTGGCCATTGTCGACTCCAACGGCAAGCCGACCCGCGTCGGCTTCAAGGTGGATGGCGACAAGAAGGTTCGCGTCGCCAAGACGACCGGCGAGGTTATCAATGGCTGATCAGGCTTACGAACCCCGGCTGAAAACCGAATATCGCCAGCGCATCCGCGCGGCGATGAAGGAGCAGTTCGGCTACACCAACGAGATGCAGATCCCCAAGCTGGACAAGATTGTCCTCAACATGGGGGTCGGCGAAGCGGTGGCCGACAGCAAGAAGATTCAGTCGGCCATCACCGATCTCACCAAGATCGCCGGCCAAAAGCCTGCGCCCACCCGCGCCCGCCAGTCGATCGCCGGCTTCAAGCTGCGCGAGAACATGGTGATCGGCGCCAAGGTGACCCTGCGCAAGGACCGGATGTACGAGTTCCTCGACCGTCTGGTGACCATCGCCCTCCCGCGGGTGAAGGACTTCCGCGGCCTGAAGCCGACCTCGTTCGACGGCTATGGCAACTACGCCATGGGCCTGAAGGAGCACCTGGTGTTCCCCGAGATCAACTATGACCAGATCGACCAGGTCTGGGGCATGGACATCATCGTCTGCACGACTGCGAAGACCGACGACGAAGCCCGACAGCTTCTCCGGGAATTCCAGTTCCCGTTCAACGCTTAGGAACGGGGAAGGATAGAAGACATGGCCAAGAAAAGCGCAGTCAACCGCAACGAGAAGGTCAAGGCCCTCGTCAAGCAATACGCCGAGAAGCGCGCCGCGCTCAAGGCGATCGCCAATGACGAGAGCCTGCCTCTGGAAGAGCGTTTCGAAGCTCGCCTCAAGCTGGCCGAGCTGCCGCGCAGCTCGTCCAAGGTGCGGATTCGCAACCGTTGCGACGTCACCGGCCGCCCGCGCGGCTACTATCGTAAGCTGAGAATGAGCCGGATCGCCCTGCGTGATCTGGGTTCTGCCGGGCTCGTTCCCGGTCTCGTCAAGTCGAGCTGGTAGGAGGGGCCCATGGTGAACGACCCCATTGGCGATCTGATCGCCCGTATCAAGAACGCCGCCATGCGTGGCCGCAGCAAGGTCTCTACGCCGGCCTCGAAGATGCGCGCGCGCCTCCTCGACGTCCTGGCCGACGAGGGCTACATCCGCGGCTACCAGCTGGTGCAGAAGCCTGGCGCCTTCCCGGAGTTCGAGATCGAACTCAAGTACTTCGACGGCGCACCGGTGATCGTTGAGATCCGTCGCGTGTCCAAGCCGGGCCGCCGCGTCTATTCGTCGATCAAGGACCTGAAGCCCGTGAAGAACGGTCTTGGGATCTCGATCCTGTCGACGCCCAAGGGCGTCATGTCCGACACCGCCGCCCGCGACGCCAATGTGGGTGGTGAAGTGCTCTGCAGGGTCTACTGATATGTCTCGTATCGGAAAAAAGACGGTTCCCGTCCCGAACGGGGTGCAGGTGACGATCGACGGTCAGACCGTGCTGGTGAAGGGCCCCAAGGGGCAGCTTTCCTGGACAGTCGCCGAAGAGATCGAAATCCGCCAGGAGGACGGCGAGCTGGTTCTGGCCAAGAAGGTCGAGACCACCCGCGCCCAGTCCATGTGGGGTCTTTCCCGCACCCTGGTCAGCAACATGGTCGTCGGTGTCACCGACGGCTACGAGCGCACCCTGGAACTGGTCGGCGTCGGCTATCGTGCGGCCATGAAGGGCGACATGCTCTCCATGCAGCTGGGCTTCAGCCACGACGTCGAGATCAAAGCCCCGGAGGGTGTGGCCTTCGCCACGCCCAAGCAGACCGAAGTCAAGATCAGCGGCATCGACAAGC
>NZ_JAUSBZ010000108.1 GCF_030651755.1 Phenylobacterium sp. | reverse complement strand
AGCAGGGCGAAATTGGCTCCGCAGGCGCCATAGGTGAAAATCCGCCGGTAGAGCCAACGGATTTCGATGGGCGGGCGCGGCTCGGTCACGGGCTGCTCGGCGGCTTGAGGCCAAGCCCCGCCAGAAAGGCGATCACCCCAGTCGCCAGCCAAGGCGCGCTCCGGGCCAGCCAGGTCCAGAAGTCGGCGGCGCCGACCACCCGGTCCCGCTGGCTTTCCAAGTGGTCGATGCGGGCGAGCGCGCCCTTCAGCTCAGCCCGCAGGCCTTCGACCAGCTTGCCGGCCTCCAGGGCCTCCAGCCGGGCCAGCCGTTCGCGGACATCGTCCATCTTGGCCGCCAACCCCTCCAGCCGGGCGGTCTGGGCCGCGACATTCTCCCCGATCTGCCGCAGGGCGACGATCTGAGCGTCGGCGACTCCCGTAAGGCTGGTCATTTGATGCCCGGGAGCTTGTAGCCCATCTCAACGACGGAGCTGGCGATGCCCGCCGCCTGAGCCAGGTTGTCGAGGAAGCTCGGCGTCTGGGTTGAGGTCCCCTTGGTGGTCGAGGTCCCCTCCGTCGTGGTGCCGCGGAACAGCTCCAGCGGCAGCTTCGACAGAATGTCGGCCTGGCTGTTCAGGGCGGTATAGGGCGCCAGGCGATAGGCCTGGTCCACCCCGCGCACCTGCGCGCCGATCGCCGCCTGGGTCGCGATGTCCTCCCGGTCGCTGGCCGCCCGCGCCCCCGCCAGGCCCGCCAGGCCATTGGCCGCCTGCAGGCGCAGGGCGGCGGTCTGCGCGGCCAGCTGCGCGTTCTGCGCCGAGGCCTGCTGGCGGCGGTCGGCGTCCTGACTGGCCAGGCTGGCGCTGGTGCTGAACATGTCCCTCAGCAGGCCGGCGATCTGGGTGTTCCGCGCCCGGGCCAGCTCCCCTTCGGTCAGAGACCGGGTCAGGGCGGCGCCCGACCCGCCGAAGGCGCCCTGTCCGGCCAGGGCGAGATCCTGGGCCGCTCGGGTCCGCCCGGCCTCGGCGTCGAAATCCGCCGTCGCCGCATCGACCACCTGCCCACGATAGGGGTTGTAGTAGGCCTCGATCCCATCCAGCAGGCTGGCGGCCTGGGCCTGCGGGGCGTCCGCCGCCGCCACGCCCCGGGTCCAGTCGGCGGCCTCGTCATAGGCCAAGCCATAGCGGCCCAGGGCCGCCGCCCCCTGGGAGGCCTGCTGCTCCCCCGCCGACAGGGGTGAGACCAGGCTGTAGGGATCAAGCCGGCCGAGCTGGCCCACCCGCTCGCTGAGACCCTGCACCTGATCGGTGACCCACAGCGGATTGTTCGGCGTCACCGTCGCCCGCTCGGTGGTGGTGGAGGTGGAGGAAGACTTCCGCTTGCCCATCACAGGCTCCTTTTCAAGATCGCCCCGTGGGGCTGATAGCCATGGGGGCGCAGCACCCGCGCCCAGCCCCTTCGGCCCTCAATGGTGAGCGCTTCGCAGCCCAGGCCCCTGGCCCAGGCCTCTATCCCCGGCCGCAGGGCCAGGACGCCGGGCAGGCTGCCCCCGGCCAGCCAGATGTGCAGACTGCGGCCCCAGGGCGCCTCGACGCACTGGGTGACCACCGCCCCGCCCTCGCCGGCCCAGAGCTGCGCCCGGCCGCTGCGGATTTCCGCCAGCAGCCCGGCCTCATCGCCGTCCTCCGGCCGCAGGGCTGGCGCCAGCCAGTTCCGACAGGCGGCCCAGGTCTCTCGTCTCACCGGCTTCCGGCCGGGACCACGTCGAACACCGGGCGGCCGATCCGGCCGGCCGTCGGCGCCCCCTGCCCGCTGAACCGCACCCGAAACAGCCGTCCCGTGGCCCGCAGATCGACGCGGCTAGCCCCCGGCGCCAGGCCATAGGGACCATGACTTCGGCTTGGCCCCTGCGGCTTCAGTCGGGTGTTCAGTCGCAGGGTCGCCGCGCCGGCCTGCAGGGCCATGTCCGGCCACAGACCGCGCACCATCAGGGTCTGGTCTGGATGCAGCAGCTGGTCGGCGCTCTCGATGAACCAGGCGAAGGCGCCCCCGTCCGCCGACTGGCCCCGCTCGTGCCAATAGGCCCGCCCGTCCGGAGTCACCCCGATGGGGTCCCCCTGCGGCCCGGCGTCCACGAAGGCGGTTCGCCCCATGATCCCCCGGGACCAGGCGCCGTCGCCCAGGCAGACCGTCACATATCGACTGTTCTCATTGCCGTCGCGCGCGTCAGGATAGTCGAACCGCACCTCGTCATAGAGGCTGATGGTCGAGCCCGTGATCTTGTCCCCCTGGGCGCCGGCCAGATGGCGCGCCAGGTCATCACGGATCGGGCACGGCACGATGTCCACCGCCCCGCCCAGGCTATAGCTGCGAAACTGCAGGTCGGGCGCCAGCCACAGCGCCCGGGCGCCGGCGATGGCGAAGGCGTTGGGGCCGATCAGGCCACAGTGCTCCCCCACCGGATCGAACCGCCAGGGCTGGTTCAGGGCCCCCACAAAGGTCCCGATGAACAGTCGGTCCGACGTCCAGACCAGGATGTACTGGCCCATCGCGCTCGCCCCAACGATCCGCCCGCCCCCGGCCAGCACATATTCCCGCGCCGTGGTGTCCGGCGCAGTGGTCCAGCTGTTGGGCGCCCGGACGCCGCTGTGGCGGATGCAGAGCGGATTGAAGACGCCGGAGACCTCCTCATTGCAGCCCAGGGCGAAGATCTGGTCGGTGTGCGACACCAGGGAGACGCTGACCTGTCGCGGCGCCTGCGCCAGCGGCGCGGCCCCCTCTCCGGTGTCATTGGCCCAACGATAGAGGGTCCCGCCCCGGGGGCTGGCGATCAGCTGCTCGCCGAAGGCCGACAGGCTCCAGGTGCGCGGAAAGAAGTCGCTGGTCGACGGCGCCGAATAGGTCCCCGTGGAATAGGCGCCCGTGCCATAGCCCTGCCCCCCGGTTCCATCGACGGCCCCGGGCTCGAAGGCCCGCTGAGGCGCCACCGTCACGGCCGTCCCGCCCCCCGTCGCGGACGAGGTCGCCGGCGCGCTGTACACATAGCTGAACTGATCTTCGTCGATGACCGTGACCATCGCCCCGGTGATGTTCGGCGTGATCCCGCCGACGGCGGCCGCGCCGCTCACATCGACCGACTCGCCATCCGCCAGGCCGTGCCCGGCCAGCCTCACCGTGACCACGTCCGAGCCCTCGCTGACCGCAAGCGGCGCGGGAGCCAGGGTCACGGCCGGCCGGGCCAGCGTCGGGGTGATGTCGTTCAGGCCCCCGCCGATCCACACCTGCAGGGCGCTGTGGGTCCCAAAGGCGACATTCAGCACCGCGGCGTTGTCGGTCCAGGCGAACACCTTGCGACAGACGCCCGTGAGATCCCCGCCTCCCAGGGACTCCCACCCGCCGATCACCTGCGGCCGCCCCCGCCAGAACCGCACATTCGACCCGTCCGCCCACCGCCCCGCGGCCGCAAACGAAGTCTCATCCCCCACCAGCCCAGGTGGAAGGTCGAGGGGTATTCTCATGGTGAAGCCTTGGAGAGGACGTAGACTAGCGAGCCATCTGCACCTTGCAGAGAGGTTCCGTTTCCCCCGGGAGGACAACCTCCTGAGCCACCGCCCGGTGAAGCCCCGCGGAATCCGGTTAGGCCGAACGCGCCCCCTTCGCCTCCGGCAAAGAAGTCGATTGGTCCTACGTCAGAGAACGACGCCGCGTCGCCACCTGCGCTGTTTACAGGGCCAGAACTCGCGCCAGCTCTATTTTCAATTGCACCGTATGATAGGCCGCCCGCCCCATCCCCTCGACCGCCTCCGGCAACAATGATCGAACCATTTGGGAGTAGGACGGTCGAATCAAGGCCGTTGTTTCCAATAGTTCCTTCAGCGCCATTTGAGGGACCTCCTGGTCCCACGAAATACTTCACAAGCTGGTTCTTAAGCAGTCGAACCGAATGGCGAGCTCCTCCACCTCCACCACCTCCGCGTGAGTTGTTGAAGGCGACTGATCCGGACGCACCACCGCCCCGGAGAAAGAGCTCTAGAAAGCAATCACGCGGCGCGACAATTTCGCCTGCACCCGGGGCTGTGACCACTTGGATTGTGATGATCTCTGATCGCCCCCCACCCCGCCGCCGGGGTCTTTCTCCCCGCGGTCCATAGCCCCCCATCACGGCAACGGGTCATAGGCGCCGCCGGAGACCCGGCAGACGACGCCGTTGGCCACCGCCCCGCCGATGGCGAAGGCCAGGCCCACCCCCGGAGGCAGGAACAGGGGGTCCTCCTCGCTGGCGTCGAACACCGCCTTGGCGCCGGCCGCGCTCGCCGAGGGCGCGGTGTTGGCCAGGGTCGCGGAGTCGATCAGGGTGTCGGTCGATCCCGCCCGCCCATAGAGCTGGCAGTGGATCAGCGCCCCGGGCGCCGCCCGCGTCAGGGCGTAGGCCTTGGTGATCCGTAGGCCCTGCACATTGTCCGCCGGGGGAATGACTTCCACCGCGTGGGTGGGCGCGTGAAAGGCGGTCTCGGCGGTCGTCGCCACCGCCACATAGGCGATGGGTCGCTGGACGGCGATGAACTGGTTGGTGGCGATGGCGCTCATGGGCTCTCCTCAGCCGAAATAGGCCAGGGCCGCGGCGCGCCGCTCGGCGGCGACGGCCCGTTGGGTCTGGTCTTGGACATAGTCAGGAAGGGTGGTGACGAGGCGCCAGCCAGCGTCCTCGCCATCGGTGGCCACCACCTTGCCGGCATTGCCGGCCTGGGCCGGCAGGGCGCCGGCGTTGTAGCTCCAGGCGACCGCCTCCACATAGGCCTTGAGGCTCAGGCCCCCGACCCCAAGCGCGAAGACATCCCCGCCGTCACAGCCCACCAGGGCCACGTCCTGCGGGTCCACCATTGCGACCGCGCCGGCCCCCGTGGTCAGGGTCACCGGCCCGCTGGCGCCATTGCGCACCAGATAGGTCTTGCTCGCCGCCGGCAGGGTGATTGTCGCCGGGCCTATGCCGGAAAAGTCCAGCATCGCTCGCCGCGCCTCGTCGTCCGCGGCATTGGCGCTGGTCAGCACATGATCGCCGCTCAGCACGATGGCGCTGCGCCCGGCGATGGCCTGGTCCAGCCGGTCGATCACCTGGTTCAGGCGCGGGGCGCCCCAGGTGTTCAGGTTCTCCCCGGCCGCCTGCATCTCCAGCCTCAGGGAGGCGGTGTAGGTGGAAGGCATCAGATCACATCTCCCGTATCTTGCCGGATCCAGCCCGCCCCGTCCGAGACCGCCAGGGTCGACAGATCGCGCACCAGGACCAGGCGCTCTGGCCAATCAGCGGCCGGCGGCAGATCCGCAGCGGCGCAGGCGAAGACCGGCGTCGGCGCCCCGGGCGTGGTGAGCGCCCGCACCGCCTCCACCAGATCCCCCAGCAGCGGCCGCAGGGCGGCCGGAACCTCAGGTCCCAGGCTCAGCATGCCAGCGCCTCCCGCCCGGGCAGGTCCGTGCCCAACCGGGCCAGACCATGCCGCCGGGCGTCGGCGGACCGCGCCTGAGCCAGGGCCATCTCGAACCGGACCCCGAAATGCCCGGCCATCTCCCCGTCCCGCAGATAGGGGCAGGCCTCGGCCAGGGCGGCGAACAGATAGAGGTCCGGATGTTCGGCCAGCACCGCATTGGTCGGCGCCGCCGCGCTCAGCTCCAGCCGTCCCACCTGACGCAGAACAAAGCCCGTCTCCCCTGCGCAGGGCCGCTCGAGCAGGATCTGCCCACCCTCCAGGCTCCAATAGTCCGGCCGCCCGCCCTGGTCGCTGCGCGGCATCAGGCCGGCGGGCCGGTAGCGCATGGGCGTGCGCCCAGCCCCATCCTCCCGCCACAGGCCCAGCGCCTCGCGGCAGTCGGCCGGCAGGTCCAGGGTTCGCGCGCCCGGTTCGGCGGTCAGGCTGGCCTCGGACTCCATCACCGCCAGCCGCAGCTCACGGTTCAGCCGCGCCTCGGCCAGGGTGATGAAGTCAGCCGCCCGCCCAGACAGATCGCTCCGCTCCAGCCAGTCGGCCAAGGCGGTCTTCAGGTCGTCATAGGTCTTCAGCGCCATACGCCGTCTCCCCTGCCAGACGGGCGGCGACGGGCCAGGCCCGCGCCGCCCCGGTTTGCGTCACGTCCATTCGTTTCGAGGGGCGGGGGGCCCTAGTTGTTGGCCAGGCGGCAGGCCAGCTGCGGGCGCAGGGTCTGGAAGCCGTAGAGAACGTCCAGCCGGCAGGGGAACTTGTCGTTGTTGATGTCGTACTGCCGCACGATCCGCATGGAGACGCCGTCGAAGACCTCGCGGGCGGCGAAGTCCACGCCCCGCGGCATCACCATGTCGGCGGTGGCGAAGGCGAAGGCCCCCTTGTGGTAGGCCATGGAGATCCCGTGGGCCGCCCCGCCCGTCCCGGCCACCTGGATCTGCGCATTGTCGCCCGGCGCACCCGAGACGTTCTGCGCCGCGCCCGTGGTGACGATGGCTGGCGAGATCTGCAGGTTCGCGACGCCCGAGCCGTTGGAGCTGGCGTCGGCCTTCACCACGAACTGCTGCTGCACACCCGTCGACTGCTTGGTCTCCGGATGCACCCGGAAGACGCCTGTGATGGTGAAGACGTCGCCCGCCTTCAGCACCGGCGAGCTGTTCGACCAGCCGTCGGTGGCCAGCGCCCCCCCCGTCTGGCCCGCCCCGTTCACCAGGGGCGAGCCCGCCTTGGACCCCACCGTGTGGGACGGCCACAGCGTATTCTCCATGAAGTCGAAGCCGGCGCTGCGGCCCATGAAGCCTTCGCGATACTGCTTGGAGATGCTGGCCTTGTCGTTGAACAGGCCCTTGAGCGCGTCCACCAGGTCCACATTGTCCTGGGTGTTCAGGTTGCAGGTGCGCCCGGCCAGGGGCGCCAGATTGTCCACCAGGATTTTCCGGCCCTGCAGGATCTTGGCGAAGCTGGCCGCCGCGCCGTGGTTGTTCACCTGGTTGTGGACGTCCTTGTACATGCCCATGGCGTCGGCCTCGATATTGGCCGCCAGCACGCTCATGGCCGGTTCGATGATTCGCTCGGAGAAGTCGTCCAGCGAAAGCGTCAGGTCCACCGAGGTGAAGTTCAGGTCCACCCCCTTCTGGGTCTGCACCTTCAGCTCGACGCTGGTCTCAGTGGTGTCCTGGGCATCCAGCGTCGGGCCGGTGCGCACCACATACTGGTTGGGCAGCCGCACCTTGAGCGTGTCGCCCACCTTGGCGCCCTGGCGCGCGAAGCTGTCGTCATACTCCCGCGTGATCGAACCCACGAAGTTCAGCTTCTGGTGCAGCACACGCAGGGCCTCGCGGGTGACCGCGGTCGGGGAAAGCAGCGAATTGGCCATGAGGTCTCGTCTTCCTTGAGGATGGAATGCGGGTCGGCGCAGCTGCGCCGGTTGGGGTGTTGGATAGGGATCAGGCGCGAGCGTGCGCCCGTAGGATCACGGCGCGGCGGTTTGCGTCCTCGACGTCGGAACGCGGACCCGCGCGGGTCTATCGCCCCGCCATGGCCTGGGCGTTCCTGCGGCGCATCCATTCGGCTGCGCCCATGTCGTCCCGTACGGCGCTGGCCGGGGCCGAGCCGCCGCCCACCTGCACGGCGGGCCGCACCTGGATCGCGGGCTGAGGCGAAGGCTGAAGCGACGGCTGCGGCGCAACCTGCGCCTTCATCGCCGCCTCTCCCTGCTGGGCCCGGTGCAGGATCATCCACAGCCGTGGATCGGCCACCTCGCGCAGCTCCTCCAGGGTGACGCCGAAGGCCTGGGCGTATTCCACGAGCTTTGCCGCCACCTCCGGCGACCAGCCCTCGATCTGGCCGGCCAGCACCCGGCCGGTCTCCTCCAGCTCGATCCGCGCCCGCTCGCCGGCCGCGGCACGGGCCATCTCGTCCTGCTGGGCCAGGGCCTGGCCATAGGCCTCCCGGGCCTGGGCGACGTCATTCGCCTGGGTCCAGAGCGCCTGGGCTAGCTGGGGGTCCTGCTGGCTCAGCGCCTGCCAGTCGACGCCCTCGAACTGCGCGAGCTGTTGCTCCAGGGCGATCAGCACCGCCCGGTCCTGCGCGCTGGCGCTGGCGAGCTCGGCCTCCAGCTCCATCATCTTCGCCCGCTCGGCCAGGACCCGGCGTTCGGCCGCCACCGCCTGGCTGGCGCTTTCATGGTCGATATTGGCCATCAGCTGGGCCTTCAGCGCCCGCGGCAGGCGATAGAACTGCCCGCCATGCTCGATCTCCTCGATCGCGTCAGCCTCAGCGCCGGCGGCGGCGAGCAGGCGCGGATCGGCGCCGCCCCCCAGGGTCGGGTCTTGCATCATGGTCATGTCCTTGGTCATGCGGCGCCAGGGCCGCGCTCAGAATGGAGACGCGCGGTCTCAGTCGGCGGCTGGCCAGGCCGACACGCCCCGCAGATAGGTTTCCAGCGCGGCGTGGATCACCGCCAGTTGAGCCGCGCTCAGGCCTGCGCCAAAGTGCGCCGCGCCCAAACGCCAACCGGTCAGGCCGGCTGGCGCGCTCGCGGTGCCATAGCCCAGCAAGACGATCGGTTGGCTCGCGAGGCTGGCATTGGCGATCTCTGGCGTCCCGAGCACCACGCCGTCCTTGAACACCTGATAGCGTTCGCCCTCGGTTCGGCTCATGGCGCTGTGACCAAGCCCGCTCTCGACCGGTCTTTGGTCACTGGTGGTGTTGTTGGAGCGCGTCAGGAACTGTCCGCCGCTGGTCCGGGGCTGCAGCCGGTTGCGGCTGTTGCCAAACGCCGTCCCCGTGCCCTCGCCCCCCACGACGAAGACGCCCGCATGGTGGTCGGCGATCTTGTACTTGATCCAGGAGGCCTGAACGAAGCCGGTCTCCAGATAGCTGGTCGACCCATCCCCCTGATAACCAAGGTCCGGTTGAAAGTCGGGGCCGTTCACCGGGGTCAGGCCGGCGCCCTCCGGCGCGATCCAGTTCACCCCCGCCGCCTGGGCGTCGTGCGCCGCCATGACGAACAGGGCGTCCAGCCGGGGCCAGACCTCTGCGGTCTTGAGCGCCGCCACCAGATTGTCCATCAGCGCGGTCCGGCGGCTGTCTGGCGCGACCGTCATCGCCGCGGCCACCGCCTCGGTCTCGGCATGCAGCGCCCGAACGCCCCGCACCGCCACCCCGGCGGCCAGCCCCCGAGCCGCCTTGCAGGCCGGCGTCATTGGCTCAGGCGGTAACTCACCGTCCCCGTGCTCAGTGTCGAGCAGTTCAGGCGATAGAGCACCCCGGCCTCAGGTTCCTCCAACACCAGGGAGACCGGCGTCGAATAGTTGGCCGGCGTGCCGGCCCCGTCCCGGGAACAACCCACCCAACTTGCCCCGCCGTCAAAGGACCGCTCCACGGCGACCAGGCCGGTGAAGCTCCCCCAGAGCGACAGGTTGAACCTGCGCGGCGCACCGGGCCGGGAGTCGGGCGCAAAACTCTCACTCAGGCCCGTCTGCGAAAACGCGCCCGTCACCTTGCCGGTGGCCATGTCGGAAATCCCCTTGGATGTTGAAAATCAGCGGGCCGGGCCGCCTGGCCCCAGCACCCGCATCCGCTGGGTCTCAGCCTCGAAGGCGGCGATCTCCAGTTTGCGGGTCTCCAGGGCCTGGTCCTTGGCCATCGCCTCCAGCTTCTGGTTGGCGCCGGCCAGGGCCTGGGACAGCTTTTCGATCGCCGCCCGGGCCTCGCCCAGTTCCGGCGCCTCGCCCCGCACCTGGGCCGGCAGCAGGCTCGATAGCCGCTGGGCGATCTCGTCGGCGCCGGGCCAGTCGAGATTGCGCGCCAGCAGGTCGCCGATCACCGGGGCGGCGGCCGGATAGGCCTGGATCAGCTGGATCATCTGCGTCGCCGCCTCTTCCCGACGGCTGGTGAAGCTCGGCCCGGCCCGCACCGTCAGGTCGTACTTGCCGACGCCCAGGTCGTAGATCCGCTGAACCTCGCGCACCTGGCCCGCCGCATCGGCCTCGCGCACGGCGACGGGCTGGTTCACCGCCGCCAGCTTCGCCTCCCCGCTCGGCCCCAGCACCCGGACCACCCGCGGGGCGGCATAGACCTTGGGGATCAGGTCGATGAGGATCCGGCCGGCGTGCCGGATCGCCCGGCTCAGATTGTCGATATAGTGGAAGGTGGAGACGTCCCCCTCCCGCTGGCGGGCCATGATCGCCCGGCCGCTGGTCTCATTGGATCGCGCCCCCAGGCTGGCGTCGTGCAGCCCCATGATGGCCTTCATGTCGTCGCTGGCGTTCAGCGCCTCCTGCAGCGCGCCTGCCGGCACCCCGGCGAAGGGTTGCCGCATGGGCGGCTCGGGTCCGTCATATTCGAGGTAGGCGTGGGTCTGCACATTGGCTGTGGCCCACTTCTCCGCATCGGTTTCGAACGCCCCCTTGCGTCCGATGAAGGGCGCCTTGGGCGCCAGCGCCACCAGCTCCGTGGTGGTCGTCCGCCAGTAGTTGAACATCCGCTGCGGGTCCTTGGCGTCCCGCACCAGGCTGCGCAGCCGCCGCCGGCCGTCGATCCGCAGCTCCTCGCCAAACACCGGCACGATGGGGATGAACCGCCCCGCCCATTCCACAGTCTCCAGCACCTCCGCGCCGGTGACCACGTGCTGCACCACCCGGTGGCTCGCCACCTCCCGCGGCGCGCCCACGATGCTGACGCCCAGCGCATCGAACAGCCCCTTCTGCGCCTCATAGGCGGAAAGCTCGATCACCTGCCCGTCGCTCAAGGCGACGATCTTGCGGCGCACCGCCTCGCGGCGCCAGAACTCGGCCACGGTCACCCGTTCGCCATCGCCCCAGGCGCCGGCCGCCCCCTCATGGCCAGACCCCGACCAGTCGACCGCCTCGGCGCCCTTCCAGCGGGCCTCGAACGCCGCCCGCGGCAGGCTGTCGACCACGAAGGCCGTGTTCCAGTCCGAGGAGTCCGCGGCCGTGGAGTCCGGGTCCCCATAGACGCTGAACGGATCGGCCACCCGCTCGATGACAATGTCCTGCTCGAAACTGTCGTCCCGGGCATAGCGGGTGTTGATGCGGAAATAGCCGAAGCCGCAGGTCACCGCGAAATCCAGCGCCGTGTCATAGGCGACCTCGGCGTCGCTCGACTGCTCGATGTGGCGGATCAGCCCGTTGAAGATCTCGGCCGTCTGCGGATCGGCCCCGTCGTCCACCGGATGGCAGGCGATGGCCGGCTTGTTCAGCCGCGCATCATTGACCACCTGGCGGATGAAGGCCGGCAGCCGGTTGATGGTCAGGCAGGGCCGCCCGTCCAGCTCCCGGTCCCGCCGCACCTTCTCCGGCCACTGCTCGCCTAGCCGTGCAAAGCGCAGGTCATCGCGCGCCTCCTCGCGGATCTCGGCCTCGTGGGCCGAAGCGCGCTCAAACGCGTCGCGGGCGTCACGCAGGATGTCGTCATGGGTCATGCAAACGCCCTTTAGCGTCCCAAGCCGGGGACGCTGTGTCAGAGAAATCCAATTTTCCTTAAGTCCGGCGGGGGCTTAGCCCGCCGTCTTCACGAACGCCGCGCCGTTCCAGGCGTACGTCTCGTCCTCGCCGTCTTCGGCCTTCACCACTAACGCCGGCCGTCCGCCGCGCCAGGGCTTGCGCACGGCCAGGGCGCGCCTCGGCAACCCGGCGACCGGCTGCGGCGGCGTCAATCGCATCGCCTCACCGCCCGCCGGAAAGACGAAGACTGCGAAAGTCTCAAAGGTCTCGTCCAACAGGATCGCCGCCTGGTCTTCCCGCCCGTCGCCGTCGAAATCGGCCGAAACGGCAAAACGCTGATAGTGTTCAAGCGCCTTGCGCCACGGCTGATCGCCATCGCGACCAGGCCGCATGTCGGCCGCCGTGCGGAACACCCACCCCTCCGGCGGGGCCACGGTCAGTCGCGGCATATGGCAGGCCATGTAGCCCGGCGCCCCGCCATTGTCCCGGCAGCGTTGCGGATATTCAGCGCCGCGGCCCAGGCAGCCCACCGTGCAGGAGCCCATCAGCAGCAGCACCATGACCACCGACAGCAGACAGCCCCGCACGATCCGTCCGACCGGAATAGGAGGCGGCTCGATCACGGCGCCACCTCCGCCAGGCGATCCCCGCGCCAGGCGAAGACCATGTCCTGCCTCTGCCCCTCAATAGTCCGCCGCAAGGTGATCTGCGGCGCCCTGTCGGGCTCACGAGGCGGCCCCTCCATACTGACGGAAACGCCTGAGACGTCAGCGATCCTCTGGGGTTCTGTCAGCGCCACGGCCCGGTCGCCCGCAAGGCCGTCCTTGCCGTAGAAGACGAACAGCCGAAACTGCGTCATCGACGGATCCACCAGCACCCGCGCCATATCCTTTGCGCCGTCGCCGTCGAGATCAACGCCCCCCGTCTCCAGGAAGTCCCAGTCCTTCGCGCGGCCCGTGAGCCCCGCAATCTCATTTGAGCCCACGGCCTGCCAGCCGCGCGGCAGGAGCTTTAGGGAGCCCACGCTGTCGTAGCAGACCCCGTTCTCCCAATCGCCGTTGTGATCCATGCAAGCGTTGACGCCGACGAGGTCGCCCATGGCATAGCCGCAGCTGGTGGCGCTCAGCATCGCCGCCCCGGCCACCACCCATCGCCACTGCCGCCACGTCCAAGCCATATCGATTAGCACCCGCAAACTCAGAACAAACCAGTGGCCAAGCCTGGGAACATAGTGAGAACACGAAGCTATTGAAAAGGCAACCTACCGGTAGCGCTGCGGGAGAACGACCCAGCTTTTCATCAAGTCCTTACAGCCCTCGTAGCACTGGCCGCCGGCGCTACCCACTCGCCGTCCCTGGCGGTTCGCCTCTCGGTCGGCCTCTTCAGCGCCGCCCTTTGTCGTGTATTCGTCGATAAACTCCTTCGCGTTGTCACTTGCCCAGCCGGCGGTTGCCTCCGCGACAGGCCCCGCCTGAGCGGCCTGGCAGTTGGCTCGACAATGAAAGTATTTGTCCCGGTCTGAGTATTCCGTCTCTGGAACCGTCGGCGGTCGACTGGCCTCGACGGCTGCCTTCGAGGCCGGAACACTTGCCCAGTTCCCCGCCAAGGCGCCGAAGGCGACACCGAGTTGGGCCGCCGCCGGCATGCCGCCTCGACCGTATCCCGGTCGCAAGCCCTGCGCGGGCTCCCCGTATCCGTCTGTTGCGAGGCCCGAGGCGCCATTCAGCCTTTGCACCTCCGCGTCCGTTCCCAGTACGCGTCGCAGCCCATCGCTCACCCACCCCGGCAGGCCAAGATCGTCGAAACGCTTCGCCATCGTCCTCTCCATCTCCATCATCACCCCATCCAGCTCCCGCTCGCCACGCCCGACCGGCGACCAGCCCTCCGCACCCCCGCCCCGCGGCGGTTGAGGGCGAATTCGCCAAAGGCGTCGGCGCCGTGGCTGGCGGCGTCATGCAGCGGTCCGCCATAGGCCCGCGTCGCCGCATTCCAGCGCTTGCGATAGGCCCGCAGCCGGTCGAGCCCCAGGGCACAGGCCTCCCCATCGAACCAGGTCATCGGGATCATCAGCCGCGCGGCGTTGATCCGCTCTTCCGGATGGGTCGCCTGACCCACCTCGATGGGTGAGACGCCCAGCCCCGCCAAGGTCTCGAACCGCGATCGGCCGCCCGCGCCGAGCTCGCGCACCATCACATCGTGCGGCAGGTGGTGGGTCCCATAGACGTAGGGTTTCGCCGCGATCGCCTGGCGGACGATGGCCTGCAGCCCCTCGCCGCTGGTCTCGAAATAGTCGATGGCCCGCACCTCTGGGCCGACCTGCTGGAAGAACCAGACGGCTGTGTAATCGTCGATTCCCAGATCCCAGGCGGTATGAACCGCCAGTGCCGGGTCATGCGGAACCCGACCGATGCGCCCTGCGCTCTGCGCCTCGCCCAGCAGGCTGGCATAGTAGGCGCCCGGCGCGGCGGCATCGAAGTCGACCAGGTATTCCGAAGCGAACCTGGCCTCCCCCTCCTCCTTCGACCCGGTCTCGGCCACGAGCTCGGCCCGCTCCCGGGCCAGCTGCGTCGGCGTGAACACCCCGGTCTCCGTCGCCGGCGAGCGCAGGGTGAACCAGGCGGCGTCGCGCGCCCGGGCCTCAAAGGCGCGCACCGCGTGGTTGCGCCCCCGCGGCGTCCACAGAAACAGCGCCCAGCCGCCATTCTCCGCCAGGATCGGCCGGATGTAGGTCCAGGCCTCGGGCTTGGCGAGCGCCCATTCGGAGAACACCACCCCCACCGGCGGCGCCCCCACCAGGCTGTCATAATTGTCCGAGCCCAGCACCTGCCAGACTGCGCCATTGGCCAGGCGAATGCTCATATCGCCGTCCCGGGTGCTTGCGCGGATCTCCGGCGGAAAGGCCTCGTCGATCCGTCGGCGTCCCGTGTGCGGGTTCACCGCCTCCCAGATCGCCTTGCGCGCCTGGGCCGCCTCCGGCAGCAGGTGCCAATAGACCCCGGGCTTCTGGATGGCGCTGACGGCCGCCCAGTTCAGCGCCACATCATCCTTGCCCCACCGGCGGTGGGCGGCCACATCAGCCCGCAAGCCCCCGTCCTCCAGATAGCGCCACAGCGCCGTCTGATAGGGCCTGGGCCGCCAGCCGGCCGGCAGCTCGATCTCCACGCTCAACCCGCCGAGCCGTCAGGTTCGTCCCAGCCAAGCCTGCGGATCGTCACCGTCAGCCGACCCTCGGCCTCGGGCGCCTTGGCCTTGCCCTGGGCGCGGTCCAGCACCTCACGGATGGCGGCGATGCGGGCGGTGTCGCTGGTCTTGTCACCGCGCATCAGGGCCTCCAGCGTCTCCACCGCCAGGGGGGCCAGCGCCTTGACCGCCCGGCCGGGATCCTTGGGTCGCCCCGCCATGGCCGCCGCCTCCTTCGCAATACATCACTGAAACAATCAGGGCCGTTCCGCCCCGCGCCGGCCATGGCCTCCCGAGAGGCGCGCCCGCAGGGCCAGGAGCCCTGGGACCAGATCGGCCGGCGCGGGGCTCCTGCGGCGCGGACGGAAAGCGCCGCAACGCCCACAGACCTCCAAGGCCTCACCGCCCCGGGGAGGGACAAGGGGGCGAACGCCGTCCAGTCGCGCGTGCTCAGGCAGGCTCAGCCGCCCAACGCACACGTCATCTGTTGGAAATCTGCAGGTGCGGGCAAAGCCCGCCGCGGCGTCCCCCGCGCCTCAGACGCAAGAACGACCCATAGCCAAAACCTACCACATTCCCGCGGCCACGCAAGAACAAAATAGGAACATAACGCCGAGCGATGGCGTCATAGAGTTTCCCGTCATGGGCGATCATTTTTATCCATTATCCAGGGCTCACAACCTCTGCCTACAGTCATCCAAACACTCACAAGTGAGGGAGGACGACGATGGACGACGCTTCTGGAACTGGCGATCCCCTGGGCTGCCCGATCAAGCAGCCGGGCGCCCTGCGGTCTCTGCTCGGTCGCACCAACCGCGACTGGTGGCCCAACCAGCTGTCGCTCGACATCCTGCATCAGCATGGCGCCCACGGCGATCCGATGGGCGAGGACTTCGACTATCCCAAGGC
>NZ_JAUSBZ010000101.1 GCF_030651755.1 Phenylobacterium sp. | reverse complement strand
CGATCGGCTACATGCATCATGATCCGCATCGGCCGCGCTTCTTCGCCTATCTGTCGCTCTTCACCTTCGCCATGCTGGCCCTGGTGACGGCGGCCGACTTCATGCAGCTGTTCTTCGGCTGGGAAGGGGTGGGGCTCGCCAGTTATCTGCTGATCGGCTTCTGGTTCAAAAAGCCCACCGCCAACGCCGCCTCCATCAAGGCCTTCGTGGTCAACCGTGTCGGCGACTTCGGCTTTGCGCTCGGCATCATCACCGTCTTCTGGATGTTCGGCACCATCGAGTTCGCCGAGATCTTCCCGCGGGTTGAGGAGTTCGCCGCCGTGGGCTGGCAGTTCGCCGGCCAGACCTGGCATGCCGTGGACCTCGCCTGCGCCCTGCTGTTCGTCGGCGCCATGGGCAAGTCGGCCCAGTTCTTCCTGCACACCTGGCTGCCCGACGCCATGGAAGGCCCGACCCCGGTCTCGGCCCTGATCCACGCCGCCACCATGGTGACGGCCGGCGTCTATATGGTCTGCCTGCTGTCGCCGATGTTCGAATACGCCCCGGTGACCAAGCAGATCGTCACCCTGGTGGGCGCCATCACGGCCCTGTTCGCCGCCACGGTGGGCCTCGCCCAGAACGACATCAAGCGGGTCATCGCCTATTCGACCTGTTCGCAGCTCGGCTACATGTTCTTCGCCGCCGGCGTCGGCGCCTATCAGGCGGCCATGTTTCACCTGTTCACCCACGCCTTTTTCAAGGCGCTGCTGTTCCTGGGCGCCGGCTCGGTGATCCACGGCATGCACCACGAGCAGGACATGCGGAAGATGGGCGCCCTGTGGAAGCTGCTGCCCGTCACCTATGCTGTGATGGTCATCGGCACGCTCGCCATCACCGGCTTCGGCATCCCCGATCTGCACCTGGGTTTCGCCGGCTTCTACTCCAAGGACACCATCATCGAGGCGGCCTATGCGGCGGGCGAAGAGAACGGCATCGCCTTCTTCGCCTTCGTCATCGGCATCCTGGCGGCGGGCCTGACGGCCTATTATTCCTGGCGCCTGGCCTTCATGACCTTCCATGGCCACGCCAAGTGGGGTCATGAGCCCCACGACGACCATGCCCACGCCCCGGCCCAGCATGAGACCCATGACGAGCCCCTGCCGGACGCTCACGACCATGGGCATCACCATGCGCACACGCCCCATGAGAGCCCGCTGGTGATGGTGGTTCCCCTACTGCTGCTGGCGGTCGGCGCGGTGGCGGCGGGCTTCGCCTTCGTCGAGCATTTCGTGGGCGACCATCAGGCCGAGTTCTGGCGCGGCGCCATCTTCACCGCGCCCACCAACCATGTGCTCGAGCACGCCCACCATGTGCCGCACTGGGTGCTCTATGCGCCCCTGGTGGCCTCCATGCTCGGTCTGGCCATCGCCTTCTACATCTATGTGCTGCGCGAAGGCCTCGGCGCCCGGATGGCGGCCAAGGAGGGTCCGGTCTGGAGCTTCCTCTACAACAAGTGGTTCTTCGACGAGCTCTACAACGCCACCTTCGTCCGCGCCGCCCGCGGGCTGGGCGACCTGTTCTGGAAGGTCGGCGACCAGAAGATCATCGACGGACTGGGCCCCAATGGGGTGGCGGCCGCCTCGGCCATGATCGGCCGGCGGACCGGCAAGCTGCAGACGGGCTACGTCTACCACTATGCGTTTGTAATGCTGCTCGGGGTAGCGGGGCTGCTGGCCTTCGCCCTCTGGTTCTGGCGAGCTTGAGGCGGGGATAGGTCATGACTGGCATTCTCTCGCTTATCACCTACGCGCCTGTCGCGGGCATCGCGGCCATCCTGGCGCTGCGGTTCATCGCCCCTGCCGGCAGCCCGCGCTCGGCGGAACTGGCCAAGTGGATCGCGCTCATCACCACCCTGGTGACGCTGGCCATCTCCCTGGTCATGCTGGGTCTGTTCGACCGCACGACCGCCGACTTCCAGTTCGTCGAGGACTTCGCCTGGTTCGGCGGCCTTCACTACCGGATGGGCGTGGACGGCATTTCGGTGCTGTTCGTGGTGCTGACGGCCTTCCTGATGCCGCTCTGCATCGCCGCCTCCTGGCGCTCGATCGAGCATCGCATCGAGGAATAC
Source organism: Phenylobacterium sp. (assembly GCF_030651755.1). Lineage (GTDB taxonomy): Bacteria > Pseudomonadota > Alphaproteobacteria > Caulobacterales > Caulobacteraceae > Phenylobacterium. Next base: position 44,101 of record NZ_JAUSBZ010000101.1, on the reverse strand, counting down.
CTCATCGCCTTCCTGGCGCTGGAGACCCTGGTCATCGGCGTGTTCTGCGCGCTCGACCTGATCCTCTTCTATCTGTTCTTCGAGTTCGGCCTGGCGCCGATGTTCCTGATCATCGGGGTCTGGGGCGGCAAGAACCGGGTCTATGCGGCCTTCAAGTTCTTCCTCTACACCCTGCTGGGCTCGGTGCTGATGCTGGCCGCGGTGCTCGGCATGATCGGCATCACCGGCACCTCTTCGATCCCCGAACTGATGACCTATGACTTCGGTCAGGAGATCCAGATCTGGCTGTGGCTGGCCTTCTTCGCCTCGTTCGCGGTGAAGATGCCCATGTGGCCGGTGCACACCTGGCTGCCTGACGCCCACGTGGAGGCGCCGACGGCCGGTTCGGTGATCCTGGCGGGCGTGCTGCTGAAGATGGGCGGCTATGGGTTCATGCGGTTCTCGCTGCCCATGTTCCCCGACGCCTCGGCCTATTTCACGCCGCTGGTCTTCGCCCTGTCGGTGATCGCCATCGTCTACACCTCGCTGGTCGCCTTCCGGCAGACCGACATCAAGAAACTGATCGCCTATTCCTCGGTGGCCCATATGGGCTTCGTGACGCTCGGCATCTTCTCAGGCAACGCCCAGGGTGAGCAGGGCGCCATCTTCCAGATGGTCAGCCATGGCCTGATCTCCGGCGCCCTCTTCCTCTGTGTCGGCGTGGTCTATGACCGGATGCACACCCGCGAGATCGCCTTCTATGGCGGCCTGGTGAACCGCATGCCCTGGTACGCGGCCATCTTCCTGCTGTTCACCATGGGCAATGTGGGCCTGCCGGGCACCTCGGGCTTCGTGGGCGAAATCCTCACCATGACCGGCGCCTACCAGGCCTCGACCTGGGCGGCGATTGTGGCGGCCTCCGGCGTCATTCTCTCAGCCGTCTATGCGCTGACCCTGTACCGCCGGGTCGTGTTCGGCGAGATCACCAATCCGGCCCTGGCCGAGATCAAGGACCTGAACTGGCGGGAGGTGGCGATCTTCGCCCCCCTGATCATCGGCACCCTCTATCTCGGCATCTATCCGGCCGCCGTTTTCGATATCACCCAGGCCTCGGTCGACAATCTGGTCGCGGTCTACCGCGCCGCGACCGGCGGGTGAGGGGGCTTTTGAGATGAACTTCTCCACCGATCTGAGCCTCGCCCTTCCCGAGGTGATCCTGGCCGGCGGCGCTCTGGCGCTGCTGGTCTGGGGCGCCTTTCAAAGCCGAGCCAACACGGTGTTCAGCCTGGCGGCCGTCGCCCTGCTGGTCGCCGCGGGCGTTGCGGCGGTGTTCGGCCCCATGGGCCGCGGCTTCTCTGGCGGCCTGATCGCCGATCAGGCCTCGGCCTTCGCCAAGGTGGCCATCTACGCCGCCAGCGCCATCGCCATTCCCCTGGGCCAGCCCTGGTTCCAACGCCGCGGGGTGAACAATTTCGAGTTCCCGATCCTGATCGTGCTGGCCGCGCTCGGCATGGGCATGATGGCTTCGGCCGGGGACCTGATTTCGCTCTATATCGGCGTCGAGCTTCACTCCCTGGCCCTCTATGTCCTGGCCGCCATCCACCGGGATAACGCCAAGGCGTCTGAGGCCGGCCTGAAGTATTTCGTCCTGGGCGCCCTGTCGTCCGGCCTGCTGCTCTATGGCGCATCGCTGATCTACGGCTTCGCCGGCTCGACCCATTTCGACGTCATTGCCCAGTCGGTGGAGGGCGGCGCCAATGTGGGGGTGCTGTTTGGCCTGGTGTTCCTGATTTGCGGCCTGGCCTTCAAGATTTCGGCGGCCCCGTTCCACATGTGGACGCCGGACGTCTACGAGGGCGCGCCGACCCCGGTCGTGGCCTTCTTTGGCGCGGCGCCCAAGATGGCCGCCATGGTGCTGTTCGCCCGCGTCCTGGCCGAAGGCTTTGGTGGCGCCGCCGCTCAGTGGAGCCAGATCCTGGTGATCATCGCGCTGGCCTCCGTCGCTGTCGGCGCCTTCGCCGGTCTCGCACAGAGCAATCTGAAACGCCTGTGGGCCTATTCCTCCATCGCCAATATCGGCTACGCGGTCCTGGGCCTTGCCTCGGGCGACGCCGCTGGCGTGCAGGCCATGCTGGTCTTCATGGTCCTCTACATGGTCGACGTGACCGGCTTCTTCGCCTGCCTGGCCGCTCTGTCGCGGGATGGCCGGCCCATGGAGACGATCTCCGACATGGCGGGCCTCTTTAAGGAGCGCCCCGGCATCGCCCTGGCCATGAGCGCCTTCGCGCTTTCAGCGCTCGGCCTGCCGCCTTTCTCGGGCTTCTGGGCCAAGTTTTATGTCTTCAAGGCGGCCATCGGCGCGGGTCTCGGCGTCGCCGCCGTTATCGCCCTGGTGGGCAGCGTGGTGGCGGCCTTCTACTATCTGCGCCTGATCAAGGTGATGTGGTTCGACGCCTCGGCCGGCGCCACCGAGACGCCGCCCGTGGAGGCCCGCGCCATCGCCCTGGCGCTCGCCCTGTTCACCTTCCCCGTGGTTCTCGTCGCCCTGGTCTTCATCGATCCGCTCGCAGCGGCCGCCGCCGCCGCCTTCGGCCTGGCCTGATTTGGCTACCGTTCACCCGCCGATCGCGTTCTTCGACGAGCTCGACTCCACCAACGCCGAGGCGCGCCGTCGGGCCGAGGCGGGGGACGCTGGGCCGCTCTGGATCGCCGCCTTCCGCCAGACCGCTGGGCGCGGCCGGCGGGGAAGGCCTTGGGAGACCGGCGCGGGCAACCTGGCCGCCACCCTGTTGATGACCACCGACCGGCCGGCCGGCGAGGCCGCACAGCTGTCGTTTGTCGCCGCCCTGGCCGCCGCCGATCTGGCGGAGTCCTGCCTGGCCTCAGACCTGGTCAGTGTGAAGTGGCCCAACGACCTGATGATCGACGGACGCAAGGCCGCCGGGATCCTGGTGGAATCGGGCGCCCGTCCCGATGGCCGCCTCTGGCTGGCGGTCGGGATTGGGATCAATCTGGTCAGCGGCCCTGAGGCGGCTGAACGTCCCTCCGCCACCTTCGCCGAACACATGAGCGGCGCGCCCCCGACACCCCAGGCGGCTCTGGACGTGCTGGCCGCGGCCTTCGAGACCTGGCGCGGCGCCTGGGCCGCCCAGGGCTTTTCCGCCATCGCTGACGGTTGGACCCGCCGGGCCCACGGGCTGGGTCAGACTTGTATCGCCAGGCTCCCGAATGAGACGGTGGAGGGCGTGGCCGAAGGCATGGACCCCGATGGCGCCCTGCGCCTGCGATTGGACGACGGTCAGATCCGCAAGATCACCGCCGGCGACGTATTTTTTGGAGACGCCTGATGCTGCTGGCGATCGAACAGGGCAACACCAATACGCTCTTCGCCGTCCATGACGGCCAGACCTGGATCGCTCAGTGGCGGGCGGCCACGGACTCCACCCGCACGGCGGACGAATACGCCGTCTGGCTCTCGCAGCTGCTGCACATGGCCGGGCTGCAGTTCGGGGTGCTGGACGCCTGCATCATCTCCAGCGTCGTGCCACAGTCGATCTTCAACCTGCGCAATCTCGCCCGGCGCTACCTGCATGTGGAACCGCTGGTGATCGGCGAGAACGCCGAACTCGGCATCGCGGTGCGCATCGACAAGCCGTCCGAGGCCGGGGCTGACCGCCTGGTCAACGCCATCGGCGCGCATATGGTCTATCCTGGCCCCCTGATCGTCATCGACTCCGGCACCGCCACCACTTTCGATGTCATCGCCGGCGATGGCGGGTTCGAGGGCGGGGTGATCGCGCCGGGCATCAACCTGTCGATGGAAGCCCTGCATGCGGCCGCCGCCAAGCTGCCGCGGGTGGCCATTCAGAAGCCTCAGCGGGTGATCGGCAAGGATACGGTGGGCGCCATGCAGTCCGGCGTCTTCTGGGGATATGTCGCCCTGATCGAGGGCCTGATCGACCGGATCAAGTCAGAGTGGCCAGAGCCCCTGACCGTGATTGCAACCGGCGGCGTCGCGTCGCTGTTCCATGGGGCCAGTCTGGCGATCGACCACTTCGATCCGGACCTGACCATAAGGGGTCTCCTTGAGATCCATCGCCGTAATTCCGGAGGCGCCTGATGGCCGCCAACAAGACGCAAGACGAACTCGTTTTTCTCCCCCTGGGGGGCTCCAACGAGATCGGGATGAACTTCAACCTCTATGGGTTCGGCCCGCCCCATGCGCGCAAGTGGATCATTGTCGATCTGGGGGTGACGTTCGGCGACCTGACGACGCCGGGCGTCGACCTGATCCTGCCCGATCCGACCTTCATCGAAGAACATGCCGACGACATCCTCGGCATCGTCCTGACCCACGCCCATGAGGACCATATCGGCGCCGTGGCCTGGCTGTGGCCGCGCCTGCGCGCACCGCTCTATGCGACTCCCTTCACCGCCTTCCTGCTGCGCGAAAAACTGCGGGAAGGGGGCCTTGAGGGCCAGGTGGAGATCAATGTCGTGCCGCTGGGCGGTCGGGTGACGCTGGGGCCCTTCGAGATCGACCTGATCACCCTGACCCACTCGATCCCCGAGCCCAACGGCCTGTCGATCCGCACGCCTCTGGGCACGGTCCTGCACACCGGCGACTGGAAGATCGATCCTGACCCGGTGCTCGGCTCCGCCACGGACGAGGCCTTCATCCGCCAGCTCGGCGACGAGGGCGTCCTGGCCATGGTCTGCGACTCCACAAATGTTTTCGTGGAGGGCGAGTCCGGTTCGGAGGCCGATGTGCGCGACGCGCTCGCCCGGCTGATCGGCGAGCTGAAGGGCAAGGTGGCGGTGGCCTGCTTCGCGTCCAACGTGGCGCGGATGGATTCTGTGATCCGGGCGGCAGAGGCCAATGGCCGACGGGTCTGTCTGGTGGGCCGGTCCATGCACCGCATGGCCGCCGCGGCGCGTTCTGTCGGGCTGTTCACCGGCCTCAAGGATTTCGTCAATGAGAGCGAGGCGGGCTATTTCCCCGCCGACTCCATCCTCTATCTCTGCACGGGCAGCCAGGGTGAGGCGCGCGCCGCCCTGTCGCGGATTTCAGACGGAACCCATCCCCATGTGAACCTGGGCAAGGGGGATTCCTGCGTCTTCTCCTCGCGGGTCATTCCGGGCAATGAGATCGCCATCCGCAACCTGCAGAACCGCATGGCCGACCGGGGCGTGCGGCTCTACACCGACAATGATCATCCCGGCATCCACGTCTCTGGCCACCCCTGCCGGGACGAGCTGGCGCGGATGTACGCCTGGGCCCGGCCCCAGATCGCCATCCCCACCCATGGGGAGCGCCGTCATCTGCTGGAGCATGCAGCCTTCGCCCGGGACCTGCAGGTTCCGCAGACGGTCGCGCCGCGCAATGGCGACATGGTGCGTCTGGCGCCCGGGCGGGCGGAGATCATCGATGAGACTCCCGCGGGTCGGCTCTATGTCGACGCCAAGGTGGTGGTCAGTGAGAATGGCGAAGCCCTGCGCGAGCGCCGTCACGCCGCCCATAATGGGGTGGTCACCATCGCCGTGGCCCTTGATGGTCGAGGCAAGATCACCTCAGGACCGCAGGTTCGCGCCATCGGCATGCCCACCGACGAGGACTACCCCTTGGAGGAGGCTCTTGAGGATCTGGCCGACGAGGCCGAACGCGCCCTTTCGCGTCTGTCGGGCGCCGACCGCGACCTGGATGAGGCGGTCGAGACGGCCATGTCCCGGGCGGTCAAGAAAGCCTGCCAGCGGGTCTGGGGCCGCCGGCCGGTCGTCGAGACCACGGTCCTGCGACTTTAGGGTCTTCGCGCCGTAGGGGCAGGGGGCGTATACCGGGGCCATGATCGGAAAACTGAACCATGTGGGCGTGGCCACCCCCTCCATCGACGACGCCGTGCGCATGTATCGCGACGTGCTGGGCGCCACCTCCATCACCGAGAAGTGGGCGATGGAGGAGCAGGGGGTCTGGGTCTGCTTCGTCAACCTGCCCAATTCGCAGATCGAGCTGATCGAGCCCCTGGGCGAGAATTCGCCACTGGTCGGCTTCCTGGCCAAAAACCCGGCGGGCGGGCAGCATCACATCTGTTTTGAGGTTGAGGATATTCTGGTGGCCCGCGACGAGATGCGGGCCAAGGGCGCCACGGTCCTCGGGACCGGCGAGCCGAGGATCGGCGCGCATGGAACGCCGGTTATCTTCGTCCATCCGAAGAATATGGGCGGCGTTCTGGTTGAGCTGATGGAAACTCCTAAGGAGAGCCACTGATGGGTGTCACGACGGCGATCGCCATCTACCTGATCATCTGGTGGGTGGTGTTGTTCACCATCCTTCCCCTGGGCACGATCAGCCATGCAGAGGCCGGGATTGACAAGGGTGACGGTGGGGATCCGGGCGCCCCGGTGGACCCCAAGCTCAAGCGCAAGTTCATCACCACGACCTGGGTTTCGGCCATCGTTTTCGCCGTGGTCTTCCTGGTGATCAAGCTGGGCCTCGTGCCCATGCCGAGCGGCGCGGCGAACTTCTAGGCCCTGGCGGCGCCCAGGCCTTGCGCGTTCTGAAGACGCAATCGGGCTCAACGCCTGGATTTTGAGCGAAGCTGATCGGCATCGCGCCGATCAGGTCTTGGCGATTCATCACCCATGTTACGGGGGTTACATTGAGATCAGCCAAACCGGTCCGGCCGGCTTGCGCGCGTTTTCCCCGATGACCAACTTGAAGGCCGCCCGCCTATGGCAGGCGGCCTTCTTTTCGCCGCTTCGATTGCCAAGGTCGGACGCACAGGGCTAATCAGGGCCTCCCGTCCGAGTTTCGTATCCGAAGGCCCGCCGAATGCGTCTGTCGCGCTATTTCATTCCCACCCTGCGTGAGGCGCCCTCCGACGCCCAGATCGCCTCGCATCAGCTGATGCTGCGGGCCGGAATGATTCGTCAGGAGGCCGCCGGCATCTATGCCTGGCTGCCGCTCGGACTGCGGGTGCTGAAGAAGATCGAGCAGATCGTCCGCGAGGAAATGGACCGGGCCGGCGCCATCGAGGTGCTGATGCCCACCCTGCAGCTGGCCGACCTGTGGCGCGAGAGCGGGCGCTATGACGATTATGGCGACGAGATGCTGCGCATCAAGGACCGCCACGAGCGCGATCTCCTCTACGGACCTACCGCCGAGGAGGTCATCACAGACATCTTCCGCGCGCACGTGAAGAGCTACAAGGAGCTGCCCAAGAACTTCTACAACATCCAGTGGAAGTTCCGTGACGAGCGCCGCCCCCGGTTCGGCGTCATGCGTGGCCGCGAGTTCCTGATGAAGGACGCCTATTCCTTCGATATCGACGAGGCCGCCGCCCGTCGGTCGTACAACCGCATGTTTGTGGCCTATCTGAACACCTTCGCCCGGCTGGGACTGAAGGCTGTGCCCATGCGCGCCGACCCTGGCCCCATCGGCGGCGATCTCAGCCACGAGTTCATCATCCTGGCCGAAACCGGTGAAAGCCAGGTCTTCTGTCACCGCGACCTGGTGGAAATGCCGGCCCCTGGCGATGTCGACTGGGACGGCGATCTGCAGCCCATCGTCGACCAGCGCACGGCGCTTTATGCGGCGACCGAGGACATGCACGACCAGGCTCGCTTTGAGTCTGAAGTGAACGAGTCCGACCGCCTCTCGGCCCGGGGCATCGAGGTCGGCCATATCTTCTATTTTGGTGAGAAGTACTCCAAGCCCATGCGCGCAGTCGTCACCGGGCCGGACGGTCAGGAACGCCCGATCCACGGCGGCTCCTACGGCGTCGGCGTCTCGCGTCTGGTGGGCGGGATCATCGAGGCCAGCCATGACGCCGCCGGCATCATCTGGCCCGATTCCGTGGCGCCCTTCGGCGTGGCGGTGATCAATCTCCGCCCCGGGGACTCGGCGGTGGATCTGGCCTGCGAGCAGGCCTATGGCGCCCTGCGCGACGCCGGCAAGGACCCCCTGCTGGACGACACCGACGAACGACCCGGCGCAAAGTTCGCCGCCATGGATCTGATCGGGGCGCCCTGGCAGATCATCGTCGGGCCCAAGGGTGTGGCCGAGGGCAAGGTTGAGCTGAAGCGGCGGGCCACGGGGGAGCGCCAGTCCTTGCCTTTGGAAGACGCATTGAAGGCGATCATCGCGTGAGCACAGTGGCCGCGCCCTTCGGACGCTGGGAGCGCATGCTCGCCGGTCGCTATCTGCGGGCCAAGCGCAGCCAGGGCGGGGTGGCGCTGATCTCGATCATCTCCTTCGTCGGCATCATGCTGGCGGTGGCCGTGCTGATCATCGTCATGTCGGTGATGAACGGCTTCCGCACCGAACTGCTGGATCGGACCCTCGGCTTCAACGGCCACGTCTATGTGTCCGGCGGATCCCTCTACGAGCCCGAGGTCCAGACCCTGGCCGGTCAGATCGCGGGTCTGCCCGGGGTGACCCAGGCCTCCCCCCTGGTGGAGGCCCAAGCCATGGCCCTTGGTCAGGGACAGATCAGCGGCGCTGTGGTGCGCGGGATCAGCGAGCCTGATCTGAGGCGCACCGAGATCGTCTCGGGAAACATTGTGCGCGGGTCGCTGGAAGGCTTCGGCGCCGGGGAATATGGCGGCGATCTCGTGCTGGTGGGAGACCGGCTGGCGGAAACCCTCGGGGTGCAGCCGGGCGATCCCCTGACGCTCATTTCCCCCAGCGGCGGGGCGACGGCCTTTGGCTACACGCCCCAGCGCAAGACCTACACGGTCGGCGGCACCTTCAGCGTCGGCATGAGCGAGTACGACCAGCTCTTCATCTACATGCCCCTGGAGCAGGCCCAGCTGTTCTTCGCCCGCGAGGGCATGGTCGATGTGGTGGAGGTCCGCGTGGCCGATCCCGATCGCGCCCCGGCCATGAAGTCGGCCATCGCCGAGCTGGCCGGACCAGGCGCCATCGTCACCGACTGGACCCAGCGCAACGCCAGCTTCTGGAACGCCCTGAAGATCGAGCGCAGCGTCATGCGGCTGATCCTGATGCTGATCGTCGCCATCGCGGCGATGAACATCATTTCCGGCCTCGTCATGCTGGTGAAGAACAAGGGCCGCGACATCGCCATCCTGCGCACCATGGGGGCCGGACGTGGGGCGATCCTGCGGATATTCTTCATGGCCGGGGCCTCTGTGGGCGCCCTGGGCACCCTGGTGGGCCTCGTCCTTGGCGTGCTGTTCTGCGTTTTCATCGGGCCGATCCAGAACGCGGTGGAATGGGCGACGGGGGCTGAGGTGTTCAGCTCCGACATCTATTACCTGGCCCACATCCCGGCCAAGGTGGACCCCCTGGAGGTGATGATCGTGGTCGGTTGGGCCCTGGCCGTCTCATTCCTGGCGACCCTGCCGCCAGCCCTGCGGGCCTCGCGTCTCGATCCGGTGGAGGCTCTTCGATATGAGTGAGGCCCCCGTCCTGGCGGTGCGCGGTCTGGAGCGCACCTATGTCACCGGTGATCGCAGCCTGACCGTCCTGCGCGGCGTCGATCTGGATGTTTCGCCCGGTGAGATCGTCGGCCTGATCGGACCATCCGGATCGGGCAAGTCATCGCTCCTGCACGCCGCAGGTCTGCTGGAGCGCCCCAATGCTGGTCAGATCTTCATTGAGGGGCGCGACTGCTCGACCCTGAACGAGCGGGCGCGCACCCGAGTGCGCCTGGGCTCCATCGGCTTCGTCTATCAGTTCCACCACCTGCTGGCCGAGTTCAGCGCCCTGGACAATGTGGCCCTGCCGATGATGATCGCCGGTCAGGACCATGAGGCGGCCCGGGAACGGGCGGCCATGCTTCTGGGACAGCTTGGCCTGGCGGAGCGGGTGGACCATCAGCCCGCCCAGATGTCCGGGGGCGAGCAGCAGCGGGTGGCGCTCGCCCGCGCCCTGGCCAATGCGCCGCGGCTGCTCCTGGCCGACGAGCCCACCGGAAACCTCGATCCGACCACCTCCAGCGAGGTGTTCGACAGCCTCTATCGCCTGGCCCGGGAGACGGGCGTGGCGGCGGTCATCGCCACCCACAATCTCGAACTGGCCCGGCATATGGACCGTGTGCTGGCCCTGAAGGACGGGCATCTGGAGCCCCACTCGCTGTTCTAGGGGCGGAGGACTTAAGCGCCGAAGGTGGTCGAGCCGTCGGCGCCGATCACGCTGCCTGGATTGTGCGCCACCTCCCACACATGGCCGTCCAGATCGGCGAAATAGCCGGAATAACCACCCCAAAATACCGGTTCGGGCGCCTTTAAGGCCTGCGCCCCGGCGGCGAGGGCCTCGGCGAAGGTGGCGTCGACCGCCTCGCGGCTGGGCTCGTTGATGGCGATGGTCACGCCGCTGAAGCTCCCGTCGATCGGGCGCCTGGCGTCTTCAGCAAGGGCGGCGCGGCCGAACAGTCCCAGGGCGAGGCCGGGCAGCTGGTAGAAGCATACGTCTTCTGTCGCGCTGACGGGCCGCCAGCCCAGTCCATTCTCGTAGAAATTCCGGGCGCGGGGCAGGTCGTCCACCCCGAGCGTGATCAGGCTGAGCCGCTGGTCCATGGAGGTCTCCGTTCGCCCGTGGAGGGCAGGGTTGACGGTGAGAACAAAACCAGAATAAGAACATAACCGGAACATCCACAAGGGGGACGTTATGGTCATTCATCTGGCGCGGGAATCGCTGGCTTTTGCCTCGGTGGCGGGCTTCGTATGGGTTGTCTGCCAGTTCGCCTATCTGGTGGGGTGAAGCTGTCGCAGGCCGGGGAGGCGGAGATGAACCAGCAGCAGGACGAGGGCTTCGTTCACCTGCGGGTGCGTTCGGCCTATTCCCTTCTGGAGGGGGCGATCAAGGCCGATGTCATCGGCGCCCTGGCCGCCGCTGACGGCATGCCGGCGGTGGCGCTCACCGACCGGACCAATCTCTATGGCGCCCTGGAATTCTCGGTGGCCACCCAGGGGCAGGGCGTCCAGCCCATCGTCGGTTGCGCCCTGGCGGTGACCGGTCTCGGCGAGCGACAGCCCGACAAGTGGGCCAAGACTCCCACCATCGTGCTCCTGGCGCAAAGCGAGGCGGGCTATCTTAACCTCTCCCGGCTGTCGTCCATGGCCTATATCGACAGTGTCGGGGGCGTTGAGGAGCCTGCGGTCGCCTGGGCCAAGGTGGTCGATCACGCCGAGGGACTGATCCTGCTGTCAGGCGGCTGGGATGGGCCGGCCGATCCGCTCCTGGCCGCTGGCAAGGTGGCCGAGGGCCGTGCGGTCCTGGCTGAGATGCATCGGGTGTTCGGCGATCGGTTCTATGTGGAGCTCCAGCGCCACGGCCTCGCTCCGCAAGCCTTGGCGGAGCCCGAACTGGTCGATTTCGCCTACGAGATGGACGTCCCCCTGGTGGCGACCAATGACGCCCACTTCACCCAACAGGATATGCACGCGGCCCATGACGCCCTGCTGTGTATCGCCGACGGGGCCTTTGTCGGCCAGGATGAGCGCAGGCGGGTCAGCCAGGAACACTGGTTCAAACCGGCCGCGGACATGCGGGCCCTGTTCGCCGATCTGCCGGAAGCCTGCGACAACACCCTGGAGATCGCCCGGCGCTGCGCCTTCATGGTCCGCAAGCGTGATCCGATCCTGCCGCGGTTTCCCACCGAGGGGGATCGGACCGAAGCCGAGGAACTGGCCCATCAGGCGCGGGAGGGGCTCAAGGGCCGCATCGCCGCCGGCCAGGCCAGTCATGCCCCAGAGACGGAGTATTTCGAACGCCTGGAGCGAGAGATCGGGGTCATCACCGAGATGGGCTTCCCCGGCTACTTCCTGATCGTTGCGGACTTCATCAAGTGGGCCAAGGCCCATGACATTCCTGTGGGGCCCGGGCGGGGCTCAGGGGCGGGCTCCCTTGTGGCCTATTCCCTGACCATCACCGACCTCGATCCCCTGCGCTATGGCCTGCTGTTCGAGCGCTTCCTGAATCCGGAACGGGTCTCCATGCCCGACTTCGACATCGACTTCTGCCAGGACCGGCGGGAGGAGGTGATCTCCTATGTGCAGCAGCGCTATGGCCGCGACCGGGTGGCCCAGATCATCACCTTCGGCACCCTGCAGGCCCGCGCCGTGCTCCGCGATGTCGGACGGGTGCTACAGCTGCCGCTGGGCCAGGTGGACCGACTGGCCAAGATGGTGCCGGCCAATCCCGCCAATCCGGTGACGCTCGCCAAGGCCATCGAGATCGAGCCCCGTCTGCGGGCCGCCAGGGACGAGGATGAGGCGGTTTCGCGGCTGCTGGATGTGGCCCTGAAGCTGGAAGGCCTCTACCGCAACGCCTCCACCCACGCCGCCGGGGTGGTGATCGCCGACCGCGCCCTGACCGAGCTGACGCCCCTTTATCAGGACCCCCGCTCGGACCTGCCGGCCACCCAGTTCAACATGAAGTGGGTAGAGAGCGCAGGCCTGGTGAAGTTCGACTTCCTGGGCCTGAAGACCCTGACGGTGATCGACAAGGCGCTCAAATTCCTCGATCAGCGCGGCGCCCGGGTCGATATGGGCGTCCTGCCGGTGGATGACGCCAAGACCTATGAGCTGATGTCGGCCGGGCACACGGTGGGGGTCTTCCAGATGGAAGGCCAGGGCATGCGCGACACCTTGCGGCAGCTGCGGCCCAACTCCATCGAGGATGTCACCGCCGTGGGCGCCCTCTATCGCCCGGGCCCGATGGACAACATCCCGGCCTTTGTGGATTGCAAGTTTGGCCGCCGGACCATCGACTACCTGCATCCCTCCCTGGAGCCGGTGCTCAAGGAGACCTACGGGATCATTGTCTATCAGGAACAGGTGATGCAGATCGCCCAGATCCTGGCGGGTTACTCCCTAGGCGGCGCCGATCTCCTGCGCCGGGCGATGGGTAAGAAGAAAAAGGACGAAATGGCCCAGCAAAAGGCCATGTTCGTCGCCGGCGCCTCAGAACGCGGGGTGCCTGAGAGCCAGGCGGCTTCGATTTTCGAGCTGGTGGACAAGTTCGCCGGCTATGGCTTCAACAAGAGTCACGCCGCAGCCTATGCGGTCGTCTCCTACCAGACGGCCTGGCTCAAGGCCAATGCGCCGGTGGAGTTCTTCGCCGCCTCCATGAGCCTCGACATCGCCAATACCGACAAGCTGGCGGTCTTCTACCAGGACGCCAAGCGGTTTGGGGTCAAGATCTGCGCCCCCGATATTAACCGCTCAGGGGGCAATTTCGAGGTGGAGAATGGCGAGGTCCTCTATGCCCTTGGCGCGGTCCGCAATGTCGGGCTGGCGGCCATGGAGCATGTGGCTGAGCTGCGGCGGGAAGGGGGCCCCTTCCGCGACATCTTCGACTTCGTCGAGCGGGTTGATCCCCGTCACGTGAATAAGCGGACCTTCGAGACCTTGGCGCGGGCCGGGGCTTTCGAATCCATCCATCCCAACCGGGCGCAGCTGGTGGCCGCCGCCGACGCCCTGATCTCCTATGCCCAGAGCGTCGCGGCCGATCGCGCCTCGGCGCAGGCGAGCCTGTTCGGCGGAGATCAGGCCGGCGCCGGGCGCCCGCGTCTGCCCCGGGCCGAGATGTGGACGCCGGTGGAGCGGCTGGACGAGGAACTGGCGGCCGTGGGCTTCTATCTGTCGGGCCACCCGCTGGAAGACATGGTGCCCGCGCTGCGCCGTCGGCGCACGGAGTTGCTGACTGAGGTCATTGTGCGGGCCGAGGCCGGGGCGGAGGTGTTCCGTATGGCTGGCGTGGTGCGCCGCAAGCAGGAGCGGGCCTCCCAGTCCAGCGGCGAGAAGTTCGCCTTCGTCACCCTGTCAGATCCCACCGGCGAGTATGAGGTGCTGTTTCCGCCGGAGTCCCTGCGCCGCTGCCGCGATGTGCTTGAGCCGGGGCGGGCGGTCTCGATCAAGGTGCGCGCCAAGGCCCGGGACGGTGAGGTTCGGTTCTTCGGTGATGAGGCCGAGCCTGTGGAAAAGGCCATTGAGAACGCCGTGGCTGGCCTTCGCGTCCATCTCTCGCCCCGCAGCGCCGAGATCGACGCCCTCAAGCGGCGCCTGGAAAGCGCGGCCAACCCCCGCGGGGGCGAGGTCATTCTGACGGCGCCCCTGGAGGGGGGCCGCGAGGTGGAGGTCAAGCTGCCAGGTCGGTTCACCCTGGACGGCGCGGTGCGCGGCGCGCTCAAGACCGCCCCCGGCGTTCTCTATGTTGAGGACATCTAGCCGGAGTCCCTGAGGGATCGGGGCATGGGGACCGCAAAGGCTTGCTTTTTCCGCCATCTGGTCCTATTCCGCGCCCATCACACACGCAGGCGTGCGGCGATCCTCGGGGAGACATCCCGTGGATTACCGTTCCGGGCTCCCCAAAAGGGGGTTTTGGCTTGCGGAGGCATACCGGAAAAAGGAGCCATTCATGGCGCTTCCCGACTTCTCCATGCGTCAGCTCTTGGAAGCTGGCGCCCACTTCGGCCACCAGACCCACCGCTGGAATCCGAAGATGGAACGCTACATCTTCGGCTCGCGGTCGAACATCCACATCATCGACCTGTCGCAGACCATCCCCCTGCTGCATCAGGCTCTGGTGAAGGCCCGCGACGTGGCCGCCGGCGGCGGGCGTATCCTGTTCGTGGGCACCAAGCGTCAGGCGTCTGACCCGGTGTCCGTGGCGGCCAAGCGCTGCGCCCAGTACTACGTCAATCACCGCTGGCTGGGCGGCACGCTCACCAACTGGCGCACCGTCTCGGGCTCCATCGCCCGCCTGCGCGAGTTGGAAGGCCTTCTGGAAGGCGAAGGCGCCAAGCGCAGCAAGAAGGAACTGCTGCAGCTGACCCGCGAACGCGACAAGCTCGAGCTGTCCCTGGGCGGCATCAAGGACATGGGCGGCATCCCCGACCTGATGTTCGTGATCGACACCAACAAGGAAGCCATCGCCATTCAGGAAGCCCGGAAGCTGAATATTCCGGTGATCTCGATCCTGGACACCAACTGCGACCCGGCCGGCATCACCTATCCGATCCCGGGTAATGATGACGCCGCCCGCGCCCTGCAGCTCTATTGCGACCTGATGGCCGACGCGATCCTGGACGGCCTCACCGCTGGGCAGGTCGCCGCGGGCGTGGACCTGGGCGCCTCGGAGGCGCCGATGGAGCCGGCCCTGGCGATGACCGCCGCGGCTGAACCCGCGCCGGCCGCCGAGCCTGCCGCCGAAGGCGAAACCACCCAGGCCTGAGGCCTGGCTCGCCCCAGAGGGCGGGCTTCGACATCAAACTGTGACGGCTGGGGCTCTATCCAGAGGCCCAGCCGTTGATTCTAGACCAAGGGAGCCGAGCCATGGCGGAAATCACCGCTGCGCTGGTCAAAGAGCTGCGCGAGAAGTCTGGCGCAGGCATGATGGACTGCAAGAAGGCGTTGCAGGAGAACGGCGGCGACATTGACGCCGCGATCGACTGGCTGCGCACCAAGGGCCTGTCCAAGGCCGCCAAGAAGTCGGACCGCGCCGCGGCCGAGGGCCTGGTGGCCGCCGCCGCCCGCAAGGACGGCGCCGGCATGACCGGGGTTGTGGTCGAGCTCAACGCCGAGACCGACTTCGTCGCCCGCAACGAGCTGTTCCAGTCCGCCGCCAAGGACATCGCCCAGGTCGCCCTGGACGTGGAAGGTGTCGAGGCCATCGCCGCGGCCAAGACGGCCAAGGGCGAACTGGTGTCCGACGTGGTCACCAATCTCATCGCCACCATCGGCGAGAACATGATGCTGCGCCGGGCCGCTCGCCTGAGTGTCGCCCAAGGTGCGATCTCGACCTACATTCACGCCGCCGCGGCGCCCGACCTGGGCCGAATCGGCGTGCTGGTGGCCCTTGAGGGCGCTGGCGACCAGGCCAAGCTTCAGGAAGTCGGCCGCAAGATCGCCATGCATGTGGCCGCCACCAATCCCCTCTCGCTTTCCACCGACGACCTCGACCCCGAGGCCGTGGAGCGGGAAAAGGCGATCTTCACCGAGCAGGCCCTGGCCTCAGGCAAGCCGCCGGGGGTTGTGGAGAAGATGGTCGAGGGACGGATCCGCAAGTTCTTCGAGGAGGTCGTGCTCCTGAAGCAGGCCTTCGTGATGAACCCCGATCAGACGGTCGAACAGCTGATCGCCGAACTGGCCAAGGAAACCGGAGCGCCGGTGACCATGACCGGCTTCGTCCGCTTCGGGCTGGGCGACGGCGTAGAAAAGAAGGTCGACGACTTCGCCGCTGAGGTGGCGCAGCTCAGCGGACAGGCGTAGAGCCCAGTCGACCCCATGGTTGCGGGGCGCGGGCGCGTTCGACGCGCGCCGCGCCCTTGCGCTATCTTGCCAGCGCCAGATTCGGAGATACGCGCCGATGTCCACGACCGCCCCCGCCCTGCGTTACAAGCGTATCCTCCTGAAGGTGTCGGGAGAGGTGCTGATGGGGGAACAGGGCTTCGGAATCGATCCGAACACCCTGGAGGCCGTCGCCAAGGACATCGCCGAGGTGGTCAGCCACGGCGTTGAACTGTGCCTGGTGATCGGCGGCGGCAATATTTTCCGCGGCGTCTCCCTGGCCGGCAAGGGGATGGAACGCTCCAGCGCCGACTATATGGGCATGCTGGCCACGGTGATGAACGCTCTGGCCCTGCAGGGCGCCCTGGAGAAGGAGGGCGTCTTCACCCGGGTCCAGTCGGCCATTCCGATGGATGCGGTTTGCGAGCCCTATATCCGCCGCCGCGCCATGCGGCACCTGGAGAAGGGCCGCGTGGTGATCTTCGCCGCCGGTCTGGGCGCTCCCTATTTTACAACCGATACGCCTGCGGCCCTGCGCTCGGCGGAGATGGGCTGCGAGGCCCTGTTCAAGGGCACCAGCGTCGATGGCGTCTATACGGCGGATCCCAAGAAGGACGCCAAGGCTGTGCGCTACGAGTCGCTCAGCTATCATGACGTCCTGGCCCAGGATCTAAAGGTGATGGACGCCTCGGCCATCGCCCTGATGCGTGACAACGAGATCCCGATCGTGGTCTTTTCCATCCGCGAGCGGGGGAATTTCCTGAAGGTGCTGAGGGGGCAGGGCGTCTTTACGACGATCACCTGATCCCAACTGCGCCACCTATCCGAGATCGAATGGAGGAGCCCAATGGCCACCGCACCGAAGCCGGTTCTTTCGACCTACAAAGACCGCATGGACAAGGCCGTCGTGGCCCTGAAGGAGGAATTCGCCTCCCTGCGCACGGGGCGCGCCTCGGCGGGCCTGCTAGATCAGATCATGGTCGACGCCTATGGATCGACCGTCCCGATCAGCCAGGTCGCCGCCGTCAGCGTGCCTGAGCCGCGGATGCTCACCGTCAGCGTGTGGGACAAGGGCGTGGCGGTGTCGGTCGAAAAGGCCATCCGCAATTCCGGCCTGGGCCTCAACCCCGTCGTGGACGGCCAGACCCTGCGCATTCCGATCCCGCCGCTCACCGAGGAGCGCCGCAAGGATCTCGTCAAGGTCGCCGGCAAATATGCCGAGCAGCAGAAGGTGGCGGTGCGCAACATCCGCCGCGACGCCAATGACGACCTGAAACGCGCCGAAAAGGATGGCGTCATCAGCCAGGACGAGCAGAAGCGCATGGAGACCGAGGTGCAGAAGTTCACCGACGAGGCGGTCAAGCGCGTGGACGAAACCTTGAAAATCAAGGAACAAGAGATCATGCAGGTCTGATCGCCTTAGCCTGTCGCCAAAGGACGCGCGAGGACCCCATGGCCCGTAGCCCAGAGCTCAACCCCGCCGGGACGGCCGCCGAACCCTCGGCGGGCGAGGCTCTGCATGTGGCCCTGGTGATGGACGGCAACGGTCGCTGGGCCAAGCGGCGGGGCCTGCCGCGCAGCCTGGGGCACCGGGCCGGAGTCGAGGCGCTCAAGCGCACGGTGGCCGCCGCGCCGGACCTGAATATCCGCTATCTCACCGTCTTTGGCTTCTCGACCGAGAACTGGAGCCGTCCGGCCGCCGAGGTGGCTGAGTTGATGGCCTTGCCCAGGCGCTATTTCGAGAGCGATCTCGGGCGGCTCGAGCGGGAAGGGGTCCGCGTCAGGGTCATTGGCCGGCGCGATGGGCTCAACGCCGACCTGATCGACATCATAGATGAGGCTGAGCGCCGCACCGCAGGCAACGACTCCTTCTTTCTCCAAGTCGCCTTCAACTACGGCGGTCAAGCCGACGTGACCGATGCGGCGCGCCGGTTCGCCCAAGACGTGGCCGCGGGTCTGGTTCGTCCCGAGGACTTGGACGAGGCCCGATTCGCCACCTACCTGTCCACCGCGGCCGCGCCGCCTCCGGACCTGATCGTCCGCCCCTCGGGCGAGCAGCGGCTGTCCAACTTCCTGCTTTGGGAAGCGGCCTATTCCGAACTGGTCTTCCAGGATGTGCTCTGGCCCGACTACGGCCCGGAACATCTGAAAGCCGCCATCGCCGCCTTCCGCACACGCGATCGGCGCTATGGCGCGGTCGCAGATGACGCCCTTGCCGCCGGCTAAAAAGTTCGACTGGTCCAACCTCGCCATGCGTGCGGCTTCAGCCCTGGTGCTGGTGCCCGCCACGGTTGGCGCGGTGTGGTGGGGCGGATGGCCCTTCCTGCTGCTGATTTCAGTGGGCGTGGCTCTGCTGTCGATCGAGTGGGCCGGGATGACCGCGCCCAAGGCGCCGCTGCGGGTGCTTTCGACCGTGCTGATCAGCGTGTTGGTCGGAGTCTTTCTGATCTATCTGCGCTACGTGCCCCTGGCCTGGGCGGCGATGGCCGTGGGCGCCGCAGCCGCAGCCTTTGTCGCCCGCCGCGTCGCCGAGCGACCCGCCGACGCGGCGTTTGGTGTGGTCTATATCGGTGTGCCGTGCCTGGCCCTGGTATGGCTGCGGGGGACGCCTGACGGAGCCCTGTGGGTTCTGTTGCTGTTCGCCGTCACCTGGTCGGCCGATATCGCCGCCTTCCTGGTGGGCAGCCTTCTGAAAGGCCCTAAACTGTGGCCGCGGTTTTCGCCCAACAAGACCTGGTCGGGCTTCGCTGGCGGGCTGGCGGCCTCGACCCTCACCGGAGCGTTCGGTTCGGCCCTGTTCGGCGAGGGCATGGGTCCTGCGGTGGGCGCGGTCATCGGTCTCACCGGCGGTCTCGCCACCATGGGGGGCGATCTCTGGGAATCCATGCTGAAGCGCCGGTTCGGGGTGAAGGATTCCGGCGACCTCATTCCCGGCCATGGCGGCCTGCTGGACCGGGTTGACGGCTTGATGTTCGCCGTCCTTGTCCTGGCCATCGCCCGTCTCGCGGAGCTCTTCACATGAACGCCCACAGCCTTCCGCGAAAGGTCACCGTCCTTGGCTCCACCGGATCGGTGGGCATGTCGACCCTGGACCTGTTCGACCTCGCCAAGGTCGAGGTGGAGGTGGTCGGCCTCACCGGGGGACGCAATGTCGCCCGCTTGGCCGAACAGGCGCTCCGCTGGCGGCCCCAACTCGCGGTGATTGAGGATGAGTCGGGCCTGCCGGAGCTCCGGGACCGGCTCAAGGGGTCTGGCGTTCAGGCGGCAGCCGGCGCCAGCGCGATTGCAGAGGTGGCGGCCGCCGACGCCCAATGGGTCATGTCGGCCATCGTCGGGTTTGCCGGCCTGGCGCCGACCCTGGCCGCAGCCCGGGCCGGCGCCGTCGTGGCCCTGGCCAATAAGGAAAGCCTGGTGTGCGGCGGCCCGGGCCTGCTCCGCACCGCCAAGCTGGCCGGCGGGGTGATCATTCCCGTCGATTCCGAGCATTCGGCTATCTTCCAGGTGTTCGATTCCCGGGCGAACGCCCAGGTGTCGCGGGTGATCCTCACCTCGTCAGGGGGGCCCTTCCGCACCTGGACACAGGCGCAGATGGCCCACGCCACTCCAGAGCAGGCGGTCGCTCATCCGAACTTCAGCATGGGCGCCAAGATTTCGGTCGATTCCGCGTCCATGATGAATAAGGGACTCGAGATCATCGAGGCCGCCTATCTGTTCGCCATGCCGCCGGAGCGCCTCGACGTCTTGATCCATCACCAGCAGATCATCCACTCCATGGTGGAGTATGCCGACGGCTCCACCCTGGCCCAGCTGGGGCCGCCGGACATGCGCGCGCCCATCGCCTGCGCCTATGCCTGGCCTGACCGGCTGCCATGGCCCGCGCCGCGGCTCGACCTGGTCTCGTCTGGTCCCCTGACGTTCGAAGAACCCGATGTGGCGAAATTTCCGTCCCTGGGCCTTGCTAAGGCGGCCCTGGCCGCAGGGGGTGCGGCGCCCGGGGCGTTAAACGCGGCCAATGAGGTGGCGGTCGCCGCTTTTCTTGACCGGAAGATCGGCTTTCTCGATATTGCCGCCACGGTGGCCGAGACCCTTGAGCGTCTGGATCGCACAGGAGACCTCGCCGGGGGGGCGAGTGGAGACGCCTTGGAGACAGCCCGGGAGACAGATGCAGCGGCCCGGCGCATCGCCTCGGCTGTCACGGCCGGGCTTTCTGGCTCACGCCAGGCCCCTTAGGAGCACAGCCCCTTCCGATGTTCAGTCTCTTGCAGACGGCGCTCACCTACATCATCCCGTTCCTGCTCGTGCTCACCGTGGTGGTGACAATCCACGAGCTTGGGCACTATTGGGCTGCCCGCGCCTGCCGGGTGGCTATCGATCAGTTCTCCATCGGCTTTGGCCGTAAGATTTTCGGCTGGACCGACCGGCAGGGGGTCGAATGGCGGGTCGGGTGGATTCCGTTGGGGGGCTACGTCAAGTTCTCCGGCGATGAGAACGCCGCCAGCGTGCCTGATCACGACAACCTTGAGGCGATGCGCCAACGCATCGAGACTGAACAGGGCGCCGGCTCGGCCAATCGCTACTTCCATTTCAAGCCGGTCTGGCAGCGCGCCATCATCACGGCCGCCGGGCCCTTCGCCAACTTTGTCCTGGCGATCGTGATCTTCGCCGCCCTGCTGATGAGCGTGGGCGAAACCGTCATCCCCGCCCGGGTGGCGGCCGTACAGCCCGACAGCCCCGCGGCCCGCGCGGGCTTTGTCGTCGGCGACGTCGTGGTGCGCGCCAACGGGCAGAAGATCGACAACTTTTTCGATCTCCAGCAGATCATTGCCGTCCGCTCGAACGCGCCGACGGCCTTTGTCGTTGAACGCGCCGGTGAGCTTGTCCCCCTGACCGCGACCCCTGAGCGTCGGGTGGTGGAAGACCGGATGGGCGGCGAGCAGAAAATCGGCGTCCTGGGCATCGCCAGCCCCGCCCAGGTGGGTGAGCGCACCGTGCGGCGCTACGGGCCGCTGGAGGCGGTCGCCGGCGGCGCAGAGCGCACCTGGCGGGTGCTGAGCACCACGGTTTACTACCTGGGTCGGGTGGTGACCGGCCGAGAGAGCGCCGATCAGCTGGGGGGGCCGCTGCGGATCGCCCAAGCCTCCGGTCAGGTGGCCCAGTCTGGGGCCCAGGGGGCGCCGGACACCGGGTCCATGCTGCTCGGCAGCGGCGTCGCTCTTCTGGGCCTGACGGCCGTACTGTCGGTGGGGATCGGTTTCATGAACCTGCTGCCGGTGCCGATCCTCGATGGCGGACATTTGGTGTTCTACGCCTATGAGGCCGTGGCGCGCCGCCCTCTTGCGGCCAAGGTTCAGGCGGCAGGGTATCGAGTGGGCCTTGCGCTGTTGCTCGGATTGATGTTGTTCGCCACCTGGAACGATCTGCAGCAACTGCGCGTGTTCAAATTTCTCGGCGGCCTGATTTCCTAGGCTCGCCTTCCTCCCTTTACGGCTGATCAGATGCAAAGATCTCGCGCTCGTAGCGCTGCGCTCGCTTCCGGCTTCGCCCTGCTGCTGTCCTCGACCGCCCTGACGGCGCCGACGATCGCCGCGGCACAGGCCCAGACTGAGGTGGTGCAGCGTATCGCCGTCCGCGGCAACGAACGGATTGAGCAGGCGACCGTGCTCTCCTACCTGCCGATCCAGCCGGGTGACCGGGTGGACGCCGAACAGCTCGACCTGGCGCTGAAGGCGCTCTATCGCACGGACCTGTTTGCTGATGTGCGGATCAGCGCGGTCGGCGGCGAGGTGATTGTCGAGGTGGTGGAGAACCCGATCATCAATCGGGTGATCTTCGAGGGCAATCGCGGCCTCAAGGAAGACAAGCTGCGCGACGAGGTGACGCTCCGGCCCCGGGGGATCTTCACCCGGGCGCGTATCCAACAGGATGTTCAGCGGATCGTTGAGCTTTACCGGCGCTCAGGCCGGATCTCGGCCAATGTGACGCCGAAGATCGTCGAGCTGCCCCAGAAGCGCGTGGACGTCATCTTCGAGATCGACGAAGGGGCCAAGAGCGGGGTTCTGCGCACCAACTTCCTGGGCAATGTCGAGTTCTCCGACAATGACCTGCGCGACATCGTCGTGACGGAACAGAGCGCCTGGTACAAGCTGTTCACCAGCAACGCCAACTACGACCCTGATCGACTTGAATTCGATAAGGAAAAGCTACGCGAACACTATCGCAACCGCGGCTTTTATGACTTCCGCGTGATCTCGGCGATCGCCGAGCTGGCGCCGGACAAGAACGGCTTCGTCATCACCTACACGGTGGATGAGGGGCCGGAGTACAAGTTCGGAAAGATCCAGGTCGCCACCGAGCTGGAGAAGCTGAACAAGGAGACCCTGGTTCAGATCCTGCCCATCCGCGAAGGCCAGGTCTATCAGGATGCGCGCATCGAGCAGGCCACCGACACCCTGACCTTCGCGGCCGGCGCCGCCGGCTTCGCCTTCGTCGATGTGCGACCCCGCTACACGCCCAACCGGGAGACCCGAACGGTCGACGTGACCTTCCAGGTCAATGAAGGGCCGCGGGTCTATGTCGAACGCATCGACATCATCGGCAACACCCGCACCCTGGACTATGTGGTGCGGCGTGAGATGAACCTCGCCGAAGGGGACGCCTATAACCGTGTTCTGGTCGACCGCTCACGCAATCGGATCCGGGCCCTGGGCTTCTTCAAGGATGTGACCATCGAAGAAATCCCCGGCTCGGCGCCGGATCGCACGGGCCTTCAGGTTCAGGTGGAAGAGCAGCCGACCGGTGAGCTGTCCTTCAGCGCCGGCTATAGCTCTGTGGATCAGCTGATCCTCGACCTGGGCGTCACTGAACGGAATTTCCGTGGTCGCGGCCAGAATGTGCGCGCCCGGGTTTCGGTGGGCTCCCTGCGCCAGCAGGTGGACTTCTCCTTCACCGAGCCTCGCTTCATGGGGCGCGATCTGGGGGCGGGTCTCGATCTCTACTCGTACCGCTACGACCTCACAGACTACTCGGCCTACCGGACCAATACGATCGGCGGCGGGGTCCGGCTGGGCTTCCCCCTGACCCTGAACGCCCGGGGTTCGGCCCGCTACACCCTGCGCCGGGACGAGGTCGAGATTCCGGCCTCGTTCTGTGATCCGGCCGCCCCTGTGGTTTCGATCTCGCTCTGCCAACAACGTGGCTCGTACACGACCTCGCTCGTGGGCTACGGGGTCCGCCTTGATCGCCGGAACGATCCGATCAATCCGACGCGCGGGTTCTACACAGCGCTCAACCAGGATCTCGCCGGCGTTGGCGGGGACGTGAACTACCTCAAGACCGAGGTCGAGGGCGGCGTCTATTATGGGTTCTCACCCAGCTTCATCCTCAGCGGCACCGGTTCCATGGGCTATGTGGACGGCTGGAACGGCGACACCGTCCGGGTCAATGAGCGCTTCTACAAGGGCGGCAACAGCTTCCGCGGATTTGAGACCGCGGGCATTGGGGCGCGGGACCTCAATTCGAGCCGCGGTGACGCCCTGGGGGGCAAGGCCTACGCCATCGGCTCTGTGGAGCTGACAGTCCCCACCTTCCTTCCGGAGCAATATGGCGTAAAAGCCGCCGTGTTCTCCGAGTTCGGCACCTTGGGTCTGCTCGACGATGCGGATAAGCTCACCGTCTCCGGCGCCGTCGATCCCAATATCGTCGACGACCTGTCTCTGAGGGCCTCAGCAGGGCTCAGCATCTTCTGGCGTTCGCCCATGGGTCCGATCCGTTTCGACTTCAGCCAAGTTTTGGCCAAAGAAGATTACGATAAGACCGAAACCTTCCGGTTCTCCACCTCAACTAGGTTCTGATTTCATGACCACCAAAACCCTCGCCGCCGGCCTCTCCGCCGCGGTGCTAGCGCTCGCCCTCGCCCCCGGCGCCCAGGCGCAGCAAGCCGCGGCCGCCCCACAGGTGACCCACGGCGCCGCCATCGCGGGGGTCTGTGTGATGTCTCTGGATGGCGCCATCGGCGGCTCCACCGTCGGACAGTACGTCCAGACCCGCCTGCAGCAGATCGCCACCCAGGTGGAAGCCGAGCTGAAGGCTGAAGAAACCGCGATCACCAACGAGGCCCAGGCCATCGAACAGGGCCGCGCCAGCCTGAGCCAGGACGCCTTTGACAAGCGCCGCGCCGACCTGCAGGTCCGTGTGAACGCCTTCCAGCGCAAGGCGACGCTGCGTGAACGGGAGCTTGCGGTCACCCAACAGAAGGCCATCGCCCGCGTCGGCCAGGAAATGGAGCCGCTGATCCGTCAGGTCTACCAGCAGCGCCAGTGCGCCATGCTGGTGAACCGCGAGGCGCTTCTGTTCTCCAATCCGCAGATGGATGTGACCGCGCTGCTGGTCACCGCCCTCAATGGCAAGATCACCCAGTTCGCTTTCGACCGCGAACGGCTGGACCAGCAGGCCGCGGGCGCCCAGACTAGATAAGCCAGCGACTCGCCCAAAGGGGGCGCGGGTCGCGCTTGGAATCACATGCCTGACCCTCGCTTCTTTGAGGACCTCGGTCCGACCAGCCTATCCCGTCTCGCCGAGCTGACCGGCGCAGAGCTTGCGCCGGGCGTCGATGGCGCGCGCGACGTGACCGCCGTTTCGACTCTCGACCGGGCCCCGCCGGGCTCGGTCACCTTCCTTTCCGATCCTCGCCGGGTGGCGGAGATCGCCTCGACAAAGGCGAGCGCCGTCTTCCTGCACCCCAGTCTCGCCGGGTCGGCGCGCAGCGGTTGCGCGGCTTTGCTGACCAAGTCTCCCCAAGGGGCCTACGCCCTGGCCGCCCAGGCCATGTATCGGCCGATCCGGAACCGGTCGGCCGCCCTGCTGGCTCCCAGCGCCAAGCTTGAGGCCGATGTGCTGATCGAGCCGGGGGCGGTTATCGCCGACGGCGCCCATATCGGCGCGCGCACGGTGATCGGCGCCGGGGCGGTGATCGGGCCGGGCGTCAAGATCGGCCGGGATTGCGAGATCGGCGCTCGGGCGGTTGTCGGTTTCGCCCTGGTGGGTGACCGGGTGCGGATCTATGCCGGAGCCGTTATCGGCGAAGCTGGATTCGGGGCGACGGTCGGTCCTGCGGGGCTGATCGACATTCCGCAACTGGGTCGGGTGGTGATCCAGGACGGAGTCACCATTGGCGCGGGCGCCTGTGTTGATCGCGGGGCCTATGACGACACGATCATTGGAGAGAACACCAAGATCGACAACATGGTGCAGATCGCCCACAACGTCCGCATCGGCCGCAACTGTGTCATGGCGGCCCATACGGGGATATCTGGCAGCGTGACCATCGGCGATGGCGCGCAGTTTGGCGGGCGTGCTGGCGTCGCCGATCACCTGATCATCGGGGAGGGCGCGCGGGTCGCCGCGGCCGCCGGCGTCATGCGTGACGTACCTGCCGGAGAGACCTGGGGCGGGTTTCCGGCCCGGCCACTGAAGAAATGGATGCGCGAGGTCGCATGGCTGTCGAGGATGGCCACGCGTCGCGGAGATGGAGCAGGCGCATGAGCCGCAAAGCGCCGGTCAACGAGAACCCGGACGAGATCGATATCTCGGAAATTCTGCGGCGGATTCCCCACCGCTACCCCTTTCTGCTGGTGGACCGAGCCGAAGCCTACAAGCCGAGCGAGTCCATCGTCGGCATCAAGTGCGTCACTTTCAACGAGCCGTTCTTCGCCGGACACTTTCCGGAGTATCCGGTGATGCCCGGGGTGCTGATCGTCGAAGCCCTGGCGCAGACCGGCGCGGTCCTGATGTCCAAGTCGCTGGACGTGGACGTGGCCGGCAAGACCATTCTGTTCATCTCCCTGGACAATTGCCGGTTCCGCCAGCCGGTGCGCCCGGGTGACGTCCTGCGGATGCCCGTCGAGGTGGTTAAGCACCGGGGAGATCTGTTCAAATTCAAGGGACAGGCCATGGTGGGCGACAAGGTCGCCGCCGAGGCTGAGTTCGCCGCGATGGTGGTGGCCACCCAATGAGCGTTGAAATCCATCCCACCGCGATTATCGCCCCCGGGGCTGAACTCGCTGAGGGCGTCCGCATCGGACCTTTCTCGATCATCGGCGAGCATGTGCGCCTGGGCGCCCGCACTGAGGTGATGTCCCATGTCGTGATCGAAGGTCACACGACCATCGGAAGCGACTGCACGGTGCGGAACTTCTCCAACCTGGGCGGACCGCCGCACCACACTGGCTATCGGGGCGAGCCTACAGAGCTGATTATCGGCGACCGCAACCGCCTGTGGGAGCACGTCACCATGCACATCGGCACCCCCGATGGCGGCGGCGTCACCCGGGTGGGGAATGATGGCATGTACATGGCTACCAGCCATGTGGGGCATGACTGCCATGTCGGTGACAATGTGGTGCTGGCCCACTCAGCGACCCTGGGCGGCCATGTGGACGTGGGCGACTTCGTCATGGTCAGCGGTCTGGCGGCGGTTCACCAGCATTGCCGGGTTGGCCGATATTCCTTCATTGGCGGTCTGGCTGCGGTGACGAAGGACGTCATTCCCTATGGACTGGTCTGGGGAAACCACGCCCATCTTGAGGGCCTGAATCTTGTGGGCCTCAAGCGCCGCAATTTCTCCCGCGAGATGATCTCGGAGCTTCGCTCGGCCTATCGGCTTCTGTTCGCCGAGGAAGGCACCTTCCAGGAGCGGATTGATGACGCCACGGCCACCTTTGGCCATAGCGCCCCGGTGATGGAAATCATCGACTTCATCCGTGCTGAAGCCAATCGCCCGCTCTGCCTGCCGGAGCGGGAGATCTAGGGCCTTGACCAAGCTCGGCCTGATCGCGGGCGGCGGCGGATTGCCGGTCGAGATCGCCGAGGCCTGCCAGCAGGCCGGTCGGCCGTTTTTCGTGATCCGCCTCAAGGGTTTCGCCGGCGCCGACCTCGCGGGGTTCCCGGGGGCCGATATCGGGATCGCCGAACTGGGCAAGTGCATCCGGACGCTGAAGGGCGCGGGATGCCAGTCGGTGTGTTTTGCCGGTCTGGTCAGTCGCCCGGATTTCGCCGCACTCAAGCCCGATGTCCGGGGCCTCAAGGCGCTTCCTGGACTCATTGCGGCGGCAAGGCGCGGGGATGACGGTCTTCTGCGGGCCTTGCTGCAGGAGTTCGAAAAGGAAGGCTTCATCGTTGAAGGCGCCGATGAAGCGATGGGGGATCTGCGCCTGCCGGCCGGGCCGCTGGGCCGGGTGCGGCCGGACGAGCGCCATCAGGCTGACATCGCACGCGCCATGCTCGTGGCCCGCGAGATCGGGCGGCTGGACGTCGGGCAGGGGGCCGTCGTCTGCGACGGTCTGGTCCTGGCGGTGGAGGCGCAGGAGGGCACTGACGCCATGCTGCGCCGGGTGGCCGATCTGCCGCGCGCCCTGCGTGGCGAGCCGGGCGCCCTGCGCGGCGTATTGGCCAAGGCGCCCAAGCCGATCCAGGAAACCCGGGTCGATCTCCCCACCATCGGTCTTGCGACCATTGAACGCGCCGCCCGGGCCGGCCTGGCTGGCGTAGCGGGGGAGGCGGGTCGGCTGCTGGTGCTGGACCGTGAAAGGGTGATCGAGATGGCCGATGGCCTCGGGCTGTTCGTGTACGGCGTGGAGTCTGAAGGCCGATGACCACTCCCCTCTGCATCATGCTTGTGGCCGCCGAGGCCTCCGGCGACGGCCGCGGCGCCGAGTTGATGGCCGCCCTCAAGGCCCACCTGGGACCGGGGGGCGTACGGTTTGTCGGGCTGGGCGGCGAGCGGATGACCGCCGAGGGGCTGGCCAGCCCCTTCGACATGTCCGAACTGTCGATCCTGGGACTCGTGGAAGGACTGATGGCCTATCGTCGGGTCATCCGGCGGGCCGACGAGATGGCGGCTCTGGCGCGGCGCGAAAAGCCTGATGTCGCCATCCTGATCGACTCCTGGGGCTTTACCATACGTCTGGCCCAGCGCCTGAAGGCCCAGACGCCAGACCTGCCCGTAATCAAGTATGTCGCCCCGCAGGTCTGGGCCTATCGCGCCGGACGCGCCGCTGTCCTGGCCCGGCATGTGGATCATCTGCTGTCGATCCACACCTTCGACGCCCCCTATTTCGAGAAGCTGGGACTGCCCGTCACCTTTGTCGGGAATAGCACCCTGGGCCTGGACTTTTCCGGCGCTCAGCCCGAGGCGCTGCGTCGGCGGCTGGGCATCGGCCCAACCGAACCTGTCCTGCTTGTCCTGCCGGGAAGCCGGGCAAGTGAGATTCAGCGCGTGCTGCCGCCCTTCGAGGAAGCTGTCGCTCTGCTCAAGGCCGCCCGGCCCAATCTACAGGTGATCCTGCCGGTCGCCTCCACCGTGGCCGACCAGGTGAAGGCCAGGGTCGCCGGGTGGCCGCATCGGGTCCATGTGGTCGAGGGCGAGGCTGACCGATACGCCGCCATGAAGGCCGCGACGGTGGCTTTGGCCTGTTCCGGTACGGTAACCACCGAGTTGGCCCTTGCAGGCACGCCGATGGTGGTGGGTTATCGGCTGGCGCCGCTGACCTATGCGATCCTGCAACTGCTGATCCGCACGGACTATGTGACCCTGTTCAACATCGCCGCCCAGGCCTTTGTGGCGCCAGAACTGATCCAGGGGGATTGTGTTGGCCCCAAGCTGGCGCGGGAACTGGCGCTAAGACTGGATGACCCCGAACTCCGCGCGACGCAGGTTGCGGCGCAGAATCAGGCCCTGACCAAAATGGGGCGCGGCGGCCCCGATCCCTCGGAGGCCGCCGCGCTGGCCGTTCTAAAGATTCTTGGTCGGGGCGCGGCTTAGCCGCGCTTATCGACCGAGGTGTAGTCGCGCTGAGCCGCGCCGGTATAGATCTGGCGCGGACGGCCGATCTTCTGGGACGGATCCTCGACCATTTCCTTCCACTGGGCGATCCAGCCGACGGTCCGCGCGAGTGCGAACAGCACGGTGAACATTTCCGGCGGGAAGCCGAGCGCCCGCAGAGTGATGCCCGAATAGAAGTCCACGTTCGGATAGAGCTTGCGCTCGACGAAGTAGGGATCGCTGAGCGCGATCTTCTCCAACTCCATGGCCACCTTCAGCAGGGGGTCATCGGTGTTGCCGACTTCGGCCAGGACTTCGTGACAGGTGGTCTGCATGACCTTGGCGCGGGGGTCGTAGTTCTTATAGACCCGGTGGCCAAAGCCCATCAGCCGGTAGCGGCGGTCCTTCACGCCCTGGACGTATTCGGGGATGTTCTCCACCGAACCGATCTCGGCCAGCATGTTGAGCGCCTCTTCGTTGGCGCCCCCATGGCTTGGGCCCCACAGGCAGGCGATGCCGGCGGCGATGCAGGCGAAGGGATTGGCGCCCGACGATCCGGCCAGGCGGACGGTCGAGGTCGAGGCGTTCTGCTCGTGATCGGCGTGCAGGATGAAGATGCGGTCCATGGCCCGGGTCAGGACCGGATTGGGCTTCCAGTCCTCGGCCGGAACCGAGAAGCACATCCGCAAGAAGTTCTCGGCATAGGATTCGTCGTTGCGCGGATGCACGAACGGCTGACCCTTGGAGTACTTGAACGCCCGCGCCGCGATTGTCGGCATCTTGGCGATCATGCGATGGGCCGAGATCATCCGCTGCTGCGGATCATCAATATTGGTGCTGTCATGATAGAAGGCTGACAGCGCCCCGACCGCGCCGACCATGATGGCCATCGGGTGGGCGTCGCGCCGGAACCCGCCGAAGAAGCGGTCGAACTGTTCGTGCAACATCGTGTGGTAGGTGATGTTGTGGTCGAACTCGGCGAACTGGCTCGCCGTGGGCAGCTCGCCGTGCAGGAGAAGGTAGCAGACCTCGAGGAAGCTCGACTTTTCCGCCAGCTGGTCGATCGGGTAGCCGCGGTGCAACAGAACGCCCGCATCGCCATCGATGTAGGTGATCTTGCTCTCGCAGCTCGCCGTCGAGGTGAAGCCTGGGTCGTAGGTGAAGACGTCGGCCTCGGCGTAGAGCTTGCGTACGTCAACCACGTCCGGACCCGTCGTACCCTTCAAGATGGGTAGCTCGACGGTCTTGGAGCCGATGCTGATCTTCGCCGTATCGCCCATGCCATCCCCTTTCAATGACTAGGAATTAAAACGTCTGTTCGCTTGGCCTTATAGCGGTTTACGCAGCGGGCGAAAGCGCGTCGTGGAGCCGGCCAAGGCTTTCGTCCTGACCGAGCGCGGTGAGGGCGCCAGCGAGGTCCGGCGCCGAAGCGCCGCCCGCCAGACACATTCGAAGCGCCGGCCCAAACTTGCCGATGCCGATCGATTCTGATTCCGCGAAAGCGCGGATCTCAGACTCAAGGCTCGGCACGTCCCAGGCCGTCGCGGCGGCCAGCCGATCTCGCAGCCGGCCAAGGCGGCCGCGGGTTTCATCCGTCAGCAGGCTCGTGGCCTTTTCCGGCAGGGCAAGCGGCCGCGGGGTCAGGACGAACACGGTGGAGTCCGCCAGGTCGAGCATGGTCTTGGCGCCGTCGCGAACCAGCGGAATCGCGCGCTCCAGAACGGGGCGCAGGTCGGCGGGAACCCTGAGGCCGCGGCTGTCATGGATGGCGCAGACCAGGTCGGCGAGGCGGCCGATCTCCGCCTGGCGGATATAGTGGTTGTTGATGTGGTTGAGCTTGGCCCAGTCCAGCCGCGCCGGGGCGCTGACCACATCAACGATATCGAACCAACTGATCGCCTGTTCGTCGGAGAAAATCTCATCATCGCCATGGCCCCAGCCGAGCCGGGCCAGATAGTTGCGCATGGCCTCGGGCAGATAGCCCATCGAATCGAATTCGCTCACGGCTTGGGCGCCGTGGCGTTTGGAGAGCTTGGCGCCGTCAGGTCCGTGGATCAGCGGCAGGTGGGCCCAGACCGGGACCTCCCATCCAAGGGCCTTGTAGATCAGGGCCTGGCGCGCGGCGTTGTTAAGGTGATCGTCACCGCGGATGACGTGGGTCACGCCCATGTCATGGTCATCAACCACCACGGCCAAATTGTAGGTCGGCGAGCCGTCAGTGCGCAGCAGGATCAGGTCGTCCAGATCCTTGTTCTGGAACCGGATGTCGCCCTTGACCTTGTCAGCCACCACGGTGTCGCCGGTGAGCGGACTCTTCAGTCGAACCACGAAGGGCCGGTCAGGGGCGTCATTGGGGGTGATGTCCCGCCAGGGCGAGCGAACCACCCGGCCCTCAGCGCGGGCGGTTTCGCGCTCGGCCTCCAGTTCCTCGGGCGTCATATAGTCGCGATAGGCCTCTCCGCGGGCCAGCAGGTCCTCTACCGCCGCCCGGTGGCGGTCAGCGCGAGCGGCCTGGAACACGGGGGGTTCGTCGGCCTCGAGGCCGAGCCACCTCATCCCCTCAAAGATCACCTCAACGGCGGCCTGGGTGGAGCGCTCGCGATCGGTGTCCTCCACGCGCAACAGGAACTTGCCGCCGGTGTGGCGCGCATAAAGCCAGTTGAAAAGCGCAGTCCGGGCCGTGCCTATATGCATGGAGCCGGTGGGAGAGGGGGCGATCCGGGTGACGACGGGACGGTCGGGCATCGAGGTCGGGGGTTCTGAGCTGTCGCAGGCCGGCGGGATCGCCGGGCGATGGGGCCGGCGTCTTAGCATGGCCCTGTCCCGCCCTCCTAGTGCGCGCGCCGTGGCGGGCGCAGTGGCGCGACAAATGGCCGACCAGGTCGATCGCTGGAGCCTGTGGACTCCTGTCGCCTTTGGATTGGGGTGCGCGGCCTATTTCACCCTCGACCGGGAGCCTCTGAGCCTGGTGGCGAAGGGCCTCTTGGTCCTGGCCATCGTTCTGCTGGTCGCCGCGCGGCGCTTGAACCTGAGCCGGGCTGGCGCTCTGGTCCTTGTCCTCACGGCCTTCGCCTTGGCGGGCTTTTCAACGGCAAAGTTCAGAACCCAGGCTGTATCGGGGCCCGTGGCGCCCGCCCTGGCCGGACCTGTTCAGGCGGCAGGTTGGGTGGTGGACGTGGCCAATCCAGGGCAGGGCGGCGGCAGTCGTGTCGTCATCGCACCAACTCACATTGAGGGGTTGCCGGCTGAAGCGACTCCCAGCCGCCTGCGGGTCACCCTGCGCGCCACCTCTCCGCCGGAGCCAGGAACGGCAGTTCAGGTCCTGGCCCTGATCAACCCACCCCCGCCGCCGGCCAGCCCAGGCGGTTATGACTTCGCCCGAGACGCCTATTTTGAGAGCATCGGTGGGGTGGGTTTCGCCCTGCGGCCGCCGGAGGTGGTTGAGCTTCCAGCGCCCCCCGGCCGCCTGGCCCTGGAAATGCGGATCAACGCCGCCCGTTGGACCTTGGCGAAGAAAATTGTCGCCTCCATGGGAGAGGAAACCGGCGGCCTGGCGGCCGCCATGGTGATTGGCAATCAGGCCTTCATCCCGCGCGAACAGATCGAACACATGCGGGCTTCTGGATTGGCGCATCTGATCGCCATATCGGGCCTGCACATGGCGATTGTCGGCGGGTTTGTTTTCACCGCCGTTCGCGCCGGCGTCGCCGCATGGCCTTGGCTGGCCCTTCGGGTGTCGAGCAAAAAGGTCGCCGCCCTGGCGGGTCTTGCGGCGGTCGGCTGCTATCTCGTGGTCTCAGGCGCGCCAGCCCCGGCCGAGCGGGCGGCCATCACAGCCTCCGTAGCCTTCGCCGCGGTGATCTTCGACCGCCGGGCCATCAGCCTGCATGGCTTGGCCCTGGCGGCCCTCATCGTCATGCTGATCCACCCCGAAGCGGTGACTGAGCCCGGATTTCAGATGTCGTTTTCGGCGACCGCGGCGCTGGTCGCCCTGGCGGAGGTCTGGCCGAGGGCGATCCGCGAGATCAGCGCGCCGTGGCCGATTCGCTTAGCCCAGACCGCCATGACCTGGCTGGCCGCCAGCCTGGCGGCGAGCTTTGTGGCCGGCATGGCGACCGGCCCCTTCGCCCTGCAACATTTCAACCGCATGGCCACCTATGGCCTGGCCGCCAACCTCGCGGCCTCTCCGATCTCCTCCTTCCTGATGATGCCAAGCCTGGCGGTCGGGGCGGCGCTGACGCCACTTGGCCTCGGCGACATCCCGCTGATGGTGTCCGGCTGGGGGATCGGCGCGATCGCGAGTGTCGCGAAGTTCGCCGCTGAGGCGCCTGGCGCCAACCTGCTGATCCCCAGCGCTCCGGCCTGGGCCTTGCCCAGCGCCTTTCTGGGCATTCTCTGGATGTGCCTCTGGCGGGGGGCGATCCGCTGGATCGGCCTGCCGTTCGCCCTGGCCGTCAGTCTGGCGCCGCGGCCCGATCCGCCGGTCCTCTGGGTCGCCGCCGACGGCGCCCAGGTGGCGGTCCGCCAGGGTGAGCAGGCGGTCCTGCTGCGTCCTGACGTCAAACGATTCGGGGCCGAGCGGTGGGCGCAGCGGCATGGACTGGGGGCGACGCCGGATGCAGGTCCGCGGGACGCCCTCTATGACTGTGATCGGTGGACCTGCCGGCCGGGGGAAAATTCCCCGGCGCCGGTCGCCGCCTATTGGAGCCGCAAGGCGCCCGACGCCGACACCCTGGCCGCCCTTTGCGCCTCAGCCGAACTGATCGTCATCCGACCGAGTTTGCCGGCCCACGCCTGTCCCGGAAAGATCATTCTGAGTGGCTCAGACTTCGAGCGCGGCGGCTCTGTGGAGTTGAGGCGGAGCCGTGACGGCGTCTGGCGAGCCCAGTGGGCCCAGGACCTGCGCGGACGCCGGCCCTGGAGCTGGGGTCCTAGTGGTAACGTCGAATGAGGCCCACCAGACGACCTTGGACGGCCACCTGATCGGGACCGAAAATCCGGGTCTCATAGGCCGGATTGGCGGCCTCGAGCGCAATGGAAGCGCCCTTGCGTCGCAGGCGTTTCAGGGTGGCCTCCTCGCCCATGACCAGGGCCACGACGATCTCGCCCGAGTTGGCCGAGTCCGCCCGGCGGATCACCACATAGTCCCCGTCCAGAATGCCGGCGTTGATCATGGAGTCGCCCTGCACCTCGAGCACAAAGTGCTCTCCGGCCCCCAACATGGATTCCGGCACATGAAGGCGGTCCCGTTCCTGCTGGATGGCTTCGATGGGCGTGCCTGCGGCGATCTTGCCGAGCACTGAGAGTTCCCGGGTGTCGTTAGCCACGGCCGGGGCAGGCGCTTCGCTGGGATCCACCAGATGGGGTCGGAAGGCCTGGCGGCCCTTTGGGGGCGCCGAGGCGGTGGCCTCCTGGGGTAGCTTGACGACCTCAAGGGCCCGCGCCCGATGGGGCAGTCGGCGCAGGAAACCACGTTCCTCGAGGGCGGTGATCAGCCGATGAATTCCGGATTTGGAGGCCAGGTCGAGGGCTTCCTTCATCTCGTCGAAGGACGGCGAGACGCCGGTCTCCTTGATCCGCTCATGGATGAACATGAGCAGTTCGTGCTGCTTACGGGTCAGCATTGGACTTCCCAACCTAGAGAACAAATCGCAAACGTTATGAATGTTCTCTAGGCGTTCTTCCTTAATGTCAAGTTACCCCCATGGCCGTTGAAATCGCTGAAAATCCTGAACGTTGTTGCGGGGGGGCAGGCCGACTCGGCCGCTGGACTTCAGGCGAGCAGGGCGCGGGCCGCCTTGGCGACGTCAGCCTGACGCATCAGACTTTCACCGACCAACATGGCCCGGGCGCCGACGGCTTCCAGCCGGCGGACATCTTCGGGCCCGGCGATGCCGCTCTCCGTGACCAGCAGGGCGCCGGCCGGCGCCAGGGCGGCCAGGCGCTCGGTGATCGAGAGATCGGTTTCGAAAGTGCGGAGGTTGCGGTTGTTGACCCCGACCAGCGTCGCCCCAAGGCGGTCGGCGCGCTCCATCTCGGCCTCGTCATGAACCTCGACCAAAGCGTCCATGCCCCAGGCCTTGGCTTCGGTCAGCAGGTCGGCGGCTAACGCATCATCCACCATGGCCATGATGATCAGGATAGCGTCGGCGCCCAGGGCGCGGGACTCGGCCACCTGCCAGGGGTCCACCAGGAAGTCCTTGCGGATCGCCGGCAGGCTGACAGCATTCCGTGCGGTGACCAGATAGGCGTCGTCGCCCTGGAAGCTGGGACCGTCGGTGAGCACCGACAGGCAGGCCGCGCCGCCAGCCGCATAGGCCTGAGCCAGGGCCGGGGGATCGAAGTCGGCGCGGATCAGACCTTTGGACGGCGAGGCCTTCTTGATCTCGGCGATCAGGGCCAGACGGCCTGGCGCGTGGGCCCTGATCAGGGCTGAATGAAAACCCCGCGGGGCGCTGGCCGCCTTCGCGGCCGATTCGACCTCGGCCGAGGTGCGGGCGGTCTTTCGCTCGGTGACCTCGGCCCGCTTGTAGGTGGCGATCTGATCGAGAATGTCGCTCATGAGTTGGTGATCTCACGGAGGCGGTCGAGAGCGGCCATCGCCATGCCGTCGTCGATCGCCTTTTCCGCCAGGGCCACCCCCTCGGTAAGGGTCTCCACCTTGTCGGCGACCAGGAAAGCGGCGGCGGCGTTCAAGGCGACGATGTCGCGATAGGGCCCGGTCTCCCCCTGGAGAAGGGCGAGCAGGGCGGCGGCGTTCACGTCCGGCGGCCCGCCGGTCAGGTCCGAGAGGGCCCCG
Source organism: Phenylobacterium sp. (assembly GCF_030651755.1). Lineage (GTDB taxonomy): Bacteria > Pseudomonadota > Alphaproteobacteria > Caulobacterales > Caulobacteraceae > Phenylobacterium. Next base: position 8,255 of record NZ_JAUSBZ010000101.1, on the reverse strand, counting down.
CGGGGCAGGCCCACGGCCTCCGGTGTGATGGTGAAGAGTCGCACCTGACCATCGCGGTATTCGGCGACCAGAGTCTCGCCGGTGGTGGTCATCTCGTCCATGCCGCCGCCATGAACCACCCAGGCGCGCTCGGCGCCCAGGCCGCCCAGCACCCGGGCCAAGGGCTCGACCCAACGCTCGGAAAAGACGCCAAGGACCTGCCGTTGCGCACCGGCCGGGTTGGCCAGAGGCCCCAGCAGGTTGAACAGGGTGCGGAAGCCGAGCTCGGCCCGGATCGGGGAGACATGCTTCATCGCCCCGTGGTGAGCCTGGGCGAACAGGAAGCAGAGCCCCGCCTGGTCCAGGGCGCGGAGCTGCTGTTCGCGGCCGGCGTTGATGTTGACCCCGAGCGCGGCGAGCACGTCGGCGCCGCCAGACCGGGATGACAGGGCGCGGTTGCCGTGCTTGGCCACCTTCAGCCCGCCGCCGGCCGCCACAAAGGCGACGGCGGTTGAGATATTGAGGGTGTGGAGCCCGTCGCCGCCGGTGCCGCAGACATCGATCACCTGGAAGGGATGCTCCAGGGTAATTGCGGCTTCGCGCATCGCCCGGGCGCAGGCGGTGATTTCCCCCACCGTCTCGCCACGCATCCGCATCGCCGTCAGCGCCGCGGCCACCTGGGCCGGCGTCGGCTCGCCTCTCAGGCAGGCGGCGAAAAAGACCTGGGCGTCGTCCTCCGACAGGGTCGCCCCATCAACCAGGCGAGCGAGCAGGGGCTTGAAGGCCTCGGACATGGGTCAGGCCGGGCTCAGGCGTTTGGCGCCGGCGAGGTCGAGGAAATTGGCGAGCAGGGCATGGCCGCCTTCGGTGGCGATGGATTCCGGGTGGAACTGAACGCCAAAGATCGGCCGGCTCACATGCTGCACGCCCATGACCTCGCCGTCCTCGGTCCAGGCGGTGATCTCCAGCACGTCGGGCATGGTCTCCCGGCGAACAGACAGACTGTGATAGCGGGTGGCGGTGAAGGGGTTGGGCAGGCCAGCGAAGACGCCCTTGCCCGTGTGATGCATCGGGCTCGTCTTGCCGTGCATCAGGCTGGCGGCGCGAATGACCTCGCCGCCGAAGGCCTGGCCGATGGCCTGGTGTCCGAGACAGACTCCCAGGATCGGCAAGTCGGTCGGCGCCGTCGCCAGCAGGTCGAGACAGATGCCAGCCTCATTGGGCGTGCAGGGGCCAGGAGACAGCAATACGCCTTCCGGCTTTAGCGCGATCGCCTCTTCGGCGCTCAGCGCATCATTGCGGTGGACCAGCGTTTCGGCCCCAAGCTCGTTCAGATAGTGGACGAGGTTGTAGGTGAAGCTGTCGTAGTTATCGACGACGAGGATCATGGGGTTTCTCTAGGCGAAAGCTCTGGCCGGCGCAAAGCGCCACATTGCATATGGCCGCCGTCAGGCCGATGCTCAATCCCATGTCGCTCACCGATTCCGCCCTCGATTCCGAGGCCATCGCCCAAGCTAGGCGCCTCTTGTCGCCCGCACCGGCCAGAGAGCGTCTTTGGCCCGTGGTCGGCGCCGCGGCCTTCGCCGCCGTGGCGGCCCTGGCCTTGGCTGGGGCGATGATCACAGCGCCGCCCGTCGTCAGCCAGTCCATGGCGGTTGGCGATGGGTCTGAAGGCGAGCTGCCTGGTCCGGAGTTCTAGACGAACCGCCAGGCGTCTTCGGCGGCGCGCCGCAGGGCGCGGGCCTTGTGCAGGGTCTCGTCATATTCGGCGTCGGGATCTGAATCCGCCACCACCCCGCCGCCAGCCTGGATGTACATCTGGCCGTCCTTGAAGCAGGCGGTGCGCAGGACGATGCAGGTGTCAACGGAGCCATCGGCGCCGAAATAGCCGACAGCGCCGGCATAGGCGACGCCCCGCTTCTCGATCTCCAGCTCATCGATGATCTGCATGGCGCGAACCTTTGGCGCCCCCGAGAGGGTGCCCGCCGGCAGGGCGGCCATCAGCACGTCCACAGGGTCGACCCCCTCAGGCGCATCTCCCTCCACATTGGAGACCAGATGCATGACGTGGCTGTAGCGCTCGACGAAGAAGGAATCGGTGACCCGGACGGCGGGCCCCTTTTGACGCTGCGTCTCGGCGTTGCGCCCAGGCTGGCGCAGCATGGCGACCCGACCCACATCGTTGCGGCCCAGATCCAGCAGCATCAGATGCTCAGCCCGCTCCTTGGGATCGGCGATCAGCTCCTGCTCGAGGGCCAAATCCTCCTCCGGAGTCGCGCCACGGGGGCGAGTCCCGGCGATCGGGCGGATGGTGATCTTCCCATCCCGCAGGCGGACCAGAATTTCGGGACTGGACCCCGCCAGCTGGAAGTCGCCGAAGTTCAGATAGAACAGGAAGGGCGACGGATTGGTCCGCCGCAGCGACCGGTAGAGCGTCAGGGGATCGAGCGGGAAGGGCGCCCGGAACCTGTGGCTCGGAACCACCTGGAAGATGTCGCCGGCCCGGATATAGCCCTTGGCCTTCTCGACGATCTCTCGATAGGCCTCGCGGCTGATCGGGGTGGTGAAGGCGTCCGGGGTTGGGACGCCGGTCCCGGTGAGCCCAGGCGCGGGACGACGCAGGTCCTCCATCACCGCCGCAAGACGCCCCTTGGCCGCGTCGTAGGCCGCCTGGGCCGTTTCAGGGCCGGGGCGCACGGTTGTCGCCAGGATGATCTCCTGGCCGATGGAATCAAAGATGGCCACGATGGAGGGCCGCGTCATGATCCCATCAGGCAGACCCAGAGGGTCGGGATTGACGTCGGGCAGGCGCTCGACGAGCCGGACCATGTCGTAGCCCAGGGCGCCAAAGACGCCGGCCACCATCGGCGGCAGGCCCGGCGGGATATCCAGGCGGGCGCTGGCCACCAGGTCGCGAAGCGAGTCCAGGGTCTTGGCCGTCTGGGTTGTGAACCGCCCCGCGGCGATGTCGTGCCCTTCGGCCAGCTCGGCGGTCTCCCCCCGGCAGCGCCAGACCAGGTCCGGCTTGAGGGTGATCACCGAATAGCGGCCTCTCCAGGCGCCGCCCTCCACCGATTCGAAGAGGAAGGCGTAGGGCTGGCCCTGGGCGATCTTCAGATAGGCCGAAACCGGCGTCTCCAGATCGTCGATCAGGCGGGTCCAGACCACCTGGGCCGCCCCCGCCGCATATCGGGGGGCAAAATCGTCAAAGGCGGGCTCTAGGCTCACTTTGCAGGCTCTTTCGTCGCCGGAGCCTTGGGCGCAGGCGCCGTCTTGGCCGCAGGCGCCAGGGGTTCAAGACCGAGGGCTGCGCGGGCGCGGTTCTCGTCGGTACGCACCTTGACCTTGTCCCGCGCGGCCAGGCTTGAGGCCTCGGCCATGTCACGGAAAAGGGCCATGCTGGCCTGTCCGCGGCCGGCTTCGACCGCCTGGGCGACCTGGGTGACGTCTCCGGGGCGAACGGCTTCGAGTTTGCCCACCACCATGCCGAAGGACACGTCGCGGGCTGTGAATACAGCCTGAGGCTCAGCGCCAAAGGCCTGAGCCAGGGCGTCTTCCGACAGGCGCTCGCCGGGGCGGGCGGTGGTGCGGCTCAGACCCGTGGCGCGGGTCACCCGGGCGCCAATGGTGTTGGCGGCGGCTTCCAGGGTCTGGCCGCCGCGGACCAGTTCAGCCAGTTCAGCAGCCTTGGCCTCCAGACGCCGCAGCATTTCCCGTTGCATCCAGACCTGGGTCAGCAGGGGCCGCACCTCGTCCAGGGCGGGCAGGGCCGGCGCGATCACCCGCTCGGCGCGGACGGCGAAGTACTGGCCTTCCGTCAGCTCGGTCAGATCAGACTCCGTTCCCTCGGCGAGGGCGAAGGCGGTCTCCAGAATCCGCGGGGTCAGGCCCTGCACGGGCTGGCCCTCCTGGTCGCGGCCCTGTTCGCTGACCGCGGGCAGGGTGATCACCGTCGCGCCGGCCGCCTGGGCGGCCTCGGCCAGGGTGGCGCCGCCCACATGGGCCTCTTCATAGGCCTGGGTGCGCTCATAGACCTTCTCGGCGGCCTGATCGCGGCGGATTTCGGCCTCCAGCATGGGGCGCACATCCTCCAGGGTCGGTTCGCGACCCGGGGTGATCGCCGTCACCTTGACCACGGCGAGGCCGAGGTCGCCCTCGATGGGATTGCTGACGGCCCCTTCGGCGAGGGCGAAGGCGGCCTCAGCCACCTTGCGGTCGGCGATGGCGCTGCGGGGACGTTGGTCGTAGGCGATCGGCTCGACGCCGATGTCCTGCGCCACCGCATTGGGATCCTCTCCCTGACGAAGGCGCTGAGCGATGCGGGCCGCCGTCGCCTGATCCCGGGCTGGGATCTGGATCAGGGTGCGGGTTTCGGGCCTGGCCAGGGTGTCACGCCGGAAATCGAACCGCTCCTGAAGCTCGGCTTGCGAGACCGCAGTCTGCAGGTCCTCTGGCCGCGGGGCGAAGCGCACCAGGGACAGGACGCGGAATTCCGGCAGCCTCAGCTGGGCGGCGTTTTCTTCCATGAAGGCCTGAAGCTGGGCGTCGGTCGGGGCGCCGGGCGCCTCCACCGAGGACACGCCCACCTGGAAAAAGCCAATGTCGCGCTCTTCCAGGTCGACCATGGCGGCCAGAGCGCCATAGGCCCGAGGCGCCCGCAGGCCGCTCACCAGACCGGAGGCGAAGTGCTGTTGCGCGATTTCGTCCTCCAGCAGGGCGATGAAGCGGTCCGAGGTGAGGTTGGTCTCCCCCAGGCGCTGTTCCATCAGGTTCTTGTCGAAGCGCCCGCTGATGGGATCGAAGAAGGCCGGGATCTGGCGGAGCTGGTCGGCCACCAGGCTGTCGCCAGGGCGCAGGCCCATCCGGTCGAGGGTTTCCGCCAGGGCCAGACGGGTGGCCACCTGCTCCAGCAGGCCGGCGATGACCCCGTTCTCGGCGGCCATCTGCGGCGTTATGGGCTGCCCCATCTGCTGCTCGGCGTTCTGGCGCCACTGATCGTACTCCCGCCGGAAGTCCTGATCGTTGAAGGACCTGCCGCCGGCCTTGACCACGGAGGATGAGATCTGTCCCTGAAGGACATCGGACATGCCGAACACAGCAAAGCTGATGACCAACAGGCCGATCAGGATGGCCGCCACCCAGGATTTTGCGAAGTTGCGGAAAGCAGTGATCATTGAGGACCCTTCCTCGGGCGCGACGTCCAGAGGGGCGGGTATAGTGGAGGCGGCTTCCCCCCCGCAAGCACGTGACAGCATCGATCGCTTGGCTTAACCGCCACATCGATCCCACGGAGAGGCCCAGATGAGCGCACCCACCCCCTTGATCGCCGGCAATTGGAAGATGAACGGGACCGCGGAGTCCCTGGCCCAGGCCAGCGCCGTGGCCGCCGCCGCCCCCGCCGCCGGGGTGCGCGTGGCCCTCTGTCCCCCCGCCACCCTGTTGGCGTCCATGAGCCGCGCCCTGGCGGGTGGTCAGGTGATGATTGGCGCCCAGGACTGTCACCCCGAGCCCTCCGGCGCCTTCACCGGGGACATCTCCGCTGAGATGCTGGCCGACGCCGGCGCGAGCCTGGTCATCCTGGGTCACTCCGAACGCCGTGCGGGCCATGGGGAGGATGACGCCGCCGTGGCGTCCAAGGTTCAGGCGGCCCTGCGGGCGGGCCTGGAGCCGATCATCTGTGTCGGCGAAACCCGGCAGGAGCGCGAAGCCGGCCAAGCCCTGGCGGTTGTGACCGGCCAGGTTCGGGGCTCGCTGCCGGCCGCCCTGGCCGGAAAGGCTTTTACGGTGGCCTATGAGCCGGTCTGGGCGATCGGGACGGGCCTGACCCCGACCCTGGAAGACATTGTTGAGGTCCATCAGGCGATCCGCGCCACCTTGCGGGACATGTTCGGCGAGGGGGGCGGCGCCCCGGCCATTCTCTATGGCGGCTCGGTGAAGCCCGGCAACGCCGCGGAGATTCTCGCCCTACCGGAGGTTGGCGGCGCCCTGGTGGGCGGGGCCTCCCTGAAGGCGGAAGACTTCCTGGCCATTGTCGCCGGTTCGCCAAAGGCCTAGCTAAGGGACGTCGTCCTGCCGGACGGCGAATTGCGGCGCCCTCGAGTCCTGGCGCATTGACCTGGGCCCTATGGCCTTGGCGTGCTGAGGATGATAGAGCGCGCGCTTGGTTTTTTGGCGCGGCCAGCCCCGGGGCGCCCGCACCCAGACGTTTTGGACTTGTCCATGCTTCTCAGCATTCTGCTCGCCATTCAGATCTTTGTCTGTCTCGCCCTGATCGCCCTCGTGCTGCTGCAGCGTTCCGAGGGTGGGGCGCTTGGCATGGGCGGCGGCGGCTCGGGCAATTTCATGAGCGCCCGCGGCGCGGGGAACTTCCTGTCGCGCTTCACCTGGATTCTCGGCGGGGTGTTCTTCGCCCTGAGCCTGACCATCACCCTGGTTTCGGGCCGGGTCAGCGGCGGTTCGGCCGTGGACCGGCTGAACATCGAAGCCCTTGATCCCAGCCTGCTCAACACCGCCCCGGTCGCGCCGACCCCTGCGCCGGCCGCGACGCCGGACACCGGCGGCGGTCTCGACGCCCCGGCCGCCCAGATCCGCAACCCGTTCCTTGACGCCGAACTCGGTGAAGGCGACGGCGCGCCGGTCGCGCCCGCCCCCTAACGCTGACCGCCTGAGAGGCTCTGGACGCCTCATGGCGTCGTCAGGGTCGTGCGTTTCCCGTCACCGGCCGCCCCTTGCGGTCATGCTAGACACTATGGCGCACCCGTTGATGCGGGGCCGCGCCCCGAATCGATGGTAGGTTGACCGCCCATGACCCGGTACATTTTCATCACCGGCGGCGTGGTCTCCTCCCTGGGAAAAGGTCTCGCCTCCGCCGCCCTTGGCGCGCTCCTGCAGGCCCGTGGCTATAAGGTCCGCCTGCGCAAGCTCGACCCCTATCTGAACGTCGATCCGGGCACGATGAGTCCCTATCAGCACGGGGAGGTCTTCGTCACCGAGGACGGGGCTGAAACCGACCTGGACCTGGGCCACTACGAGCGGTTCACCGGGGTCAACGCCACCCGCGGCGACAACGTCACCACCGGCCAGATCTACAAGACCATCCTCGAGAAAGAGCGGCGCGGCGACTATCTGGGCGCCACCGTCCAGGTCATTCCCCACGTCACCGACGAGATCAAACGCTTCGTCCTGTCCGATCCCGGCGAGGGGGTCGACTTCGTTCTGGTGGAGATTGGCGGCACCGTCGGCGATATCGAGGGCCTGCCCTTCTTCGAGGCCATCCGCCAGCTTGGCCAGCAGTTGCCCCGGGGCCATGTGTGCTTCGTCCACCTGACGCTCCTGCCCTACATCAAGACCGCCGGCGAGATGAAGACCAAGCCGACCCAGCATTCGGTCAAGGAGCTGCGGTCCATCGGCATCCAGCCCGACATCCTGCTCTGTCGCTGCGAGACCGAGATCCCGGCCGGGGAGCGGCGCAAGATCGCGCTGTTCTGCAATGTCCGCGAGAGCGCGGTGATCGAGGCACAGGACTCCGACAGCATCTACACCGTGCCGCTGGACTATCACCGCCAGGGCCTGGACACCGAGGTGCTGGAGGTGTTCGGCATCACCGATGCGCCCGCGCCGGACCTGTCGCGCTGGGAGACCATCGGCCACACCCTGACCCACCCGGACGGCGAGGTGAATATCGCCATCGTCGGCAAATATACCGGCCTGACCGACGCCTATAAGTCCCTGGTCGAAGCCCTGGTCCATGGCGGGGTGGCCAACACTGTCCGGGTCCGATTCGACTGGGTCGAGGGCGAGGCCTTCGAGGGCGGAGACGAGAGCCTGATCTCCGAACGCCTCACCGGGGTGCATGGCGTTCTGGTGCCGGGCGCCTTCGGTCAGCGGGGCTCTGAAGGCATGATCGAGGCGGTCCGCTTCGCCCGGGAGCACGAGATTCCCTATTTCGGCATCTGTTTCGGTATGCAGATGGCCATGATCGAAGCCGCCCGGAATCTGGCCGGCCTGAAGGACGCCTCCTCCACGGAATTTGGCCCCACCTCCGAACCCGTCGTCGGCCTGATGACCGAATGGGTGCGCGGCAATGAGCGGGAAACCCGCGGCGAGGGCGACAATCTGGGGGGCACTATGCGCCTTGGCGCCTATGACGCCGTCCTGACTCCGGGCTCTCGGGTGGCGGACATCTATGGCGGCCAGGCGATCAGCGAGCGCCACCGCCACCGCTATGAGGTCAATATCGGCTATCGCGAGGCCATCGAGGGCACGGGCCTGACCTT
>NZ_JAUSBZ010000079.1 GCF_030651755.1 Phenylobacterium sp. | reverse complement strand
GCGGCGGCGGGGGCGGCGGGGGCGGAGGCGGCGGGGGCGGCGGGGGCGGAGCGGCCGGCGAAGCGAAGGAATAACGCAGGCCGACGGTCACCGACTGATCGCGGTAATCGCCCGAGAACACGCCCGGCTGCATCGAAGCGCTGCCGGTGGAAGCGAAGTCCAGATCCGAGCCGCCGAGATAGCGGTAGGTCAGGTCAACATTCAGGCGGTCGGTCGCCGCCCAGGCCAGACCGGCCAGCAGCTGATAGGCCAGAGCCGTATCGCTGTCGTCGATGGTCAGGTTCTGGATGGCGGGGTTGGCCGCCGAGAACGGGCCGGCGGCGGTGGCGAACTGGCCGACCACGTCCATCTTGACGTGATTGACGCCAACGCCGAAGCCGACGAACGGATTGATGACCGCGCCAGGCGCGATGTCATAGATGACATTGCCCATCAGGGTCCAGGATTCGACGTCGCCATTGGGCGAACCGCAGTTCGGAGCCGCCGCAGTGCGGACGACGCCGGGGGTGCAGAGGCCGGCATGCGAACCGGGAGCGCCACGGACGCTGGAGATATCGCCGGGGCGATAGCCGCCTTCGAGCTCAACGCGCCAGTTGGGGTTCAGGCGATAGCCGAGGCGGGCGAAGCCGGCCCAGTCATCGTCCTGGCTGAATTCATAGTTGTAGGGAGCGCCGCCGGGGCCATTGTTGGTGGAGCCGGTTTCAAGACCTTCGGGCCAATGATAGCCCAGGTCCATCGCGCCGTACCAACCGGCGTCTTGTGCGGATGCGCCAGACGCGGCGAAAACCGCAGCCAGGGCGGCCCCCGCCAGGAGTTTGAATTTCATATTTGAGCCCTCTTCATGCCCTATGCTGCGGCCAAATGACCCAGCATCCTTATAACAAGGCCGGTCCGATGCGAAAGTGTCGCCAGAGCAACACCCTTGCGCAATCTGCCTGCCAATTGGTCGATTTTCGCGAGAAAGTCCTGGTCGTCCCCCTCCCTTAGCCCCCAACGCGCGCATATTCCCTCCGTGGGAGGGATATTCAGGGCTCTCGCCGCCCCTTCGGCGCTGGTTCGACACTTACCACATCCGCCATGGGAAGGGTGTCCCCTTCGCCAATGGCGCACGCCATGACTGCCGCAGGCTTCCGGCCAAGACCATAATCGGCCGTGACGCCTAGCATCGGGGCTCTAACGCTGATCCCCGACGGAGGTTCCAAAAAAAATCCGTCAAGAGAGCTTTGCAGCGAATGAGTCCTCACGCTGCGGCGATGTTGCAGCTTGAGAGGGGGAATCGCAATCGCCTTCTCCCATCAGTGGAGTAGGGCAAAAGTTCAGACTCGGTCGTTGGCCCTCGTCCGCCGACCCCGGCCGCCGAGGGCTTCGGGGCGGTTGAGCTCATTCCGATACTCGTCGCGACGCTCATGGATGGAGGCGATCACCAACCCCATGGGCACGCCGATCTCCACCAGGACCGTTTCCGATAGCTGAAGACTCGCCTCCACTGTCTCTGGCACGGCGTCGGTCGCGCCCATTTCGTAGAGCCGCTTGGCGTGACGGGCATCCCGGGCCCGGGCGACGATGACGAGGTCTGGCCTGATCCGCCGCGCCACCGCGACCACCGTTTCGGCCGCCTCCGGATTGTCCATGGTGACGACCAGGGCGCGGGCCTCCCCCAGTCCGCAGCGCATCAGGAACTCACTGCGGGCCGCGTCGCCATAGAAGCAGGGCAGTCGGTTGCGGCGAGCCTGTTCGACCAGGCGCGGATCGCGCTCGGCCGCGACCCAGGTCGCGCCGTGGCGGGTCAGCATTTCCCCCACCAACTGTCCCACCCGGCCAAAGCCCACAACCAGAACCCCTGCCGCGCCTCCGCCCTCCTCCGGCGCCTCGTCCACAGTTCGCGGCGGCGCGCGGCGGGCGAGGCGGCGCCCAAGGGCGGCCAGAACCGGGACCAGGGCCATGGTCAGGGTGGCTGACACAATGACAAGCTCGCCGATCCCGCGGGGGACAACGTTCAGACCCATGGCCTGATCGAGAATGACGAAGGCGAACTCGCCGCCCGCCGCGAGGGGCAGGGCGATCTCGGCCGCCGCCAGACTCGACATGCGGCTCAGGCGGCAGAGCAGGAAGATCAGCCCCCCCTTAACGACCAGCAAGCCGGTCGCAATGCCCAGCACATCCAGGGGTCTGGCCGCCACCAGCGAGAGATTCAAACCGATCCCCACCGAGAGGAAGAAGAGTCCCAGCAAAAGGCCCTTGAACGGCTCGATCGTAACCTCGACCTCGTGTCGAAACTCGGTTTCGGCCAGCAGGAGCCCGGCGATGAAGGCGCCCAGCGCCATCGACAGGCCCATCACCGCGCTGACCAGGCCGGCCCCGATGACCACCAGCAGGCAGGCGGCCATGAACAGTTCTTCGCTCTTGGCCCGCGCCACCGAGCGCAGCAAGGGCCTCAGGAACAACCGGCCAAAGGCCACCAGGCCGATCATCCCCAGCACGGCCGGCGCAAAGGCCAGCAGTAGCCCCGGCGACAGATCCGCCCCGCCCCGGGCGCCAAGGACGGCGAGCGTCACGAGGATCGGGGCGACGGCCAAATCCTGAAACAGCAGGATGGAGAAGGTGGCGCGGCCGCTCACCGAGTGTTGTCGACGCTGCTCGATCAGGACCGGCATGACGATGGCGGTCGAGGACAGGGCCAGGGCCGCGCCGATCGCCGCGGCTGGTGCGATCTCCATGCCCAGCAGCATGGCCAGGCCTGTCAGGGCCGCCAGGCTCAGCCCTACCTGGGCCGCGCCGAGGCCGAAGACCAGGCGGCGCATCAGGCGCAGCCGCTCCCAGGATAGCTCCAGGCCGATCATGAACAGCAGGAAGACGACGCCCAGTTCCGCCAGTTGGGCGATGTCGTCGGGATTGCCGACGGTGAAATAGGCCACCCAGGGGGCGATTTCTCCCAGTCGCGCCAGTCCGAAGGGACCAAGCGCCACACCAGCCAGGATAAAGCCGAGGATAGGGCTGATTTTCCAGCGCCGAAACAGGGGCACCACGACCCCAGCGGTAGCCAGAAACAGGACGATGTCCTTATAGCCGTCAGCCGACCCGTGTCCGTCCATGCCGCCCCCGCAAACTTCCGCTGCGTTTATGGCAGGGGTCGGGGTCGGGGTGAACCTTCCCGCGCGCCTGGCCGTCCATCGCCCTGGCGAAGTTGACTCGACGCAGAGCCGTCCTCTTTATGCCCCGCATATTTTAAGAATGGAGGACGTCCTATGGAGGTTTGGAATTATGCCAACCTGTGGGAAACGGTCGCGCGCGCAACCCCCGACCGCCCAGCCCTGATCCACGGAGAACAGGTGCTGACCTGGGACCAGTTCGACGGCCGGGCCAACGGATTGGCGCGCCGCCTGGTGGAGAAGGGCCTGACCCATCAGTCCAAGGTCGCGGCCTATCTCTATAATGGGCCGGAGTACATCGAGACCTATTACGCCGCCTTCAAGGCCGGTCTGGTCCCCTTCAACACCAACTATCGCTACAGCGGCGACGAGCTGGTCTATCTGTTTGACAACGCCGACGCCGAGGCCGTGGTCTTCCACGCCTCCTTCGCCGAGACCGCCGCGTCGGTCCGCGGGCGCCTGCCCAAGGTGAAGGCCTGGATCGCCGTCGCCGAGGACGGCTTCCCCGTTCCCGACTGGGCCGAAGACTATGACGCCATCGTCGCCCAGGGAGGCGATCGGTTCGAGGCGCCCTGGGGTCGCTCGGCCGACGACCTGCTCTTTATGTATACCGGCGGCACCACCGGCATGCCCAAGGGGGTGATGTGGCGCCAGGAGGACCTGTTCAAGGGCCTCGGCGGCGGCGCCAACCTGCTGCTCGGCCTGCCCCCCCTGGAGACCGTCGAAGAGGCCGGCGTCCGCGCCAAGGCCAACGCCGCGTCCCCCGAACCCCAGGCGATCACCATTCCGGTGGCCCCCCTGATGCACGCCACCGGCCAGTTCATCTCCTTCGGCCAGCTGATCAGCGGCGGCGCCATCGCCACCCTGCCCTCGCGCAAGTTCGATCCCGCCAGCCTGTTCGACGAGGTCGAGCGCCTGGGCGTCAGCGGGCTGATCATCGTGGGTCTCGCCTTCGCCGCGCCGATGCTGGAATGCCTGGAGGCCAATCCCGGCCGCTGGACCATGCCCAGCCTGAAGCGGATCGTCTCCTCGGGCACCATGTGGTCGGCGGAGAACAAGCAGGGTCTGCTGAAGCACCTGCCCAACATCATGCTGATGGACAGCCTGGGCTCGTCCGAAGCGCTTGGCCTCGCCTCTTCGGCGTCGGGTGGCGGCGTGTCGGCGGCCACGGCCAAGTTCGCCACCGGCCCCAATGCGGCGGTCTTCACCGAGGACGGCCGCCGGGTGGCGCCGGGCTCGGGCGAGCGCGGCCTGGTGGCGGTCGGCGGCCACACGCCGCTCGGCTACTACAAGGATGAGGAAAAGTCGGCCAAGACCTTCCGCATCTTCGAGGGTCAGCGCTGGTCGGTGCCCGGCGACTGGGCCACGGTGGAGGCCGACGGGGCCATCACCCTGCTGGGCCGCGGCAGCCAGGTGATCAACACCGGCGGCGAGAAGGTCTTCCCCGAAGAGGTGGAAGAGGCGCTGAAACGCTTCCCCGGCGTGCGTGACGCCGCTGTGGTCGGCCTGCCCGACCCACGGTTTGGCGAGCGGATCTGCGCTGTGGTGGATGTGGCCGGCGGCGCCGAGCCCTCCCTGGCCGACCTGCAGGCCCACGTGAAGTCCAACCTGGCCGACTACAAGGTTCCCCGGGACCTGGTGTTCGCCCCCGTCGTCCGGGCGCCCAACGGCAAGCTGGACTACAAGCTGGTGCGCGCTCAGGCCCTGGACTCCCTGGGCGCCAAGACCTGACGAAACTGGACTTAACAAAAATGTAATGAGCGCCTGAGGGTCTGGGCGGGGCATGTTCGGCCTCATCCCAGACCCTTGAAGGCTGATCATTGCACATGAAGACCCTCTGGTTCGGCGCCGCCGCGGCGGCTGCCCTGTTGACCGCCGCCGCGCCGGCCTCGGCCCGCGACTGGCGCCCTCTTCACATTCTCAGCGCCGCGCCGGAGGCGACGGGCGGCGGCGGCGCCCAGGCCCAGCGCATGGGGGAATGGGGTTTTGACGCCAGCGGCATGAACCCCTCCATCCGACCTGGCGCCGACTTCTTCCTGCACGCCAACGGCGCCTATGTGGACGCCCTGGAGATTCCGGCCGACCGCTCGCGGTTCGGCACCTTCGACGCCTTGAACGAGCTCTCGGTCGAGCGGATGCGCGTGGTCCTGGACCGCTCGGCCGCTGATCGGGCCGCCACCGGCGACGAGGCGCTGATCGGCGCCTTCTATCGCAGCTTCATGGATGAGACCGCCGTCAACGCCCTGGGGGCGCGCCCCCTGGCGGCTGATCTGGCCCGGGTGCGGCAGGCCAGCAGCGATGAGGCGCTCGCCCGGCTGATGGGTGAAACCATGAAGGGCTTCGGCGGGTCGATCTTCAGCGCCTATGTCTATGACGACGCCAAGGATCCGAAGCGTTACACTGTCTATCTCGGCCAGGCCGGGATCGGCATGCCCGACCGGGACTACTATCTGGACGAGCGCTTCGCCGAACAGAAGGCCAAGTATCAGGCCTATGTGGCCCAACTCCTGACCCTGGCCGGCTGGCCGAACCCCGAGGCCAACGCCCAGGCCATTGTCGCGATGGAGACCAAGATCGCCGAGGTCTCCTGGACCCGGACCGATCGGCGAGACGACGACAAGACCTACAATCCCTATACGCTGGAAGAGCTGAGCGCCTTCGCCCCGGCCTTCCCCTGGACCGCCTTCCTGGCCGGCGCCGACCTGCAGGGCGCCACCAAACTGGTGGCGGCGGAAAACACCGCCTTCCCGAAGATCGCCGAGATCTTCGCCGGGACTCCTGTGGCGGTGCGGCAGGCCTGGGCGGCCTATACGCTGAGCGACCAAGCCGCCCCCTATCTCTCTCAGGCCTTCGTTCAGGCCCATCATGAGTTCCGCGAGAAAACCCTCTCGGGCCAGCCAGAGCAGCGGCCCCGCTGGAAGCGGGGGGTCGCCCTGGTGGATTCCCGGGCCGGCGAGGCCCTGGGACGGCTCTATGTGGCGGATTACTTCCCGCCGGAGAGCAAGGCGAAGATGGAGGCCCTGGTCGGCGACATCAAATCGGCCATGGAAATCCGTCTCCAGGGCCTGACCTGGATGGGGGACGAGACCAAGGCCAAGGCCCTGGAGAAGCTGTCGAAGTTTACGGTCAAGATCGGCTATCCCGAGGAGTGGCGCGACTATTCGGGCCTCGAGGTTCGCCCCGACGACCTCTATGGCAATGTCCAGCGGGCCGCGGCCTTCGACTGGGCCTTCCGGGTCGGCCGTCTGAACGAGCCGGTGGACGACAAGGAGTGGGGCATGACCCCCCCGACGGTGAACGCCTATTACAGCCCGACCAAGAACCAGATCGTCTTCCCCGCCGCCATCCTGCAGCCCCCCTTCTTCGATCCCGACGCAGATCCAGCCATCAACTATGGCGGCATCGGCGGGGTGATCGGCCACGAGATCACCCACGGCTTCGACGACCAGGGACGCAAATCCGATGGGGACGGCCGCCTCACCGACTGGTGGACGGCCGAGGACGCCGCCAAGTTCCAGGCGGAAGCCAAGAAGCTCGGCGCCCAATACTCGGCCATCGAGCCCCTGGAAGGTCATCCGATCCAGGGCGAGCTGACCATGGGCGAGAACATCGCCGATCTGGGCGGCCTGCTGTTGGCCCTCGACGCCTATCGCATCTCCCTGGACGGCCAGCCGGCGCCGGTGCTGGACGGTTTCACCGGCGAGCAGCGGGTCTTCCTTGGCTGGGCGCAGGTCTGGCGGGGCAAGTATCGGGAGGACGCCCTGCGGCGCCAGCTGGTGGCGGGGCCCCATTCGCCGCCGCACTACCGGGTCAATGTGCCGATCACCAATATGGACGCCTGGTACGACGCCTTCGGCGTGACGCCGGAAGACCCGATGTATGTGGCGCCCGACGCCCGGGTTCGTATCTGGTGACAGAAGAGGGGCGGGCCCGTAAGAACCCGCCCCTCATTTTTGACTCATTCGTCAGTTTTTGGCGGCGCGCGAAAAAGAAATGGCCCGTTGCGGGGGATATTCGCAACGGGCCTGTTCTTATTGTGAGCTGCCGCTCAGTTTTAGAGGGCGTTTCCTCCCCGAAACGCCGGAGACTTCAGGACTTGGTCGCCGTCTTGTCTCTCGCCAGATGACAAAACGGCAATTTCATGCCCGAGTCAATGCGCCAAATCGGCAGAAACGCGAAATTTCCCTCCATTTTCCAAGACTTTCCCTGAAAAGTCCTCACATCCCCGCGATAATTGACGCGGATGTCAATTATGGCCGCAGTTTCGCGCGCAATTGGTTCCATCCCGGCGAATCCGACTCAAAAACGAAGTCTGGCTGCGACGCCGTCACCGGCCCGAGACCGGCCCGCGACAGAGCCTGGCCAGCGGCGGCCAGGTCACCGGCGGGCAACAGCAGTCCGTTGAGCCTACGGGAGGCGCCCTGGGCGACAAGGCCGGCGATCACCGCCTCGGCGCCCGTGGCCGGCTCCGGCCAGGTGAGGGTGGCGCTGGCCCGAGCCGCCGCGCGGGCCTCGACCTGGCGCAGCAGCGTCTGCGCCGCCGTCATCTGGAAGGTCGTCCATTCCGCCCGCAGGCTGGCGGCCAGCTGAGCCTGGCTCCTGAGGATCACCCCGTCGCTGAGCACCTTCAGGCCATTGGCCTCCAGGGTCGCCCCGGTGGTGGTGATATCGACCACCAGTTCGGCGGCCCCCGCCGCCGGCGCCCCTTCGGTGGCCCCGCCGGACTCGACGATCCGATAGTCCGCCAAACCGTGGCGAGCGAAGAAGGCCCTGGTCTGCAGGATGTACTTGGTGGCCACCCGGATCCGCCGGCCTGTCCGGGCCAGGATGTCGTGCGCCACCTCTTCGAGGTCGGCCATGCTGTCCACATCGAGCCAGCTCTTGGGCGTCGCCACCACCAGATCGGCGCGGCCAAAGCCCAGGGGCCTAAGCAACAGGGCCCGACCCGACAGGTCGCCTGGACGCTCGCGCATCAGGTCTTCGCCGGTGACGCCCAGATGAACATCCCCGGCGTCCAGGGCCTCGGCGATGTCGCCCGCCGAGAGCAGGCGTACCTGGGCGCCTGCCAATCCCTTAAGCCGGCCCATATAACCGCGGGCGCCGCCCTCGGCCTCCAGGCGCAGACCGCAGTCGGCGAGCCAGGCCTCCACCTGCTCCTTCAGCCGCCCCTTGGAGGGCGCAGCGATGATCAGCGGGGCATCCATCAGACTTCTCCCTGGGCATAGGCCCGCCAGGGCCGGACCATGCAGCCCACGGCGCGGCCGTCAGCCCCCCCGCCCAGCCGCGCCAGCAGGCCGTCATAGCGCCCGCCGGCGGCCACCGGACGATCATCTCCCAAGGCCGCGCTGCGAATTTCGAAGGTCAGGCCGTCATAATAATCAAAGGCATGTCCAAGACCCGGGGTGAACCACAAGGCCTCTGACGGCGCCCCGGCTTCGGCGAGGCGGGACAGACGTCCCGACCAGGCCTCGATCGCCGCATCCAGAGCCTGCGCCTTCGGACCCGCCAGGCGCCGGGCCTGTGCGAGGGCGGCCTCGGGACGATCGGAAATCGCCAGGAAGCCGGCGACCGCTGCGGCCTGATCCGTGGTCAAGGCCGGCGCACGTCGGGCCTCGGCCTTGGCCACCAGCCGCTCGGCGATCTCCGCGGGGCCTCGCCCCCCCACCGGCGCAATGCCCGCCAGGCCCCAGACCTCCCGAAGCAGGTCGGCGGCGCCCTCCCCTGGCAGATCCGCCAATAGGTCGGCCAGACGTCCGTCGCCGGCGGCCCCGGTGGCGGTCTCGCCGGCCCGGGCGAGCTCGGCCTGCAACAGGCGCGGCCGCTTGGCGATCCGCACCAGGCGAACAGCCAGGGCCGGGGCCAGGTCGAGACTGTCCACAAAGGCGGAGAACAGGGCTGCATCACCGAGCCATAGGGCGAGATCCTTGCGGCCGCCCGCACAGGCCGAGCCCCACGCCAGGGCGATCACCTCGGCATCGGCCGCCGCCACCTGCGAGGCTGGCGCGTCGAACCGCTCGAGGCCCAGTTGCAGGAACTCCTCAGAACGGCCGGTGTGCTCTGGGGCGGCCCGGAAGGCCTTGCCCTGATACATGTAGCGGCCTTCAGCGGCCCCGCTTTCGATATGGCTGCGGGCCACCGGCGCGGTGAAGTCCGGGCGCAGGCAGGCCTCGGCCCCACCCTCGGCCTGGACCACGAACAGCCGCGAGCGCAGGCCCTCACCGGCCAGGTCGAGGATCAGGTTCAGCGGCTGGACCAAGGGCACATCGGCCAGGGTCGCGCCCGTCGCCTCAAAGGGGGCCCGAATGGCGGCCAGGACCGCCGGCGGCAGGGTCGGCTCAACCCGCATCAGGCGCCCCTCACGATCTTGGCCACTGTGGCCACAAGTTCATTGCGAGGACAATTGATCTGCCCCGGTCGCTGCTCGCGCCACTGGCTGTTGTCAGAGATGCCCGCGGCCAACTCGCGGCCAAGGACGAGGTCCATGATGGTGACGGTTCCCGCCGCGATCTCGTCCCCGCCGAGGATGACGGCGGCCGGCGAGAGGCGACGGTCGGCGTACTTCATCTGCGCCTTCATGCCCGATGATCCCAGATAGACCTCGGCGGCCAGGCCGGCGGCGCGCAGCTCGGCGGCGGCGGCGAAATAGTGGGCCATGTCGTCTTGGCTGAAGGCGATGACCACCACCGGACCGCGGGTCTCCGCGGCGAGGTCGCGCCCCGCCGCGCGCAGGGCTGAGGCCAGGCGAGACACACCAAAGGAAAAGCCCGTGGCCGGCACGACCTGACCGGTGAACCGGGCCACCAGGTCATCATAGCGACCGCCCCCGCCGATGGAGCCGAAGCGGACCGGATGGCCCTTTTCGTCGGTGGTCTCAAGCAGCAGCTCGGCCTCGAAGACGGCGCCGGTATAGTATTCCAGGCCCCGGACGATGGCCGGCTCGAAGACGGCCTGATCCTCGGTGACGCCCAGGTTTTTCAGCGCCGTGTTGATGGCGGCCAGTTCGGCCAGGCCTGCGTCCCCCTCGGCTGAGCCGCCGATGATGTCGGCCAGGCGGTTCAGGACGCTCCCGCGGTCAGCGCCACCGCCCGCAGCCGTGAAGGCCAGCACGGCCTCGGCGGCCGCCGCGTTCAGCCCCGCCCCCTTGGTGAAGGCGCCGGACTCGTCCTTGCGCCCCTCCCCCAGCAACAGGCGCACCCCGTCGGGACCCAGACGGTCGAGCTTGTCCACCGCCCGCAGAACGCCCAGCTTCTGGCGCTCGTCGCTGACCCCGGCCGTGGCCAGCAGGCCGTTGAGCAGCTTGCGGTTGTTGATGCGGATCACGGCGGAGCCGGCCGGCAGGCCCGCGGCGACCAGGCCTTCGGCGGCCATGGCGATGATTTCGGCGTCAGCCTCTGGCCGCGCCGAGCCCACCGTGTCGGCGTCGCACTGGGTGAATTCCCGGAACCGGCCGGGGCCGGGCTTCTCGTTGCGCCAGACCGGTCCGAAGGCGTAGCGGCGGAACGGCTTGGGCAGCGTCTCCCAGTGCTGGGCGGCGAACCGGGCCAGGGGCGCGGTCAGGTCATAGCGCAGGGCCATCCACTGTTCGTCATCGTCCTGCAGGGCGAAGACGCCTTCATTGGGACGGTCGGCGTCGGGCAGGAACTTGCCCAGCGCGTCGGCATATTCAAAGGCGCCCGTGTCCAGGGCCTCGAATCCATAGCGCTCATAGACCGCCGACACGGCGGTGAGGATCTGGCGCTCGGCTGCGAGGTCGCGGGCGCGGCGGTCCACGAAGCCGCGCGGGCTGCGCGCCTCCGGGCGGGTGGGGGCGGTCTCGTCGGTCATGGGGCGCGCCTAGATGAAGGAGCCGGGCGCCACAAGGGCGCGGCCGGCTCTGGCGAAGGTGGGAAGGCGGTCAAGGGTCATGCGTCGCTCCGAAGGTCATGGGCGCGACGGACGGGGATATGCAAGCGGCGAGCCCCGTCCGCTGCGGGGGCTCGAGCCGTGGTCGTCGTCCTGATCTCAGGCCGCACAACCCCGCCCGATCCCGCAGGAGATCGGATGGTGGTGGCGGCCGTGATGGGGCGCGACGAAGATCATGGGCGGCCCTATAGCCGAGGCGGGCGGCCAAGACCAGCCTTCAACCCCTGCCCCGCAGCCGGGCGATCAGGGCCGCGGTCGAAGGATCGTGAGCCTTGGGCGCTTCGCCTTCCAGATCCTCGAGGATGCGACCGGCCAGGGTCTTGCCCAGCTCCACGCCCCACTGGTCGAAGCTGTTGATCCCCCAGAGCACGCCCTCGACAAAGGTCTTGTGCTCATAGAGCGCAATGAGGGCGCCCAGGGCCTCAGGCGTCAGGGCGTCCATCAGCAGGAAGCTGGT
The DNA here is from genome assembly GCF_030651755.1 of Phenylobacterium sp. Taxonomy (GTDB): domain Bacteria; phylum Pseudomonadota; class Alphaproteobacteria; order Caulobacterales; family Caulobacteraceae; genus Phenylobacterium. The sequence goes on along the minus strand of NZ_JAUSBZ010000079.1, from coordinate 8,684 downwards.
CGGGCGATTGCCGGGAAAGGTCTTCTGCGGCGCCAGGACGGCGATCTGGTCAGCGGTCAGGCCATCTCGTTCCAGGGACCGGCCGACCTCGGCCTGACTGCGACCGACCATCAGCGCCTCGGCCTGGGCCAGCGCATTGGCCAACAGCTTTGTCTGGGACTCCGGATGGCCATCGGCGCTCCTGGCCACCGCCAGGATGTCGGCGGGGATCACATCACTGCCCTGATGCATCAGTTGGAAGAAGGCGTGCTGCACATTGGCGCCGGCGTCGCCAAACACCATGGCGGCGGTGGCCTGGCTGACAGGCCGGCCATCGGCGCGGACCCGCTTGCCATTGGACTCCATCTCCAGCTGCTGGAGAAAGTTGGGCAGCAGCCGCAGGCGTTGGGCGTAGGGCACCACCGCGCGGACCGGCCGGTCCATGGCGTTGCGGTTGAAGATGTGGGCCAGCGCCAGCAGAACCGGGGCGTTGGCCTCCAGGGGCGCCAGGCGGAAATGATCGTCCATGGCCGCGCCGCCCGCCAGCAGGGCCTCGAAGACGTCCGGCCCCAGGGCGATGGCGCAGGACAGGCCCACCGCTGACCAGACCGAATAGCGCCCGCCGACCCAGTCGCGGAAGCCGAAGATCTGGTCGGCGCGCACACCGAAGGCCTGGGCCACGTCCGGCGCCGCCGAGACGGCCACCAGATGACTGTCGGCGCCCGACCCCAGGGCGTCGCGCAACCAGGCCCGGGCGATGGCGGCGTTGGCCATGGTCTCCTGGGTGGTGAAGGTCTTGGAGACCACCACCACCAGGGTCTGCGCCGGATCAAGGCCGGCCAGGGCCTGGGCGATCTCGGCGGGGTCCACATTGGCGGCGAACCGCAGATCAATGGCCGGCTGTGTGGATCGCAGGGCCTCCCAGACCAGCCTGGGACCAAAGTCCGAGCCGCCAATGCCGATATGGACCACCGCCGTGAAGGGCTTTCCGGTGGCCCCCGCTCGGGCGCCCCTCCTTACCTCGCGGGCGAAGTCGGCCATCGCCTCGCGGGTGGCCTCCAGCTCGCGGGACACCGGTTCTCCCTGGGCGGCGAAGCTCGACCCCCGGGGCGCGCGCAGGGCGACATGCAAGGCCGCCCGCCCCTCGGATGGATTGACCATCTCGCCTGAGAACAACCGCTCCCGCGCGGCCTCGACATCGGCGGCCCTGGCGAGGTCGAGGGCGAGGGTCAGGTCCTTGGCCGACCAGGGCTGTTTGGAGAGGTCGATATAGAGGCCGGCGGCCTCAAGGCTCAGGCGCTCAAGGCGGTCGGGCTCGGCCTCGAACAGGCCAGTGATCGGCCGGGCGGCCGCCGCAGCGCCCGCGGCCCGCAGGCGGCGCCAGGCGGCCTCGTGATCAGACATGGTTCATCCCCCATTCAACCGGCGCCCCACATGCCGACTGTACGCACCTGGGCAAAGCCGGTTAGCAAAAGCCGGGCGTCCCGTCTTCGTTCCTTCGGCGCCTCGACCGCTTCGATCCGCCAAAACTGTGCTCCGAGGTCAGACCCATGCCCTGCGCCGCTCTCGCCGCCTCGACCCTGCTCTGGATGGCCGCCGGCCCCGCGCCAGCCCGGCCAGAGACGCCGGTTCCGGCGCCGGCCACGGCGCTGGAGCCCCTGTTCGCCGACATTGTCGCCCGCGCCCAAGGTCTGAAAGGTCAGGCGGAGACGCTTCGTCAAACCAAGGCTGTGGCCAGCGAGGCCTTCAAGACCGAGGTCGCTGACCTGGCGGCCCTGAACATGGTTGGCCAGCAGCGGGTGCGCGATCGGGGCAATGATGGGGACCTGGCCTGCATCCTGCGGGGGATCGCCGAGGATCTGCCGGTCAAGCTCGCAGCCCTGCAACTGGCCAGCGAACCCGCCGACCGCGACCTGGCCCTGCGCGAGCTGATCTATCTGTTGAACGACAATGTCGAGGTCATCATCGCCCCGCCCGGCCCATCGGCAGGACCGGCGCCAGGCGGAGCGATCTGAAACCTCAGTACTTTACGCTGCAGCCATATGGAGCCGACACCGGCTGGGCGACGGCGCGGCCGGCCTTCATGTCGGCCAGGGCGGCGACCACATAGTTCTTGGCGCCCTGAAGCGTGGCCGGATCAGCGCTGTTCTTGTCGTCAATGCCGCCCATATAGACCAGCGTGCCCGCCGGATTGACGATGTACATATGAGGGGTGGTCTTGGCGGCGTAGGCGCGGCCGACCTCACCCTTGGGGTCGAGCAGGATGGCGGCCGGCGCCGCTCCGGTGTCCGTCTTCCAGGTGTTGGCCTCAGCGGCGGTCTTGTAGCCCTGCTTGCCCGGGGCCGAAGAGATGATGCTCAACCAGACCACGCCGTCGGCCGCAGCGCTCTTTTGCAGTTCCTGCATGGCGTCGGTCTTGTAGTGCTTCTGGACATAGGGGCAGCCGTCATTGGTCCATTCCAGGACCACGGTCTTGCCCTTGAACTCCGACAGGGCGCGGGATTTGCCCGTGGAATCGACGGCGGTGAAGGCCGGCGCGGGCTTGCCGATCGCCGGGGCGGCCAGGGCGGGGGCGGCGATCATGGCGGCGGCCGCGGCGATCCCGGCCAGGACCGGTCGGCGGGAAAAGGAAGGGGGCGTCATGGGCGTCTCCTACGGTTTTGGTTCCGACGAACAAAGGCGGTGCAAGGGTCTCTAGCCGGCGGCGGCCTCCAGGGCGCGGACGACCAGACCCTCGGTGAGGATCTGCGGGAGAATGACCGGCTCGGACCCGCGGGTGTCATAGACGAGATACAAGGGTACCCCAGCCCGACCATGGCGCGCCAGTTCGGCGGCGATCACATCGTCCTTACGGGTCCAGTCGCCCTTCAGATAGACAGCGCCCGTCGACGCCAGGGACTCGGCGACCCCCTGCCGGGCGAGGGCGACCTGCTCGTTGACCTGGCAGGTGACGCACCAGGCGGCGGTGAAGTTCACGAAGACCGGCGCCCCTTGCGCCCGCAGTTCGGCCAGACGCTCTGCGCTATAGGGTTCGTAGGGCAGCTCGGCCACCGCCCCGCTGGACTCCCCGCCCGGAAGGGCTGCGCCCTGGTAGGCCGGGAACAGAACCGCCACCACGGCCAGGATGGCGAGGACCGCCGCCCCGCCCCGCAGAGCCAGACGGCCAGACCTGACCTGAGACAGGCCAAATAGCCAGGCCGCCAACGCCAGCACGATCGCTGCGGCCAGCAGGCGGGCCATCGCCATGGGGCCGGCCTGCAGGGTCAACACCCAGAGCAGCCAGGCGGCGGCGCCATACATGGGGAAGGCCAGGACCTTGCGCAGGTGGTCCATCCAGGGTCCTGGCCGAGGCAGGCGCGCCAGGAGGCCCGGCGCGAAGGACACCGCGACGAAGGGCGCTGCGAAGCCAAGCCCGAGAGCGGCAAACACCAGCAGGGATGAGGCGGCGTTCTGGGTCAGAGCCCAGCCGAGCGCCGGCGCCATGAAGGGCGCGGTGCAGGGCGCGGCGACGACCACGGCCAGCACCCCGACAAAGAAGGCGCCAGCCAACCCGCCGCGACCGGCGAGCCCCGAACCCACCCCCTGCAGGGAGGTCCCGATCTCGAACACCCCCGAGAGATTGAGCGCCACCGCCAGCATCAGCAGGGCGAGGGCCGCCACGACCGGCGGCGACTGGAGCTGGAAGCCCCAACCCACCGCCGCGCCTGCGGCCTGGGCGATGATGAGCACCCCCGCGAGGGTCAGGAAGGTGGCGAGAACCCCCGCCAGGAAGGCCAACCCCTGGCCTCGCGCCGCCTTCGCCTCATGGGCGTGGCCAGCCAGGCTGGCGGCCTTCATCGCCAGGATGGGGAAAACGCAGGGCATCAGGTTGAGGATCAGGCCACCCAGGACGGCGAAGACCATGGCCAGCGGCAGCCCCAGCCCCGCCGCCGACAGGCCCCCGCCGCGGGTCGCTGGCGGTCCCAGACCAGCGGCCTCGGCGGGAAGCGGCCCGGCCTGGGCCTCGATCTCGTAATAGGCGTCACCAGCCTTGAGCACGCCGGCCATGATCTGGGGCGGCTCAGGCATCTGGAAAGCGTAGCTGGCGGTCAGGCCAAGGGTGAGGCCCTGGGGGCCCCGGTCGATGGACTGGGGCGCGGCGTGGTCGATCACCGCCCCGTCAAACGGGAAGAAGTAGCTGCCAGCCAGGTTCGCGCCAGCCAGGACGGCGCCGGTGATCGCCAGGCGAAGGCCCTGGTCGCTGTTCTCGAACACCGCTGCGAGATCAGCCCGCCGGGGGGCGGCCTCCAGGGCGCGGGCGATGGGCCCCGCCCACCGGCCCGAGGGTTGGGCGGCCTGGGCCTGCACCGGCAGGGTCAGCTCCAGCAGGGCGTCTTCGGGGATGCAGATTTCTTCGCAGACCAGGAAGGCCGCGGCGGCGCGCAGGGTGACCGGCTGTCCCACCGGGGCGTCGGCCGGCGCCGTCAGGGTCATCGGCAGGATCACCTCGCCTGAATAGCCATAACTGACCAGGGGGCCTGCCGGCTGCGGCTCTGGCGGCTGCCAGACGAAGTCCCCGGCGCTCCAGCCGGGGGGCAGGGTCCAGGCGATCTTGGTCGCCTCGCCGGAGTCCCCGGGATTCCGCCAATAGGTGTGCCAGCCCTTGTCGATCTGCTGGCGCAGGGCGACCTGGATGGTCTGACCAGGGGCGATGGCCTGGGTCTGGGCGATCAACTCGGCCTTCAGATGGCCGGTGTCCACCGGCGCGGCCCGGGCTGCGGGCGCGATCAGGACCAGAAGCGCGAGGATCAGGCCGGCGAGGCGTGGCGTCATCAGAGGGTCCGTGCCTGTTTGGGGTCGTGACAATATGGGGCCAGATGGGCGTGGCCCGCAAACATGCGATTCGCGCCGCCCATCCCTTTCGCCTTTACGGCGTTCCGGACCGGATGGTTTGATCGGGGGTCAACAGAGGGGCGGTCATGCCGGGATCATTCGACGAAATCGAGATCGGACAGGTGGTCGCCCTGGGCGCTGCAGCGGTGGACGCCCGGGCGCTGGAGGCCTTTATCACAGCCTTCGCCCCCGGCTGGACCCTTGATCGCGGGGCGCCCGACGCCATGGTGTTCGCCCTGTGGGCGCGGCTGGACGGACAGGCCGCTTCGGGCTGGCCCCAGACCAAGCGGCTGGGGGTCGACGCCCTGCGCTGGGTGCGCAATCCGCCGCCGGGCGAACTGCTGCGCGCCCGGATGACCATCATGGGCAAGGATCCGGTCGGCGAGGGCAAGGGCATCGTGATCGCCCAGCATGACCTGTTGGACGAGGCTGGGCGGCTGGTCTTTTCCTGCCTCACCCGCAGCATCTTCTCCCGGTAGGCGCGAGGCCGCGTCCGCCGGGAGAGATCCAGACCGATCGGCTCAGCTATTGGCGGCCTGGGGCGCCTGGTTCTGAAGCTGCAGCTGGCGGTTCATCGACAGGGCCACCAGCCGGTCCCACTGGGCCAGAGAGATCAGGTGGGCGAAGATCTGGTTCAGGGCGCCCGACTGGCGCAGGTCCATGTACTTCTCAGTCGGCAGCTCGCGCAGGCGCTCTTCAGAGACGCCGAAATAGTCGGCCAGCTTCTGGGGCTCGGCGGCGGTGCCGTCGGCGTTGATCGGGGTGTAGAAGGACTCCTTGGCCTCGAACAGGTCCAGCGCCTTGAGCAGTTGGACGAAGTTCTGGGTCTTCTGCCGCTCCATCTCGTAGTCGTTGCAGAACTTCAGGCAGTTCTGGGTGTACTCGGTGGGCTCATCCTTCTCGTCGAAGAAGGGCAGCTCCGGATTGGTCTCGGCGAAGAACTCCGCAGAGCGGTCGACACAGAGGATCGACTGACCGGCCTTGGCGTCATTGGCGAAGACGAAGGGATAGCGGCGGACATAGGCCGGCACATAGACGCCGGCGTCGAACACGCCGGTGGGCAGCACGAAGATGTTCTCATCGTGGTTCAGGCCCATCACCTGCAGGGGGGTCTTTTCCTCACCCACAAAGATGATCGGGCCGTTGAGAACCGCCAGCTGGAATTCCGAGACGGTCAGCGGCACCAGATTGTGCTTGGCCGCGAAGCCGAAGGGCCCGTCGATACGCTTGACGCCCATACCCTTGTGGGTGGTCGGGTTCAACGGCTCGGGCCGGTTGTAGTAGAGGACGTTGCCGGAAAGTTGGCCCGTGGCCGATGGGGTCGTCTCGGTCATTAGAAACCTTCGAGGAATTTCGGGTGTCCGACGGGTCCTGCAGGACCCGCGCGCGGAGCGGTCGGGCGCTTCTAGCCGATCACGGCCAGGGCGGCAAATGCCAGGAGGGACGCTTGCGTCGCCGCCGCTCTGTCGGTTCAATTGGTCCCATAGAAGAGCAGCCCCACCCTTGAGGGGGCTCCGGAGGAACATTTCAACATGCCTATCTTTTATCCCGACATTCTCGAACAGCGCACGGCCCCGCGCACCTTCACCTATGGCGACAAGGACGTGATGCTCTACGCCCTCGGCGTCGGCATGGGCCAGGACCCCATGAACGAGACGGAGCTTCCCTTCGTCTATGAGAAGAACCTGAAGGTCATTCCGACCGCGGCCACCGTGCTGGCGGCCGGCGCCCGGGCCGCGGCGAACGCCGGCCCCGCCCCGCAGATGCCTGAGGGTCACCGCCCCAGCCAGATCAACTTCCTGATGGTCGTCCACGGCGAGCAGAAGGTGGAATTGCACAAGCCCCTGCCCACCAAGGGGACCTTCACTGTCGAGGGCCGCACCATCGGCGCCTATGACAAGGGCAAGGACAAGGGCGCCGTCGTCATCAACGAATCGGTCTGGACCGACGAGAACGGCGAAAAGGTCGCCACCCTCACCTCGTCCACCTTCGCCCGGGGCGACGGCGGATTCGGCGGTCCCACTGAAGGGGCGCCCGAGCCGCACAAGGTCCCGGAGCGGGCGCCGGACATGTCGGTGGATTTCACCACCCGCGAGGACCAGGCCCTGCTCTATCGCCTGAACGGCGACCGCAACCCGCTGCACTCGGACCCGGACTCGGCCAAGCGCTCGGGCTTCCCGCGGCCGATCCTGCATGGTCTGTGCACCTACGGCATCACCTGCCGGGCCATTCTGCAGGCGGTGACCGACTTCGATCCCAACCAGATCAAGAGCCATCAGGCGCGATTCTCGGCGCCCGTCTTCCCGGGCGACACCATCACGGTGGACATCTGGAAGGACGGCAAGGAGATCAGCTTTGAGGCGCGTGTGAAGGATCGCAACGCCACAGTGATCAAAAACGGGCTGGCGGTGCTTCGCTAGGCCAAACCCGGCTCGGAACGGTTCCCCCTCCGGGGGAGCCGTTTTTGAGCGCGTCCCGATAAGTGGTGACCGGTTATCGGGCGAAACGCGCTCAGGACTTAGAGTTAGAGCCTGATTCAACGATCGAACGATTCCGTCTGATCGCATCAGGCTCTAGAGAGGGCCGATGATCTGTATGCGCCCTGCCCTCATCGCCCTCGCCTTCGTCGCCGGCCTTTCAGCCTGTGCGGCCGCCCCGGCCCAGGCCCCCTCCGCCCTCGCCGACACCAACAGCGGAGACTTTGTCCCGCCGGAGCTCGATGGCTATCTGACCGCCACCGATCTGGACGGCGTAACCCTGATCGGCCCGCCGCCGGCCCCTGACAGCCCCCGGGGCCGGGCCGACGCCCAGCGCTTCGAAGAAACAAGGTCCCTGGAGGGAACCGACCGCTGGGCCAAGGCCGCGGCCGACGCCGACCTCTGGGGCGGCAAGGCGCTGAAGGGGTATGCCTGCGCCTCCGGGTTGGACATCAGCCCCCAGACGACCCCGGTCACCGCCCATATCCTGGAGCGGGCCGAGCAGGATGTCCGCACCGTCAGCACCCCGGCCAAGGACCACTATGCCCGGCTGCGGCCGCTGATCGGCAACGACAAGCCCATCTGCGTGCCCAGGGCGCCCTGGATGGAGATCAACGCCTCCTATCCCTCGGGCCACTCCATGACCGGCTGGGCCTGGGCGCTCATCCTGGTGGAGCTGGCGCCCGACAAGGCCGGGCCGCTGCTGGAGGCCGGCAAGGAGATGGGGGAATCCCGGGTCATCTGCGGCATGCACTATCCCAGCGACGTGGAGGCCGGCCGTGACCTGGCCGCGGCCATGGTGGCCCGCATGCGCGCCAATCCCGCCTTCCGCGCCGACATGGAAAAGGCCCGCCGCGAGGTGGCCCGCCTCAAGGCGCCGCCCTCGGGCTGCGCGCTCTAAGGGGTCGCGATCCAGACCCAGGAAGGCCGGAACGGATCGTCCGCCGGCGCATTGGGATTTTCGAAGTCGAGATCGGGACGGCGGACCAGGCCAAGCCGCTCCATGACCGCCTGTGAGCGCAGATTGTGCGGGCTGGTATAGGCCCAGACCTCCGGCAGGCGGAGGCGGCCGAAGGCGTCGGCGAGGACCGCGGCGGCCGCCTCGGTGGCGTAGCCCTGGCCCCAGGTCTGCGGGATCAGACGCCAGCCGATCTCCGGCGTGCCGGCGATGGGCTGGCTCTCATGGGCGGGCATGACTGACGTGACCCCCATTTGTCATCCAGCCATAACGAGAGTCCTGGGTTGATCTGAGGCTTGCTCGGCTGGTGTTGCAAGAGGCCGGCGCGCGGAGAGGTCAGGGTTCGCAGCGTGCCGGCCGGCCTCTCCGGATATGGCTCTGGCGTAGTCCCTGGGCGT
>NZ_JAUSBZ010000074.1 GCF_030651755.1 Phenylobacterium sp. | reverse complement strand
CTGGCTGCGGCCCGGGCGGCGGCGGGACCGGCCCGGGAGGTCGCGGCTTCGGCCCGCTCGGCGCTGGAGGTGGAGACCCGGGAGCGGGACGGCCGGGCGCGGCGCCTCGCCACCCTCACCCGTGAGCGGGACGACTGGGCGCGCCGGGCCGACGCCGCCGCCCGGCGTCTGGACACCCTGGAGGCCGACCGGGCGCGGGCCCTGGCCGCCCTGGACCTGGCCCGGCAGGCGCCGCAACAGCTGGAGGGTCGCAAGATCAGCCTGCTGGACGCCTTCGCCGCGGCCGAGACCCGGCGCGCCCAGGCCCGGGACGCCATGTTGAGCGCCGAAGCGGCCCGCGCCGAGGCCGAGCGCGCCCTGCGCGCCGCCGAGGCCGCCGCCGCCCAGGCGCGGGAGGGTCGGGTGGCTGTGGAGGCCCATCTGGAGGCGGCCGCCCAGCGCCTGGGGGAATTGGGCGACCAGATCCGCGAGGCGACGCGCCTGGAGCCTGAAGACCTCGCCCGCCAGCTCGCAGACGAGGCCGTCGCGATCCCGGCGGACGCCGGCGGCATGGAGGCGCACCTCGGCGCCCTGGAACGCCAGCGGGAATCCATCGGCCCGGTGAACCTCCGGGCTGAGGATGAGGCCCGCGAGAGCGCCGCGCGCCTGGAGACCATGCAGACAGAGCGGGCCGACCTGACCGGGGCCATCGCCCGCCTGCGCCAGGGGATCGACGAGCTCAACAGCGAGGGTCGCGAGCGTCTGGTCGCCGCCTTCGAGGTGATCAACGGCCATTTCAAAACCCTGTTTCAGACCCTGTTCGAGGGCGGGCAGGCCGAGCTGCGTCTGGTGGAGTCCGACGATCCCCTGGAGGCCGGGCTGGAGATCTATGCCTGCCCGCCGGGCAAGCGGATGGCGACCATGAGCCTGATGAGCGGCGGCGAGCAGGCCCTGACGGCGGCGGCCCTGATCTTCGCGGTCTTCCTGGCCAATCCCGCGCCGATCTGCGTGCTGGACGAGGTGGACGCCCCCCTGGATGACGCCAATGTGGACCGGTTCTGCAACATGCTCGACCAGATGCGCGGCCGCACCGAGACCCGCTTCATCGCCATCACCCACAATCCGGTGACCATGGCGCGCATGGATCGGCTGTTTGGGGTGACCATGGCCGAGCAGGGGGTCTCTCAACTGGTCTCCGTGGACCTCCGCCAGGCCGAGGCCCTGGCCGCGGAATAGGCGCCGGGAGAGCCGAATCGGCGGACTAGGCCGATATCCAATACAAATCAAACAATTAGACACGGGCGCCAGCGCCTTGACGCTGTACCTCCGCCCCTTTAGGTTCCGCCGCGATCGAACCAGGGGCGCCGGCAGGCCGCCCACGCCCCGGGAAGGCGCCATCCGCTCATGTCGCAACCGACCGATCCGCACGAAGAGGCGCTGAAACGTCTCGACGCACAACTGGACGCTGTCGATGTCCAGCGGGCGGCGCGCGAGCGGAAGGGGAAGTTCGACACGGGCGCGATCGGGGCTGGCTACAAGCTGGTGGCGGAGCTGATCGGGGGTGTTCTTGGGGGGCTCGGCCTTGGCTGGCTCTTCGATCAATGGGCCGGAACCTCACCCTGGGGCTTGCTCCTGGGCGTGCTAGTGGGTACCGCCCTGGCGATGTTCTTGATCTCGCGCTCGGCGGGACGCATGAGCGCGCAGGCGGCGGCGAAGGCCGGACCGGTTTCCTCGGTCCCCTTCGACGACGATGAAGATGACGACGACGGCTGGCCCGCGGGGCCTGGCCAGAACAAGAGGGACTGAGGCGTGGCCGATCCGATGCATCAGTTCGAGATCCAGCAGGTTCTCGAGCTTCCGCCTGTTGCGGGCTTCGATCTCTCGATCACCAATTCGGCCCTGTGGATGATTATCGCCGCGGCCAGCGTCACCCTGTTCTTCGCCGCGGCCTCGGCCAAGGCCGCCGTGGTGCCCGGCCGGCTGCAGTCGGTGGGCGAGATGCTCTATGAGCTGATCCACAACCTGACCGACTCGATCATCGGCCACGAAGGCAAGAAGTACTTCCCCTTCGTCTTCACCCTGTTCGCCTTCATCCTGGCCATGAACCTGCTGGGCATGGTCCCCTATTTCTTCACCTCGACCTCGCAGCTGGCGGTGACCGCCACCCTGGGCGTCCTGGTGATCGCCGTGGTCATCGCCGTCGGCTTCGCCCGCAATGGCCTCGGCTTCTTCAAGCTGTTCGTCCCCTCGGGCGTGCCCTTCTTCGTCCTGCCCCTGGTGGTGGTGATCGAGGTCATCTCCTTCCTGGTCCGCCCGGTGACGCTCGCCCTGCGTCTGTTTGGCAACATGGTCGGCGGCCACGTCGTCCTGAAGGTCTTCGGCGGCTTCGTGGTCTCGCTCGGCGCGCTCGGCGCGCTGGGGATCGTCGGCGCCCTGGTCACCCTGACCGGCACCGTCGCCATCACCGCCCTTGAGTTCATGGTCGCGTTCCTGCAGGCGTTCGTCTTCGCCGTGCTGGCCTGCGTCTATCTGAACGACGTCGTGAACCTGCACAGCCACTGATCACGACCGACTGCTCACCCCGTTTCCCGACCCCATCGCTTACACGGAGCACTTTCGATGGATCCCCTTGCAGCTAAGTACATCGGCGCCGGCCTGGCGATGCTGGGCATGATCGGAGCCGGTATCGGCCTCGGCACCATGTTCGGCCAATACCTCAACGGCGCCCTGCGCAACCCGTCGGCCTCGGCCGGCGAGCGTCCGATGCTCTTCCTGGGCATGGCCCTGACCGAAGCGCTGGGCATCTTCGCCTTCGTGGTCGCGCTGCTGATCCTGTTCGCCGCCTAAGGCGAGACTATCCGTGCGTTGGGGGGCGGGCTGTCGATCAGCCCGCCTTTCGCATGGCTTGCCCTGCGGATGGCCAACCGGCCGCATGGACCTTGAGCAGACTCAACGGAGCGCCTTGAATGGCCCAGACCACACCAGAGCTCGATCCGGGCGGGGCGATCGTCGAGACCCCGCCGACCACGCTGAGCCACGATCTGCACGAGAGCACCGAAGCCGCCGAGCACGGCTCGTCTGGCCTGCCCCAGTTCGAGTTCGGCTACTGGCCGGGCCAGATCTTCTGGCTGCTCATCGTTTTCGTCATTCTCTACGTCATCCTGTCCAAGCTGTTCCTGCCCCGGGTGGGCGGCGCCATCGAGGCCCGGGCGGCGAAGATCGAGGGCGATCTGGCTGACGCCCGCGCCGCGCGCAACGAAGCCGAACGCCAGTCGTCGGAAGCCGCGGCCGAACTGACCCAGGCCCGCGCCCGGGCGCAGAAGACCGCCGCCGACGCCAAGGCTGCGGCCAAGGCTGAGGCTGAGACCCGCAACGCCGCCGAAGAGGCCAAGCTCAATGAGCGCCTGGCCGTGGCCGAAGCCGGCATCCAGGCCAGCCGTGAACAGGCGATGTCCAATGTGCGCAGCCTCGCCGCCGAGACCGCCGAAGCCATCGTCGAGAAGCTGAGCGGCCTGGCGCCGTCCCGCGCCGAGGTGGACGCCGCCATCGCGCGCAACGCCGCCTGAGGAGAGACCAGATGTCCTTTTTCATCACCCCCGAATTCTGGGTTCTGGTCGCGGTCCTGATCTTCTTCGGGCTGCTGATCTATCTGAAGGTGCCCGCGGCCATGGCCGGAGCTCTGGACGCCCGCGCCGCGCGCATCCAGGCCGAGCTGGACGAGGCCCAGGCCCTGCGGGCCGAGGCTGAGCGCCTGCTGGTCGAGATCAAGGCGCAGCGGGAAGAGACTGAGCGCCTAGCCGCCGACATGCTGGCCCAGGCCAAGGAAGACGCCGAGCGCATGCGCAAGGATGCGGCCGTGAAGCTCGAGGAGCAGATCGTCCGTCGCACCGAGATGGCCGAACGCAAGATCGCCACCGCCGAGGCTCAGGCCATGGCCGATGTGAAGGCCGCCGCCGCCGAACTGGCGGCCGAAGCCGCCCGTTCAGTCCTGGCGGGCCGCCTGGCCGCCGCCACCACCGATCCGCTGGTGGACAAGGCGATCAGCCAGATGGCCGCTAAGCTGCAATAGGCTGGGACTTGCGACGGCGCCGGAACAGGCGCCGTCCACGGACCGCCATCCGGTAGCGCCGCGGCACCAACAGGCGCTCGGTCCGCAGCATCATCTGCCAGGCGACCGGCGCCACCTCAGGCCGGCGCCTCAGCAATCGCCGGACCGGATGCAGCGTCCTGGGATGGGACCGCTGGAACCGCACAAAGGCCCGCCGGGCCTTGTAGGAATTCCGAAGAATCACCATCAGACCCACGGCCGCCACCGGCAGGCCCATGGGCCCCGGCAGGGGGGCGATCAGCACCCCCGCGACAACAATCAGCCCGCCCAGCCCGACCAAGGCCAAGCGCAGCACCCGGCGTGACAGCCGGCTGAAGGCGCCTGGAGCGGCGGTGCGGCCATGGAGCCGCGGAGAGAGGGCGAGAGACACGCTTGCAAACCTGGGGTCACACGCGATCTGGCCCGTTCGGGGAGGCGGGGCCGCCGCGTGTCTCTCTCATATGTGCCGCGTCATGCTTAAAGTAAGGCGGCGGCAGGCCGCTTTATTGTCGGCAAGACTACTATTCAGCCGCGAGCGGCGCCGGCGCCACACCTGAGCTCGGTTTCCAGGTCAGCCGGGGCTTCCGCGCCGCCAGGGTCTCGTCCAGTCGGCGCAGGGGAGCGAGATAGGGCGCGCCCTTGAAACGGTCCACATCGCCGGCCTTGGCCGCCTGGGCCAGGGCCAGCAACGCCTCGCAGAAGCGGTCCATCTCCTGTTTGGATTCCGTCTCCGTGGGCTCGATCAGCATGGCCCCATGCACGACCAGCGGGAAGTACATGGTCATGGGGTGGAAGCCCTCGTCGATCAACGCCTTGGCGAAGTCGAGCGTGGTGACGCCAGTCCCCTCCAGCCAGGTATCGTCGAACAGGGCCTCATGCATGCACGGACCATCCGGGAAGGCCGGGGTCATGGCGCCCGACAGGCGAGCCTTGATGTAGTTGGCGTTCAACACGGCGTCTTCGGCCACCTGCCGCAGCCCGTCGGCCCCGTGGCTGCGCATATAGGCGTAGGCCCGCACGAACATGCCCATCTGGCCGTGGAAGGCGCTCATCCGACCAAAGGCCTGGGCGGCCTCACCCACCGTCTCCTCGACCAGGGTCAGGCCCTCAGGGCCGTGCACCACCCAGGGCGCCGGCGCAAACGGCGCCAGGGCCTCGGACAGCACCACCGGGCCAGCGCCCGGCCCCCCGCCCCCGTGGGGGGTGGAGAAGGTCTTGTGCAGGTTGATGTGCATGGCGTCGACGCCCAGGTCGCCGGGGCGCACCCGGCCGACGATGGCGTTGAAGTTGGCGCCGTCGCAGTAGAAGTAGGCCCCCACCGCGTGGGTCAATCGGGCGATCTCGATGATGTCGCGCTCAAAGAGGCCGCAGGTGTTGGGATTGGTGACCATGATGGCCGCCACATCGGGGCCAAGCTTGGCTTCAAGATCGGCCAGATCGACCCGGCCATCGTCGGTCTGGGCGATCTCGGTCACCGAATAGCCGACAAAGGCCGCCGTGGCGGGATTGGTCCCGTGCGCCGAGGTGGGCACAAGCACCCGCCGGCGGGGATCGCCCTTGGCCTCATGGGCCGCGCGGATGGCCAGGAGACCACAGAGCTCCCCGTGGGCGCCGGCCTTGGGTGACAGGGCCACGGCCGGCATGCCGGTCAGGGTCTTCAACCAGTGGGACAGACGGTCCATCAGGGCCAGCGCCCCCTGGACCGTGGACACGGGCGCCATGGGATGCAGATCAGCAAACCCGGCCAGCCGCGCCATCTTCTCGTTCAGACGCGGATTGTGCTTCATCGTGCACGAGCCCAGGGGATAGAGGGCCAGGTCGATGGCGTGGTTCTTCTGGGACAGGCGCACATAGTGGCGCATGGCCTCGGGCTCTGACAGGCCCGGCAGGCCGATGGGGGCGGCGCGGGCCAGATCCCCGAGATCGGAGCCGTCCAGATCGGCCTCCGGCAGGTCGACGCCGGTCTTGTTCCAGCCGTCGCGCTCAAAGATCAGGGCCTCATCCTGCAGCAGGCCGCGGCCGCCGGTGAGGGAGGCGAAGCCGGTCGCCAGGGGCTGCACGTCTTCGGGCCGGGTGGGACGGCCGACAGTCTGCATGGTCATTGGCCGATCCTCCGGGACAGGGCCTGGGCGAAGGCGTCGATATCCTCGTCCAGGGTCATTTCAGTCGCAGCGCAGAGCAGGACGTCGTCCAGGCCCGCATCGGGATCGAGGCGGGAGAAGGGCACCCCGGCCACGACGCCGTCCTCCAGCAGGGCCTCGACCATGTCGGTCGCATCGCCCGGCAGCCGGATGGCGATCTCGTTGAAGAAGCGCTTGGTCAGCACCTCGACCCCAGGGACCGCGCCCAGCGCCTTGGCCAGGCGCCGCGCCTTGGCGTGGTTGATCGCCGCCAGCTGGCGCAGGCCCACCTCCCCCAGCAGGGTCAGATGGATGGTGAAGGCCAGCGCGCACAGGCCCGAATTGGTGCAGATGTTGGAGGTCGCCTTGTCCCGGCGAATGTGCTGCTCGCGGGTGGACAGGGTCAGGACAAAGCCCCGGCGCCCCTCAGCGTCGACGGTTTCGCCGCACAGGCGGCCGGGCATCTGGCGAACCAGCTTCTCCCTGCAGGTGAACAGGCCGATATAGGGGCCGCCGAAATTGAGCGCATTGCCGATGGACTGGCCCTCGGCCACGGCGATGTCGGCGCCCATCTCCCCCGGCGATTTGAGCAGGCCGTAGGACACCGCCTCGGTGGTCACCACGATCAGCAGGGCGCCCGCCTCATGGGCGGCCTCTGCGATGGCGGTGACGTCGGTGGCGACGCCAAAGACGTTGGGGGTCTGGACCACGACGCAGGCGGTCTCGGAATCGATGGCTGCGATCACCGCGGCTTCGGCGTCGAAGGCCACGGTCTGGCGCACGATGTCCATGCCCTCGGCATGGGCGATGGTCTGGGTGGTGGCGGCGTAGTGGGGATGCAGGCCGCCCGAAAGGATCGCCTTCTTCCGCCGGGTGACGCGCCTGGCCATCATCACCGCCTCGGCGCAGGCCGTGGAGCCGTCATACATCGAGGCGTTGGCCACATCGAGACCGGTGAGGGCCGCCACCTGGGTCTGGAACTCGAACAGGACCTGCAAGGTGCCCTGGGCGATCTCCGGCTGGTAGGGCGTGTAGCTGGTCAGGAACTCAGAGCGCTGGATGATGTGGTCCACCGTCGCCGGCACATGGTGACGATAGGCGCCCGCGCCGCAGAAGAACGGCCCCGCGCCGGCCGCCCGGTTCATGGCCGCCAGATTCGCCAGCTCACGCTCCACCTCCAGTTCGCCGGCATGGTGCGGCAGGTCGAAGGGTTCGGACTTTCGCGCGGCCGCCGGCACGTCGGCGAAGAGGTCGTCTATGGTCGCAGCGCCGATCACGTCCAGCATCTGGGCGCGGTCGTCGGGCGTGAGCGGCAGGTAGCGCATGGGGTTACAGGGTCTCCAGGAAGGCGTCGTAGGCGGCGCGGTCCATCAGCGCCTCAAAGGCCGAAGGATCAGAGATCCTGACCTTGGCGAACCAGCCGCCGGCCTCGGGCGCCTGGTTGACGGTTTCAGGGGCGTCCGCCAGGGCGGCGTTGGCCTCCAGAACCTCCCCCGACAGGGGGGCGTAGACATCCGAGGCGGCCTTGACGCTCTCGACCACCGCCAGGCCCTCGCCGGCGGTGACGGTCTTGCCGACCTCAGGGGTCTCGACAAAAACGACGTCGCCCAACTGTTCGGCGGCATAGGCGGTGATTCCGATGGTGGCCACGTCCCCGTCCAGGGAAACCCACTCATGATCCTTGGTGAAGCGCATTTCGGGGCGTTCCTTCTCTAAACCTTGCGCACATAGCGATGGGGGACGAATGGGGTGGCGACCACCTGGGCGGCCTGCGCCCTGCCCCGCACGATGACCTTGAGTTCGGTTCCGACCGCGGCCAGGGCCGGCGGCACGAAGCCCAGCGCGATCGGATAGCCGAGGCTAGGGGCGAAACCGCCGGAGGTGACGACGCCCACCACATGGCCGTCGGTGTCGGCGATCTCGGCGCCTTCGCGGGCGGGCGCGCCCTCGACCTTCAGCCCCACGGCCTTGCGGGTCAGCTCCCCGGCCAGCTCGGCGGCGATGCGGCTGGCGCCGGGGAAGTCCCGCGCATCCCGGCGCTTCTTGGACACCGCAAAATTCAGGCTGGCCTCAATGGGCGAGACAGTCTCGTCCAGGTCGTGGCCATAGAGCGGCAGCCCGGCCTCCAGGCGCAGGCTGTCACGGGCGCCCAGGCCGATGGGTCGGACCCGCTCATCAGCCAACAGGGTGTTCCAGATGCGCAAAGCCGCCTCGCCCGGCACGGAGATCTCGTAGCCGTCCTCGCCGGTGTAGCCCGAGCGGGAGATGATGGCGTCGACTCCAAAGGCCTGGATGGCGGCGGTCTCCATAAAGGCCAGTTTTGCGGCGTCCGGCGCATGAATGACCAGCACCTGCGCGGCCTTGGGACCCTGCAGGGCCATGAGCGCCCGGTCTTCCAGGCGGTCGATTCGCACCTGTCCGGCCAGTTCGTTGTCGATGACCCTGAAATCGTTGTCCTTGCAGGCGCCGTTGACCACCACGAACAGGCCGTCGTCGTCGGGGCGGCCGGCCATCAGGTCGTCGATAATGCCGCCCTTCTTGTTCAGAAGGACCGAGTAGCGCTGCTTGCCGGGCTTGAGGCCGATGAAGTCGCCAGGCGTCACCTCTTCGAAGGCCGACAGGGGGGAGACCCCGCGCAGACGGGCCTGGCCCATATGGGAGACGTCGAACAGGCCGGCGTTCTCGCGGGTCCAGAGGTGCTCCTTGAGCACCCCGTCCTTGTACTGCACCGGCATGGAATAGCCGGCGAAGGGGACCATCCGGGCGCCGGCCTCCAGATGGGCGGCGTAGAGAGGGGTCAGTTTAAGCGTCTCGTCCGACACGGCGGGCCTCCGGCTGATGATGCGACGCGCCGGGGCCTTGGTCGCCCAGTCTCGACACGCGCCCCCGCTGTCCCTGAGCCTGAGAGATTTAGAGACGGACAAGAGAGCCCGCGCCCATTGCTCCTTCGGCGAGCCCTACCTTTCGGCGGGCTGCTTTCCAGCGTTCATCAGCCCTTCGCGGTCCGTTTGCCTGAGCGTTTCCGGGGCGGTTGCGCCTTCGGCGCCGACCCCGTGAAGGGCCGGTCTCTCCCGCGAGGAGTCCTCGGAAACTCCGCGATCGACGGGCGGGTGTCAACGCGCAAAGTGGGCGCGCAGCCCCGCCCGTCGCAGACGCCTCAACAGCAGGCGGGGGCGGGCTCGACCTTGGCCGGGGCGCCGCAGCAGGCCGCCTCGGCAGGCGCGGGGCTGGCGGCGGCGGGAACGGCGTCCTCCCCATAGGTGATCGCCTCGCCGAAGGTGTGGAAGGTCTCCCATCGCAGACCCGCCGGATCGCTGACCCAGGCCTTGTCTGAACGGGCGTAGCAGCAGCTGGCGGCCTCCTGGTCGAAGGTGGTCTCGCCTGCGGCCTTCAGACGACCGGCCAATTCGGTCAGTTCGGCGGCTTCATCGACCTGAATGCCCAGGTGATCTACCCCGTGCGCGCCATTGCCGTGGGTCGAGATGGCGAAATTCACCCGCGGATCGTCAATCAGCCATTTGGCGTAGTCGTCCTTGAGCACGCTCGGGGGCGCGCCGAACAGGGTGGCGTAGAAGCCGACGGAACGGTCGAGGTCTTCGACCGAGACATGGACATGCAGGCGCTTCATTTGGGGATCTCCTTAGACAGGGTTGCAAGAGGGGCGGGTGACGGCCGCAGCCAGAGGCCCGCAGACTTCAGCTCGGTTCTGGCAGCAGTCCTCCATCAGGAAGACCAGCAGGGCGCCCATGCCGTCATAGTCGGCGCTGTAGATGATCGACCGGCCCTCCCGCCGTGAGCGAGCCAGCCCGGCGTTCACCAGGATGACCAGCTGGGCCGAGAGGGTGTTGGCGGGAATATCCACCGCCCGGGCGAGATCGCCGGCCGCAAGACCTTCCGCCCCGGCCTGAACCAGACGACGGAAGACCTCGAGCCGGCTCTGCTGGGCCAGGGCGGAAAGGCGTTTCAGGGCGATCTCTATTTCCATAATTCTACATTTATGGAAACTTCGAACTATGTCAAGCGGCCTGCTGGGGCCAACGTTCAGACGGTTCGGTCTGATCGCATCAGGCCCTATGCGGTTCGCGGCCCGAACAGGATGATGGCGGCGCCGCACAGGCAGACCGCCGCGCCCAACAGGTCCCAGCGATCAGGCCGCACCCCTTCGGCGGCCCACAGCCAGACCAGCGCCGAGGCGATATAGACCCCGCCATAGGCGGCATAGGTGCGGCCGGCCTGATCGGCCTCAATAAGCGTCAGGAGATAGGCGAAGATCGCCAGAGCGATGAGGCCCGGGACCACCCACAGGGGGGACTTGCCCAGTCGAAGCCAGGCCCAGAAGGCGTAGCAGCCCGCAATCTCCGCCAGCGCCGCCCCGCCATAGGCCAGGAATGAAAGCCGCATAGCCCCTCCCCGTCGTCCGCAGCCGACTCGCAGGCCGGCCCCGAGGTCAGAGGCTGCTACATCCGCTCGGGGGTGGCGATACCCAGCAGGTCCAGGGCCAGCTCCAGCTGACGCAGGGTCGCCGCCGCCAGCGCCAGGCGGGAGGCCTTGACCGGGGGCTCGGCGATCAGGATCGGGCAGGCCGCATAGAATCGCGAAAAGGCCTGGGCCAGCTTGTAGGCGTGGTCGGCGATGAAATTGGGCGCCTTGCGCTCATAGGCCTCGGCCAGAGCGTGGTCGAAGGCGTCCAACAGCAGGGTCAGCTCCCGCTCGGCCGGCTCGACGACGACGATTTCGCCGGCCTGGGCGCCCTCGTCAGCGGCCTTGCGCAGCACCGACTTCACCCGCACCGCCTGATAGAGCAGGTAGGGGCCGGTCTTGCCCTCGAAACTGGTGAACCGGTCGAGGTCGAACACATAGGACGTGCCGCGGAAGTTCTGCAGGTCGGCGAACTTCAAGGCCGCCACGGCCACCTTGTGGGCGGTGTCCTCAAAGGCCTCGGGATCGAGCCCGCCGCCAAGATCGGCCTCCTTCAGGCGCTCGCGCGCCTTGTCGCGGGTCATCTCGATCAGGTCGTGCAGCTTGAGCACGCCGCCCTCGCGGGTCTTGAACGGCTTGCCGTCGGTCCCGTTCATGGTGCCGAAGCCGATGTGCTCCAGGCTGCCCTCATCG
>NZ_JAUSBZ010000059.1 GCF_030651755.1 Phenylobacterium sp. | reverse complement strand
CCGGGACTTAAGGCGACTTGGGCTTGAGCGAGCCAGAGGCGGCGGCCTGCCGTCGCCTCACCGCGCCGCCAGCCTCGTACCAAGGCCGTGACCGGTTCACCAGCGCCACCAGGGTCAGCATGACCGGCACCTCGATCAGCACGCCCACCACCGTGGCCAGGGCCGCCCCGGACTGGAAGCCGAACAGGCTGATGGCCGCAGCCACGGCCAGCTCGAAGAAGTTGCTGGCGCCGATCAGGGCCGACGGTCCGGCGACGCAATGGATCTCGCCCGTCGCCCGGTTCAGCAGATAGGCCAGGCCAAAGATGAAATAGGTCTGGATGATGATCGGCACCGCCAGCAGACCGATCACCAGCGGCTGGGCCAGAATCTGTTCTCCCTGGAAGGCGAACAGCAACACCACGGTGCCCAGCAGGGCGGCGATGGCGACGGGCTGAACCGCGCTCAGAAACGCCTCCAGCCGCCCCGACCGGATCAGCCAGGCGCGCAGAACCTGTGAGATCGCCACCGGCGTGAGGATGTAGAGCGCCACCGACAGCAGCAGGGTCGCCCAGGGCACGATGATCGCCGACAGGCCCAGCAACAGGGCGACGATCGGCGCGAAGGCGACAATCATCACCGTGTCGTTCAGAGCCACCTGGCTCAGGGTGAAGGGAGGATCGCCCTTGGTCAGATTGCTCCAGACAAAGACCATGGCCGTGCAGGGCGCCGCCCCCAGCAGGATCAGCCCGGCGATATAGGACTCGATCTGCGCCTCGGGCAGCAGGGGCCGGAACAGCCAGCCGATGAACACCCAGCCCAGCAGGGCCATGGTGAAGGGCTTGACCGCCCAGTTGGCGAACAGGGTGACGCTGATGCCCCGCCAGTGGGCGGCCACCCCGCCCAGGGCGCGGAAGTCGATCTTCACCAGCATGGGGATGATCATCGCCCAGATCAGCACGGCCACGGGGAGATTGACGTTGGCCACCTCCAGGGCGGCGACGGCCTGGAAAACGTCCGGGAAGACCTGGCCCAGGCCGATCCCACCGATAATCGCCAGGGCGACCCAGAGGGTCAGATAGCGCTCGAACACCGACATGATCGCACTCTCCCGGCCGGCCCGCCGCCGGACCCAGCACCTCCTACCATAATTCTGGAATCACGGAATAGTCGTCGCAGCGGAAGGCGGAAAATCCTCACCCATCCTCAAGGAGGATTGGTAGGCCGGGTGGGGGTCGAACCCACGACCATTCGATTAAAAGTCGAATGCTCTACCACTGAGCTACCGGCCCACGACGCGACGCCTGACGGGCGCCGGCCGAAGGGGGCGGACCATAGGGCGCAGGTCCGACTCGGGCAAGTGAGGCTTGGGTGTTTCCTGAACCGCTCAGCGCGGGATAAACTCACGGCCATGACCCGCAACCTGCTGTCCCCCGCCCTTGTCGTCCTGGCCCTCGCCCTGGCGGGCTGCACCACCACCCGTGCGGATGGATCGCCCCAGGTGCAGACCTCGTCCCAGGCCACCCGTGAGAGTCTCGAAGGCGCCGTCTCCGCCCCCCTGCGGGACGTCAACGTCCTACGGACCAAAATTCCTCCCGTCCTGCTGGAAGCCCAGGCTGACCCCTACCAGCGGCCCAACCCCGCCACCTGCGCCCAACTGATCGCCCTGATCACCCCTCTGAACCAGGCCCTGGGCGCCGATCTGGACGAAGAGGGGGTCGACGACGACGACCTGATGGCTCAGGGACGCTCGACGGCGCTTGGGGCCGTTGCGAGCTTCACCCAGGACGTCATCCCTTTCCGCGGTTGGGTCCGAAAGCTCAGCGGCGCCGAGCAGCATGACAAGCTGGTGCGGGACGCCATCGTGGCCGGCGGCGTTCGCCGGGCCTATTTGAAGGGGCTGGGGGAAGCCCGCGGCTGTAATCCGCCGGCCACGCCCTTCCATGGCCGGGAAAAGCCTGAGGTTATCCGCCAGGACATGCGCCCCCGCTATCCGGTGCGCTGAGCAGCCTTGAAGTCCCGACGGAAGGCCTCGAACCGGCCCTCGGCGATGGCCGCACGCATGGCGGCCGTCAGCGCCTGGAAGTGGGCGATATTGTGCCAGGACAACAGCACCTGACCGAGGATCTCCTCGGCCTTCACCAGGTGATGCAGATAGGCCTTGGAATAGTCGCGGCTGGCCGGACAGGACGAGGCCTCGTCCAGCGGCGCGTCATCCTCGGCGAAGCGGGCGTTCTTCAGATTGATCGGTCCGTTCCAGGTCCAGGCCTGGCCGTGGCGGCCCGACCGGGTCGGCAGGACGCAGTCGAACATGTCCACTCCGCGGGCGACGGCCTCGACCAGGTCGATGGGCTTGCCCACCCCCATCAGATAGCGTGGCCGATCGACCGGCAGCAGGCCGGGCGCATAGTCGAGCACCTCGCACATGGCCTCATGGCCCTCGCCGACCGCCAGGCCGCCGATGGCGTAGCCATCGAAGCCGATGTCCACCAGGCGCTCGGCTGACTCCCGGCGCAGGGCCTCGATCGTCGAGCCCTGCTGGATCCCGAACAGGGCCTGGTGTTCCCGCTCGCCAAAGGCCGCCTTGCAGCGGGCGCCCCAGCGGGCCGACAGACGCAAGGCCTCAGCCGCCCGGGTTTCCTCCGCCGGCCAGGCGACGCATTCGTCCAGCTGCATGACGATGTCGGAGCCCAGCAGGTCGGCCTGAATCTCCACCGACCGCTCAGGCGACAGCACGTGACGTGAGCCATCGATGTGGCTGGCGAAGGTCACGGCCTCCTCCGTCACCTTGGCGATGTTGGACAGCGACATGACCTGGAAGCCGCCGGAATCAGTGAGAATCGGCTTCTCCCACCGCATGAAGCGGTGCAGGCCGCCCAGGCGCGCCACCCGCTCGGCGCCGGGGCGCAGCATCAGGTGGTAGGTGTTGCCCAGGATGATGTCCGCCCCGGTGGAGGCCACCTGATCCACCGTCAGGGCCTTCACCGTCGCCGCTGTGCCCACCGGCATGAAGGCGGGCGTGCGGATATCGCCCCGGGCGGTCTTCAGCACGCCGGTGCGGGCGGCGCCGTCGGTGGCGGCGATCTCAAAGGGAAAGGCGGCCATCAGTGGGCTCTCCAGAGCAGGCTGGCGTCGCCATAGGAATAGAAGCGGTAGCCGCCCGCGATGGCGTGGGCATAGGCGGCCCGCATCGTTTCCAGGCCGGAAAACGCGCTGACCAGCATGAACAGGGTCGAGCGCGGCAGGTGGAAATTGGTCATCAGCCCGTCGGCCGCCCGGAACCGGTAGCCAGGGGTGATGAAGATGGCGGTGTCGTCGGCGAAGGGGCGCACCACGCCATCCTCTCCCGTCGCGCTCTCCACCAGTCGAAGCGAGGTGGTGCCGACACAGACGATGCGGCCGCCGGCGGCCCGGGCGCGGTTGAGCCGCTCGGCGGCCTCGGGGCTGACCTCCCCGAATTCGGCGTGCATGCGGTGGCCTTGGATGTCGTCCACCTTGACCGGCAGGAAGGTGCCGGCGCCCACATGCAGGGTGACGAAACAGGTCTCGATCCCGGCCTGGCTCAGCCGGTTCATCAGCTCAGGCGTGAAATGCAGCCCCGCCGTGGGCGCGGCCACCGAACCATCGGCCTGGGCGTAGATGGTCTGATAGTCGGTCTGGTCCTGATCGTCCTCCGGGCGCTTGGCGGCGATATAGGGCGGCAGGGGCATGGCCCCGCGGGCCTTGATCGCCTCGTCCAGGGCCGGCCCCGCCAGATCGAAGGCCAGCAGGATTTCGCCGCCCTCCCCCTTCTCGACCACGGTGGCGTCGAGCGCGCCCAGCAGGCAGGCGCGGTCCTCGCTCTCGCCGAAGCTCACCCGGTCGCCGGGCGCCAGGCGCTTGCCGGGCCGCATGAAGGCGCTCCAGCGGTCGGGCGCGATCCGCTTGTGCAGGGTGGCCTCCACGGCCACGACGCTCTCGTCCCGGGTCCGACGCCCGCTCAGCCGCGCGGGAATCACCCGGGTGTCGTTGAGCACAAGGATGTCGCCGGCCCGCAACTCGCCAGGCAGGTCGCGCACCTGCAGGTCGGCCAGGGGCTGGCCGGGCGTGACGCGCAGCATGCGCGCCGAATCCCTGGGCTGAGCCGGGCGAAGGGCGATGGCGCTGTCGGGCAGATCGAAGTCGAAATCAGCGGTCTTCATGTGACCCGCCTCAGGCCATGCGAGACCCCGCGCGTCAAGCGCGGGCTCGTGCTAGAGCGCGTTCATGGGCCTCGTGCGAGTCGTCATCACCCGGATCCTGGAAGACATCGCCGCGGCCCTGGCGGTGGGCTCAGCGCTGGCCATGCTGGCCGCCCAGGGGGGCCGGTTCAGCGACCGGCTCGATATCGCCACCCACTTCGCCCTGGTCTTCCTGGTCCTGGCCATGGTCGCCGCCCTGATGGCCGCCCTGACGCCCAGGAGCCTGCTGCGTCGCGTCACCCTCGGGGCCGCAGCCCTGGCCGTGGCGCTCGCCGGCGTCCTGATCCTGCCGGAGATGGTGCGGAACACCCAACCGGCGTCAGACTCCGAGGGCGCCGAGCTCGCCCGACTGAAGGTCATCCAGATGAACACCTGGAGCGGTCGAAACCAGACCATGGACGAGACCGCCGACTGGCTGGTCGCTCAGGACCCGGACATCATCGTCGTCGAAGAATCCAGCCGCCGGTTCCAGCGGGCCCTTGAGGCCCGGGGCGATTATCACCGCACCTGTGACCCCGACGACCGCTGCGAGGTGATCATCTACAGCAAGGCCGCGCCCGTTTCCGGCGGTCTGCCACGGGTCAGCGACGGGGCCTATTTCCCCGCCACAAGGGCCACTTTTGACGCGCCAGGGGGGGATTTCACGGTCATTGGCGCCCATTTCACCTGGCCTGTTCCGGCCGGACCACAGCAGCAGCAGAGCCTGCGCCTGACCAGGATCGCCGAACTCTATGACCGCGACCGGCTGATCATCACCGGTGACTTCAACGCCACGCCCTGGTCTTTCACCCTGCGCCGTCAGGACAAGGCGCTGGGCCTGACGCGACGCAACCGCGCCATGTTGACCTGGCCGGCCATGGCGTTTTCGCGCTGGAACATCCACATGCCCCTGCCCTTCCTGGCCATCGACCACGTCTATGCGGGGTCGGACTGGAAGACGGTGAGCGTGGAGCGCGGGCCGTCCCTGGGATCCGACCACTTCCCGGTGATCGTGACCCTGGCGCTATCCCCGGCCGACTGAACGCCGGCCGGGAGGCAACTTACGCCTCAAGCGTCGGCGGCGACCTTCATGGAGACGATCTTGCCGGGGCTGCGCGGGGGCTCGCCCTTGGGCAGGGCGTCGATGAGCTCCATGCCTTCGGAGACCTCGCCCCAGACGGTGTACTGGCCGTCCAGGAAGCGGGCGTCGTCGAAGCAGATGAAGAACTGGCTGTTGGCCGAATCCGGCACGGCGGTGCGGGCCATGGAGCAGACGCCGCGGACATGGGGCTCGGCGTTGAACTCGGCCTTCAGGTTCGGCTTGTCCGAACCGCCCGAGCCGGTGCCGGTCGGATCGCCGCCCTGGGCCATGAAGCCCGGGATGACCCGGTGGAAGACCACGCCGTCATAGAAGCCTTCGCGGGCCAGTTCCTTGATGCGGGCCACGTGGCCAGGCGCCAGGTCGGGACGCAGGCGAATGGTCACCGGACCGGACTCCAGCGTCATGATCAGGGTGTTTTCGGAATCCATCACTTTACCTCGGAGGGGATTTTGAGATTGCAGGCCGAGAAATCGGCCCCGTCTTCGGCGCGCATCTGCGCCACCTGGGCGGCGAACCAGGGGCCCGCCGTGTCGACAACGCGCAAGGCCGGGCGTTCGGCGCCCGGAATATCGGCCAGCATGCGCACCCGGGTCATCTGATCCTGCGGCGCGGCCACCGGCTCGCCGGTCTTGATGGCCCGGACCACCTCAAGGCCCGCAACCACCCGCCCGAAGGCGGTGTAGCGCTTTTCGAGGGAGGGATAGGCCTGACGCATCAGGAAGAACTGGCTGTTGGCCGAATTCTCCTCCGAGCCGCGGGCCATGCCCGCCACGCCCGGGCAGAACAGGGCCCATCCGGTGATCCTCTGGTCGGCCGTCATGGCCATCAGCATGGGGCTCTGGGTCATCACCGGCACGACGCCGACAAAGCCGGTCTGGCTTGCGCCCGCATCCGCCACAGGGACGAACGGATCGGCCGCGCCTCGGCGGAAGGTAAACTCGGCGCTCAGGTCGGGCAGTTCCGAGCCGCCGGCGCCCGAATCGAGCGGATCGCCGGTCTGGGCCATGAAGACGTCGATGACGCGGAAGAAGCTGCGCCCGTCATAGAAACCCCGGCGAGTCAGGATCTTGATCCGCTCCACATGGGCCGGCGCCAGGCGCGGGGCGAGTTCGACGAATATCCGACCCTTGTTGGTGTCGATCACCATGACGTCGGCGGCGTCAGGGGTGCGCCAGTCCTGGGCGGTGGGCGCCTTGAGGGCTGCGGGTGGAGGCTGTGGGGAGGAACGCTGCGCCAAGGCGGGCGTAGCCACCGTCGCGAGCGCGAGGGCGGCGATCAGGGTCATACGGGTCATGGGATCACTCGTAATAGGCGGAGGCCTCGACCGCCAGACCGTCTGGGCCAAATCGGATCACCTCGACCACCTCGGCGTCGGTGCGCGAGCTGTGATAGCGCAGCGCGAGGCCGTTCACGCCTCCAAACACGCCGCGAAGGGTGAAGGTCAGATCGGGAACCTGGCGCAGGGCTGCTCCCCAATAGGCCGCCAGCGCCGCCTTACCCTCAACGCGGCCCAAGGGCTCGCCCGTGATCCGTGTCGCCGCCGGGCTCGTAAAGACCACATCCTCGGCATAGTGGGGCAGGATCGCGGCCAGATCATGCTGGTTCCAGGCCTCGATCCAGGCCTGGGCGAAGTCCTCGCCCACGGGCATTAGCCGCGGACCTTGGCCAGCAGAGCCTCCTTGACTCGCGGACTGACGAACTTGCCGACCTCGCCGCCCAAGGTGGCGATCTCCTTGACCAGGCGAGAGGCGATAGCCTGATGCCGGGGATCGGCCATCAGGAACACCGTCTCGATCTCACGATCGAGCTGCTGGTTCATGGCCGTCATCTGGAACTCGTATTCGAAGTCGGCCACGGCCCGCAGGCCGCGGATGATCATGCCGGCCCCGACCTGTCGCGCAAACTGCAGGGTCAGGCCTTCATAGGGCTGGACGTCGATTTCGATCGCAGCGGCCAGGGGCGCGGTCTCAGCCTTGATGATGGCCACCCGCTCCTCCAGCGAGAACATTGGACCTTTGCCAGCGTTCACCGCCACGCCGATCACCAGCTTGTCCACCAGCTTGACCGCCCGGCCGATGATGTCGGCGTGGCCATTGGTGATCGGATCGAAGGTGCCCGGATAGAGCCCGATGCGGGTCATGCGACGTTTCCCCGTGTTCTATTTGGTTCGGCTTTCGCCGCGCAACCCGACGAATGCAAGGCCTAATCCTCGCTGACGGCCCCTGGATCGCCACCAGCGCCCTCATCATCCTCGGAGATGGCGCCATCCGAGCCCTCGGCCAAGCGCTCCACCGAGACCACGTGTTCATCGGCCGCCGTGCGGAAGATGGTCACGCCCTGGGTGTTGCGCCCGGCGATGCGGACCTGGCCCACTGGCGTGCGGATCAACTGGCCCTGGTCGGTGACCAGCAGGATCTCGTCGCCCTCCTCCACCGGGAATGAGGCGGTGAGTTTGCCGCCGCGCTTGGTGAGGTCCTGGGCGATCAGGCCCTGGCCGCCGCGGCCGGTGCGGCGGAAGTCATAGGCAGAGCTGCGCTTGCCAAAACCCTCGGAGGAAACGGTGAGGATGAACTCCTCAGCCGCGCCCAGGGCGGCGATCCGCTCCAGGGACAAGGCCTGTTCGCCGGCCTCGACATCCTCGTCCTCGCCGGTTTCCGGCGCGGTGGGTTCCTCGGCCTCGCCGGACTCCGCCGCACGGGTGGCGGTGGCGTGCTTCAGATAGGCCGCCCGCTCGGCCGGCGTCGCATCGACCGAGCGTAGGATGGCCATGGAGATGACGCTGTCGCCCTGGGCCAGGCGCACGCCGCGCACGCCGGTGGAGTCACGGCTGGCGAAGACGCGGACGTCCTCCACCGAGAAGCGAATGCAGCGGCCGGTCGAGGTGGTCAGCAGCACGTCCTGATCAGCCTGACAGACGGCCACGCCGATGATGGCGTCGCCCTCGTCCAGCTTCATGGCGATCTTGCCGTTGCGGTTGATCTGCACGAAGTCCGACAGCTTGTTGCGCCGGACATTGCCCGATCGCGTGGCGAACATGACGTCGTACTGATCCCAGCTGCTCTCATCCTCGGGCAGGGGCAGGATCGAGGTGATCGCCTCGCCGGGCTCGATGGGCAGCAAGTTGACGAAGGCCTTGCCGCGGGAGTTCGGCGCACCAACAGGCAGACGCCAGACCTTCAGCTTGTAGACCTTGCCGCCGGAGGAGAAGAACAGCACCGGCGTATGGGTATTGGCGGAGAAGACGCGGGTGACCACGTCCTCTTCCTTCATGGACATGCCAGAGCGGCCCTTGCCGCCCCGATGCTGGGTCCGGTAGGTGGCCAGCGGCGTGCGCTTCACATAGCCGGAATGGGTGACGGCGATGACCATGTCTTCGCGGGCGATGAGGTCCTCATCGTCCATATCCCCGCCGCCTTCCAGGATCTCGGTCCTGCGGGGCACGGCGAATGCGGTCTTCACCTCGATCAACTCGTCACGGACGATGCCCATGACCCGCTCGCGGGAAGCGAGAATCTCAAGAAAGCCCTTGATAGCGCCGGCCAGTTCGCCAGCCTCGCCAAAGATCTCATCACGACCAAGACCGGTGAGACGCGAGAGGGTCAGCGCCAGAATGGCCCGGGACTGCTCCTCGGTCAGGCGGATCTGGTAGCCTTCCAGCAGCACCGTGCGCGGATCGGCGATCAGATCGACGAGGGGCATCATGTCGCCGGCAGGCCAGGCCCGCTCGGTCAGGCGTTCGCGAGCTTCGGCCGGATCCTTCGACGAACGGATGATATGGATCACCTCGTCAATATTGGCCACGGCGATGGCCAGGCCGACGAGGACGTGGCCGCGATCGCGGGCCTTGGACAGCTCGAACTTGGTGCGGCGAACCACAACCTCTTCGCGGAACTCGATAAAGGCCACGATCAGGTCGCGGAGGTTCATCTCCCGCGGGCGCCCCCGGTCCAGGGCCAGGATGTTCACGGGGAAGGAGGATTGCAGCGGGGTGAAGCGGTAGAGTTGGTTCAGCAGCACTTCGGCTGAGGCGTCACGTTTGATCTCCACCACGACGCGCATGCCATCACGGTCGCTCTCGTCGCGCAGGTCGGCGACGCCCTCGATGCGCTTGTCGCGGACCAGTTCGGCGATCCGTTCCACCAGGCCAGCCTTGTTCACCTGATAGGGCAAGGCGGTGATGATGATGGCTTCGCGGTCCTTGCGGATTTCCTCCACGGCGGCCTTGCCGCGCGTGACCACCGAGGCGCGACCGGTGAGCATGGCCTGCCGCGAGGCGGCCCGGCCCATGATCTCGCCGCCGGTGGGGAAGTCCGGCCCCGGCACGATGTCGGCCAGTTCCTCGATCCCGATATCCGGATTGTCCACATAGGCCACGCAGGCGTCGATCACCTCGCCCAGATTGTGCGGCGGGATGTTGGTGGCCATGCCCACGGCGATGCCGCCGGCGCCATTGACCAGCAGATTGGGAATCCGCGAGGGCAGAACCGCCGGCTCGTGTTCGGACCCGTCATAGTTGGGCTTGAAATCGACGGTGTTCTTGTCGAGGTCGGCCAGCACCGACATGGACGCCTTGGTCAGACGGCACTCGGTATAGCGCATCGCGGCTGGCGGATCGTTATCCACCGAGCCGAAATTGCCCTGGCCATCAATCAGCAGCAGACCCATGGAGAAGGGCTGAGCCAGCCGCACCAGGGTCATGTAGATCGCCGAGTCCCCGTGCGGGTGATACTTACCCATCACGTCACCGACCACCCGCGCCGACTTCACATAGCTGCGGTCAGGGGTGTGGCCCTGCTCGCTCATGGAGAAGAGGATGCGGCGATGCACCGGCTTCAGTCCGTCACGGGCGTCAGGCAGGGCCCGGCTGACAATGACGCTCATGGCGTAGTCGAGATACGAGCGCTTCAGCTCGTCTTCGATGGCGATAGGGGCGATGCCCCCGCGCCGGCCAGCTTCCGGTGGGTTATGGAGATCGTCTGTCAAAGCAGGGAAAAGCCGTCAGAATCGGACACAAGGTGGGAACTGAGGTGTTAGCATCCCCCGGCGGCTGCGCCAACTTCGCGGCCCAGGGACCGTGCCTCCGCCCCGGCTAGGACAAGCCTCGCCCACCCCACGAGATGACAGGATTGGTTCAGGTTGAAGGCGTTATGCCAACTTCCTAGATTGACCAGGACATGACGATGACACGCTTTGCGCCCCTCGCCCTGGCCCTCGCGGCCCTCGCCGGCCCCGCGGCGGCGGCTGACACCATCTTGCCCGGCTATTGGGAGAGCACAAATCGCATGCTCTCGCCGATCCGCACGACGGACGTGGAAAAGCGTTGCCTGACGCCAGCGGACGTCGAGAAGTTCATGATGGGGCCGAGCAACCGGCACTACACCTGCACCTATCCCACCCGCTCGTTCGCGGGCGGCAAGATCCTGCTGAAGGGCACCTGTGTCAGCAAGAAGGGTCGGCAGGTGGCCGTATCGGGCCAAGGGGATTTCACCCCAACCACCTTCAAGCTGACGGCGAACATCGCCACCACCTTCGCCGGCATCCCGGTTTCGGGACGCGCCAGCACCGAGGCCCGGCGGATCAGTGACGTCTGTCCGCCAAAGGACTCCGCCGACTAAAACCCCACGCTTCAACCGCAAACGCCAGAGGGACGGAGTGTTGAACTCCGTCCCTCTTTCTTTGCGCCGATCACCGCCTGAAGGTCAGGCTGCGGTTTTCCAGGCAGGCTTTAGTTCTTCATGCGGCGGGCAAGGGGCGATAGCGCCCGTGGGCAGGCCGGCGATCTCATTGGCGAAGCTGTGGTTGACGTCGCGGTGATGGGCTTCATCGGCCCGGACCACCAGCACCACATCGCGCAGGGTGGCGTCGTCTGGCAGACCCCAATAGCGCTTGGCGATCTCTGGGGCCGGGAGGTTGGGCGAACGGCCTTCGTCCAGTTCGGCGAGATAGTTGGTGTAGCTGATCACCGCCTCTTCCTCGAAATAGCCCACCACCCGGTGGGCGGTCTTTGACGAGACCAGATAGAGGCCGAAGAAGAACAGATAGAAGACCCACTGGACGGCGACGATGACAAAGCGCTCGAAGGCCGTCGGCTTGGCGACCTCGATGAAGGTCATCAGGTGCATCCGCTCATTCTCGGCCTCGTCCATCAGGGTCTTGATCCAGCCCTTGTCGTCGCACATCCGGCGCAGACAGGTCAGGTGGTTGATCGTGGCTCCAACCATGCCCGGTACGGCCGCCACGGTCTCCAGCACCACGGCCCGATGGCCATAGCGCTTGGCGAAGAAGGTGTCGGCGGTGAAGCGCAGCAGCTTGGTGAAGCCCAGGGCGACGGCGTCCGACACCCCTTTGGGCGCGTGGTGGACGGAGAGGTCGACGAGGGGGGCGGTCATGGGGTTGATCCTTGATACGCGCCCTGCGGTGAGGGCGATAAATCACTGAGCAGATTGATAGACCCCTCCCCCGGCTCACAAAATTCCGCCTCACCCCCTAGGTAGCTGTGCGTAGGCTTGACCATGGCTCAACCCGACCCCAGGCATGACAACGGCCGGCCCTGAAACAGGACCGGCCGCAAATCCGTGCTCG
Source organism: Phenylobacterium sp. (assembly GCF_030651755.1). Taxonomy (GTDB): domain Bacteria; phylum Pseudomonadota; class Alphaproteobacteria; order Caulobacterales; family Caulobacteraceae; genus Phenylobacterium. The sequence goes on along the minus strand of NZ_JAUSBZ010000059.1, from coordinate 7,413 downwards.
CGATAGGCGGAGATTTAGAAGGGGATTTCGTCGTCCAGGTCCGCGGAAAAGTCTTCACGGGGGCCGGACGGCTGGCTGCGCGGGCCACTGGACGAGAAGCCGCCGCCGGAGCCGCCGCCCTCGTCACTGTCGCCGCCACGGCCATCCAGCATGGTCAGCTCACCGCGGAATTTCTGCAGAACGATCTCAGTGGAGTACTTCTCCACGCCGCTCTGGTCGGTCCATTTGCGGGTCTGGATGGCGCCTTCGATATAGACCTTGGAGCCCTTGCGCAGATAGCTCTCGGCCACCTTCACCAGGTTCTCGTTGAAGATCACCACCCGATGCCACTCGGTGCGCTCCTTGCGCTCGCCCGAGGCGCGGTCGCGCCAGGTTTCCGACGTGGCGATCCGGAGGTTGGCGACCCTGTCGCCGGACGACAGGGCGCGAATTTCCGGGTCGGCCCCCAGATTACCGACGAGAATGACCTTATTGACGCTGCCCGCCATGTCGAAATCCTTGAAACTCTGAAAGAAGGTTGCCTGGACCAGCCTTCAGGCTAGCCCGCAGGGGCGCCGGGATCAACGCCGATGTTCCATTTACGTTCTCACGGCGCCGGCGCCCGCGGCATGGCGCCTGGGATGGCCAGGCGACCATCACCGGTGCGCACCAGGGCCAGATACCGATTCTGCTCCCAGGAGGGAGAGGTGAAAATCCCTTCGCTCTGCACGAAGATGAAGTTGCCCTGGTAGGCGCCGACCAGGGTTCGCGTGGTCCCGCCCATCTGCAGGAAGCGAACCCGGATCGCCTCAAGCGCCGCCGCGCAGTGCTCGAGGTCCGGCTGCGCGCCGGGGATCTTGTTGTATTTCAGCGTCCCCTCGGGGGTGCGCACCACCTGATAACAGACCCCGCGGTCCCCTGGCGGGGTGGTTCGCTTCTGGCAGGCGCCGAGGACGAGGGCGCATGCGCCCAAGAGGATGACGGTTCTCAACATGGCTAAATCCTACACCCGCTTCGCGGCGCGCGCGAGGCGTCAACCGATGGGGGGAATGGCGCAGCCTGGCCCCTGATCGGCCAGGGTCCGGAAGCGACGATTGTCGGCCGAAACCTCCACCCGCCCCGGCACCAGCCGAAGGGTCTGCTGCATCCAACGGCCATAGGTCGCCGCCCCTTGAACTTCGCACCGCCCCGCGAACAGGGCCTGGACACAGGCGTTGAGCGTCAGATCACCGGGCATCCGCCGCCATTCCGCCTCGGTGTAGCGCCAGCAGGCGCCCGCCGGCGCGCTGGCCTGGGCGATCGGTCCCGGGGCGGCCGCCTGGGGCGGCGGCGCTGCGAGGGCGGGGGCCGCCGGGGTCACGGTCTCCACTGGCGGCGGCAAGGGTGTGAGCACGGTGCCAGCCGCATCGGCGGCGGCCAGGGCGCCGGTTTCATCGACCCCCACGTCCAGGGCGCCTGTGGCTACGCCATTGCGCTGGGCGCACTCCGTAAGCGTGACCTCACCAACAAACTGACCGCCGACGAAACACCGCAGCGGCCGGGCCGGATCGAGGCGGCCATCGTCACCCTCGGTGGTTTCCACCACCAGACCCGCCTTGGAGGCGGGCGGCGCTTGCGCCGGCTCGTCGTCGCCCCGGGCGAGGAGCCCCACCGCAATGCCCATGCCGGCCAGCAAGGCCAGGGCGCCGCCGATCAAGGACAGCACGATGCGACGATCGTTCAGGAAATCCATGGGGCCTCGCACGCGGGGTTCCTGCCAAAGATCACATCAGCGCCCAAAGCGCGCCGACAAAATTGGCCTTCGCTACGCGCAGAGCTGGCCTGCGCGATCCAAGGTCGCCTCTAGACCGCCCGTGTAAAGGTTTCAAGAAGCGGGCCTGGAGCGCGCGCCGGAAATATGGAGTCCGGTCTGAGGTCGAACCCTGCTCATCCGGCGGGTGCGCCTGATCGCATGATCCCTAGCCGCCGCCGGTCAGGCGATCGAGGGCCGCCTGATAGTTCGCAATCCGGCTTGTCATATAGGCTGACGCCTGTCCGCTGGAGGCCGCCGCCCGCTGCGCAAGGACATTCTTGGGCGTCGCAGCGTCACGCAGGGCCGTATAGATCTTGCGAATGACGCCCTGGGCCTGGGTGAGCTCGGATATGGCGTGGCGGATCTGTTCGGGGCTGCCCAGGTTGATCCCCGAGTGAAGGCCCAGCCCAAAGAAATCCGCCTTGCCATCGGCCGACACCGTCTTGCCGTCCTCAATCTTGCTGGCGCGGACGATGCCCTCCTTCAGACCGAGGATGGCCAGCGCGTCCTGACCCGTCTTGCCGGGGGAAAGCTCGATCACAGATCGCGCATTGAGGGGTTTGATCTGCAGGCGCCGCACCCCCTCGGTGACGGTGGTCTCGACCTTGACCTGGAATCCGGTCTCACGCCGGATCTTGAGCATCAGGCTCTCAAGGGTTTCATCGACGGCGATGGTGATGGCCTTGGGTCGGCCGCCATTGGCGATGATGTTGAACTGATCGCCCGGTCTCAGGGCGCTGACCGAGGTCAGCTTGGCGGAGTCGCTGAATTTGAGCTCGCCAGACGGCAGACCAAGCCTGTCCAGAACGCTGGCGCCCTGCTGGGCGATGGCGATGGAGCCGGGCAAAGCGTGCCCTTCCTTGCCCGTGAATTGCTGGGACCAGGCCACAGCGCCGGCGGCGATATCCAGTCGCGCCAGGAAACCGTCGGCTTTGCCCATGGTGGTGTGGCCAGGCAAGGCCCCGCCCGCCTGCCCGGTGATCCACACCTGACCAGCAGACACCGCCAGACCCGCGGCTTGATCATCCCCTGCCCCGCCATAATAGGCCACGGCGTCCGTGGGTCCGAGGCTGAGGTCTGCGGAAATCTGCGCGGCGAAGGCGTCCACGCCCCCGGCATGGGCCCGGGTCACCGTTCCTGCGTCCAGGGCTGTGTTTCGCGTGGAGCCGGCGATGATCAGCTGACCATTGTCGAGGGCCAGACCGGTGATCGTGCCCCCTTCAAGGTCGCCCAGATCCCGCATGGCGACCTGAACGGGCGTGCCCCCAGAGATGTCGAAGCGTCGGATCACCGCCCGACCATTCTCGATCGTGGCCGTCACCAGGGCGTCGCCATCGACGACCAGGCCCGCAGGCCGATCATCTCCGGCGGTGCCAAAGGACTGAGTGAACTGGGGCTGGGCCACCCCCTGTCCGTTGACGCTGAAGGCCTCAACATAGGAATCCCAACCGCCAAGAGCGGTGGTCCCAGGCATGGTCGATTTTGACCGACCTGCGACGTAGAGCGTGCCGTCGGACCCGAATGCGATCTGGCTGGCCTCATCCTCAAGCCGTGCGCCGCGGCGGGCGGTCCAGAGCTCCTCGCCCTTGTCGTTGAACACCGTGACGAAACTGTCGCTCTTGTCGGTGAGGGCCGCCGAGGCGCTGGAATTCAGGGGGCCGTCCACCGATCCGTTCAGCCCCCCGGTCACCGAGCCGGCCACGGCCACCTGGCCGTCAGCCGAGACAGCCAGGGCCAGGCCCTTGGCGTTTTCCGAAGCGCCCAGCACACGGGTGTAGAGAAGCTTGCCCGCCGAGTCATACTTCATCAGGGCGACGTCACGGTCGCCCTTGATGGACTGGCCGCCGGTTGCGCCGCTGATGTCAGCCAGGATGTAGACCGAACCGTCCGGCCCCACCTGGGTGGCCCGCACCGTCTCGATGGCGCCCTCAAGGGGCTTGGCGAAGATGCGGCCTTCCACCCAGTTGGCCTCGCCCGCCGGCTGCAGCGGCGCCGCCACGGCGCCCGTCTCGGTCTGGAACTTCAGCAGTTGATTGAACTGCACCCCGTCCTTGGTGTCCGGCTTCCCATCGGGGTCGGGGTCGCCGACCTTCTGGGTCAGATAGATGGCCGGCGCGGTCTCGACGGCCGAGAAGGTGACCTTCTCGGTGATGTCGGTCTTGATCTTCATCGCCCACTGGTCAGGACTGGGCGCGAGCTTGATGGTCTTGCCGCCGGACTGATAGGAGCGTTCCGCCCCCGGGATCCGCTCCTGAGCGAACCGGGTGGTGACTCCAGCGGCCTCCAGCTTTGCGTTTATGTGGTTGATCACATTGGGCAGGGTGCGCGTCTGGGCGCCCATCTCGGCAAGGTCGATATGGATGCTGAGACTGGTGTTGATCTGCTGGATCGAGATGTCGAATTTCACATCGCCAGCGAAGGCCGGGACCGGGCCATCGGCGACGCCGGTGACCAGGGGCTGGGTCACATATTCGGTCTTGGCGCGGGCGATCCCCACCGTGGCCCGGGCCGTGTCCGCCACCTCGGCGAACCCCAGGCGCACATTGTCGAACTTGGCGGCGTTCACATAGTTGGTCAGTTCGGCCATGCCTTTGGTGAAGGCCGAAAGGACGCGCGCCGAGTCGAAGCTGGTCAGGTTCTTGGCGTTGGCCCGCTCCGCCAGGGAGGTCAGGGTGGCGAGCCCCTGATACAGGGCGAAGAGTTTCTTGTAGTCGGAGCTGGCGCCAGCCAGATCGAGCGTGGCGGCGCTCTCATCAATGAGTTTCGAGCCCTGCAGGGCCGCCTTGAGGAGGGCTGATGTGTCGACAGGCGTCGCCTGGGGGGACCAGGGCGCCGTGGGGGCGTATTTCCGCGCGACGCCGCCCGAAGCCGTCGACGAGGCGCCGCCAACCCCTCCGAGCTTGGACTGGTAGTAGTTCACCAGCAGGTTGGAATCGAAACCGATCACAGGCGCGCCTTTCGCAGGCGAGGGCCTGCGCCGCCATTGTCGGACAGGCCGAGCTTACAGGGTGTTAACGCGCATGGGCAAAGGACCCGGATCAGGGTCCTGATCCGGGTCACTCTGACGCCCCATCACGAGTCAAACGGGTCGGCCCTAGCGGAAGAGGGAGAGGATCACCTGCGGCGCCTCATTGGCGATCGACAGGGCCTGGGCGCCAAGCTGCTGCTGGACCTGCAGGGCCTGCAGCCTGGCGCTCTCCTTGGCCAGATCAGCATCCACCAGGTTGCCGACGCCCGAGGTCAGCACATCGGTGAGCTTGGACACGAACTTGTTGTGGGCCTCGATCTGCTTGGCCTGGGCCCCCAGACTGCCGAGGGACTGGTTCACATTGGTGATCGAGGCGTCGAGCTGGCTGAGGATGGCCGTCGCCAGCGTCGCCGTCGTGATCGACGCCGTCGCCGCCATGGTGATGATGCCGCCGCCCAAGGACATGTTCTGGGTGGTCAGGGTGATGTAGGCGTTGGCGTCGGCGTTCGCCAGGAACCGGATTGAGCCTGCGACCGATCCATCCAGGATGTTGGCGCCATCAAACTCAGAATTTTCAACGACCTGGGTGATCTGGCGGAGAATCGACTTGAAGTCGGAGTCCAGCGCCGTCCGCGAGGAGGCGTCGAGCGACGTGTCCATCGCCGCGACGACCTTCTCCTTGAGCTGGACCAGCAGATCGGAGACCGACTCGCCCGCCGCCATGGAGACTTCCGAGATGGACTGCGCGCGGTTGAGACTCATCTTCACCGCGCCAAGGGCGCCGATATCGGCCCTCTGGCCCTGGGCGATCGCCCAGACGGACGCGTTGTCCTTGGCGTTGCCGATCTTCAATCCCGTGCTGATGCGATTCTGCACGCCGGACAGTTCGTCATTGGTCCGATTCAGATTCTGCAGAGCGACCAATGCAGACTTATTGGTGTGAACGCTGATCGCCATGGCCCGGACCTCCTTCTTCGTCCGCGACCCGCCTCGCCTCCTCGGGCCGAGTCGCGGGTTGCTGTTCGAAGGGCAAGCTATGGAATCATGGTGTCTAGATGGTTAACGCGCACACGGCGGCGACCGCCGCGGCAAGCCGAGGCGGTTGAAAGGACTCATCTTCTGCCGAGCCCCCAAAGGGTCGGGCGGAGGCTCAGACCTGGGTGCTGACCACGTCGCCGGTCTCGTAATCGGCGCGCTCCCGCATCTTCAGGACCTCTTCCCGCGGCATCTGCGAGATGACTTCGCCGGTGTGGCGATCGACAGTCTTGTAGACATAGGCCCCCAGATTGGGGTCTTCCTCGATGATCAGCCGGACGTCGGCCTGTTCAGACTTCGGGGCGGGCCGCGGAGCGGGATCCGATGGGGCGCGGCTCGTCTGGGGGGCCGGCCGATCGAAGCTTGCTCTGTTCGTGGCCGCCACAGCCGCCACTCGATTTTCCATCCTGTCTTGGCTGGCGCATTGCTGTCGCCAGCCTCCCTAAATGAGGACTGCGGCCGGCGGGGAAGTCGCCCTCCCCGCCTTCCACAGCCGGATCCAGACGTCAGACGCCTGGACCCGGAACGCTCGTTAGCGGAAGAGGCCCAGCAGCGAGGAGCTGGAGCTGTTGGCGATCGACAGCGCCTGAATGCCCAGCTGCTGCTTGGTCTGCAGCGACTGGAGACGGGCGCTCTCCTTGGCCAGGTCGGCGTCGACGAGGTTGCCCACGCCGGCGTCGATCGTGTCCTGCAGCTTGCTCACGAAGCTGAAGTGCGACGACAGGGCCTTGGAGCCGGTGCCGAGCTTGGACAGGGCCGAGGACACGTTGGCGATCGAGGTGTTGATCGTGGCGATCATCGCCGCCGCGGTGGTCTGGGTGCCGATGGAGGCCGTGGCCGTGACGGTCACGTTCGCCCCGCCGAGCGCCAGGCTCTGAGCGGCGACCGTGATCTTGTTCACGCCGTCGGCCGAAGCCAGGGCCGCCACCGTGGTGGGGGTCGTGGCCTTGATCATGTTGGCGCCGTTGAACTCGGCGTTGTTCACAACCTTGGTCAGCTGGTCGCGCAGGGCCTTGAAGTCGTCGTTCAGGGCCGTGCGGCTGGCGGCGTCCAGAGTGGTGTCGGAAGCGGCCAGGGCCTTTTCCTTCATCTGGAGCAGGGTGTCAGAGATGCTCTCACCGGCCGAGAGGGCCACGTCCACCGTCGAGATCGAGCGCTGGAGGCTTTCCTTGACCGAGTTGAGGGCGCCCGATTCCGAACGCTGGTTCTGAGCGATGGCCCAGATCGCGCCGTTGTCCTTGGCGCTGGCGACTTTCAGGCCCGTATTGATACGGTTCTGAACTTCACCAAGTTGGCTGCTGGTCTTATTGAGGTTCTGCAGGGCGACCATGGCCCCGATATTGGTGTTAACGCTATTCATGCGCCTAGGTCCTTGTTCTTAAGGAAACCGGCCGTCGTTTTGACCGCCGTGGGCGTTTTGCCCGGACCTAATGGCAGCAACGGGCGCGCCAAGTCGCCTTGGCGGGAGCCCCGCTCTCAAATATCTGGAATCATTGCGTTATAGGTGCATTAGGCACGTTTTGGCCCGGCAAATTATGCCGACCCTCGAAATACCCGGCACTTTCTGCCCATTGGCGCCCAGCAAAAATTGCCGGGCGCAGCCTGCCTGGTGAAAAGTCTGCCGGGCGGCGCAACGCTC
>NZ_JAUSBZ010000058.1 GCF_030651755.1 Phenylobacterium sp. | reverse complement strand
GCACGGCGAAGGGCGAGTCGTCATCCTGCGGCGACTGGTAGTCGAAGGTTTCCCCGGGCAATCGGGGGAAGGGATCGAGCTCCACGGCGAGGTGCTCGACCACATAGGCCGCCAGATCGATAACGTCGCCTTGGAGGATTTCGGGCGGATCGGGGGCGTCTGGATCAAGCTCGATTTCCACCTCGGGATCTGGAGCGTTGGGGCTCCCCGCAGGGACCAGGCGCACCTCCAAGGGACCTTCGACCGTCTGGTCGAAGATCTCGAGGGATATCCCGGACTCCTGCTCCACCACGGCCTCGAACCGGCCGCCAATCTCCGCGCCATCCAACCACGGGCGAACCCGGACATCGGCGGTCAGAGACTTGATCTTGCGCAGGCCCAGATGGCGCGCCAGAGCCGTCCGCGTCGCTTCGTCGGCCTCAAGCCGCAGATTTACCGGTCCGCGGGCGAGATCGCCCATACGGAACCGATGGGACCAGATCGGAGCCTGGTTCACGGAGCCGCCCAGACGATATCGCCCGCCAGAATGGTCTCCAAGGGCAGCTCAGCCAGGGTTAGCCGCTGGCGCAGGACATAGGCGACCATGGGCTCGACCGGCGCGCCTTCGGCCTCGGCATAGACCGTCCGCGCGATCAGGGCGGCCAAGGGCGCCTCGTCGGGGAGCAGGCTCAGGGCCGTCTCATAGGATTTCACCCGCCCGTAGAAGGCCTCACCCAGCTTGCGCATCTTCTTACCTACGGACAGGTCGCCCACCCCCATTTCCCGCAGGGCGTCATCGAGGGCTGAGATGTAGGCGTCGAACAGGGCCTGGGCGGTGTCGGCCGCTGGAGCGCCCTGACGCTTGAGGCGATCCAGCAGCAGCACCACATGGAGGGAGTAGAGCTCGAAGCGCCCTTCCACCGTGTCCGGCGCGGCCAGGCGACCGTAAAATTCAGGCGAGCGGGCCTGGGTCACCACTTCGGCATAGAGTTTTTGGCCAGCGATTCTTGCCGGCTTGGGACGAAAGAGACGCTCCAGGATCATCTTTGCCTCGATTTTGCCGCCACAGGGCGTTAACGGCGGGCATTGAACTAAGGCCCCGCGGGCGATAGGTCAAAGTCTTGAAGTCTTGAACAGGTCCGGTTCCCACATGTTTCGCCGTGTCGCCTTCGCCGTCTTTTCGGCCGGACTGCTGGCCACCAGCGCCTGCGCGCCGATCACCACCTACTCCGGATTCCAGGCGATCGACGCCAGTCCGACCGATGTGAAGGTGGGAGAGGACACCAAGTCCACCGTCAGAGGCCGGTTGGGTTCGCCCTCCGCCACCTCGACCTTTGAGGACAACATCTGGTTCTATGTCGCCCAGGTGAAGGAGCAGGTGGCCTTCCTGCGGCCGCAGATCGTCAACCGCGAGGTGGTCGCCATTACGTTCAACAGCGACAGCGAAGTGGTGGAGTCGGTGGATCACTACACCCTGGAGGACGGCCGGGTGGTGGCCTTCAATGATCGCGAAACCCCGACCCGCGGCCGCGAGCTGACCGTTCTCGAGCAGCTGCTGGGCAATGTCGGCCGTGGGGGCATGCTGCCGCGGGACGATGAATCAGTGCCTGGCAATCGCCCGGGGGACCGGCGCTAAAGCCATCTGTAAGACGTCCAAAGAAAACGCCCCGGAGATCGCTCTCCGGGGCGTTTGTCGTTTGGCTGATCGGCGGACTAGCCGACCGCTCCATGAGCCAGGATCGCCAGCAGCAGCAGCGCCACGATGTTGGTGATCTTGATCATGGGGTTCACCGCGGGACCGGCCGTGTCCTTGTAGGGGTCGCCGACGGTGTCGCCGGTGACGGCGGCCTTGTGAGCCTCCGATCCCTTGCCGCCGTGATGGCCCTCTTCGATGAGCTTCTTGGCGTTGTCCCAGGCGCCGCCGCCAGACGTCATGGAAATGGCCACGAACAGTCCGGTGACGATCACCCCCATCAGCATGGCGCCCAGAGCTGAGAAGGCGTCAGCCTTGCCAGCGATGGCCATGATGACGAAGAACAGGGCCACCGGCGACACCACGGGCAGAAGGCTGGGCACGATCATTTCGCGGATCGCCGCCTTGGTGAGGATGTCCACAGCCCGGCCGTACTCCGGCTTGACCTCGCCGGTCATGATGCCGGGGTTCTCCTTGAACTGGCGACGAACCTCGACCACCACGGCCTCAGCCGCCCGACCCACGGCCGTCATCGACATGCCGCCGAACAGGAAGGGCAGAAGCCCGCCGAACAGCAGACCGACCACCACATAGGGATTGGACAGATCGAAGGCCACGTCGCCCATGCCTTCAAAGAAGGATCCGGGCGCGGCGGTGGACGCGAAGAACTTCAGGTCCTCGGTATAGGCGCCGAACAGCACCAGAGCCCCGAGGCCCGCCGAGCCGATGGCGTAGCCCTTGGTCACGGCCTTGGTGGTGTTACCCACCGCGTCCAGGGCGTCGGTGGACACTCGGACGTCCGCGGGCAGGCCCGCCATCTCGGCGATGCCGCCGGCGTTGTCCGTCACCGGACCGAAGGCGTCCAGGGCGACGATGAAGCCGGCCAGGGACAGCATGGCGGTGGTGGCGATGGCGATGCCGAACAGGCCCGCCAGGCCATTGGCCACGATGATGCCGGCGATGATCACCAGGGCCGGAAGCGCCGTGGATTCAAGGCTGACGGCCAGACCCTGAATGACATTGGTGCCATGGCCAGAGACGCTCGCCTTGGCCACAGACTTCACCGGACGGAAGGCGGTGCTGGTGTAGTACTCGGTGATGACGACGATGGCCGCGGTGACGGCCAGGCCGACGACGCCGCAATAGAACAAGGACAGGCCGTCGAAGCTGCGTGCTCCCAGGGTCACCGTGTCAGGCACCATACGAGTGGTGACCCACCAGATCGCGCCCACAGACAGGAGGCCGGTGACGATCAGGCCGCGATAGAGGGCGCCCATGATGTTGCGCGACTTGCCCAGTCGAACGAAGAAGGTGCCGATGATCGAGGTGATGATGCAGACGCCGCAGATGGCCAGGGGCAGCATCATCATGGCCTCCACCAGGGGGGTGCCCCGGAAGAAGATCGCCGCCAACACCATGGTGGCCACGGTGGTCACCGCATAGGTCTCAAAGAGGTCGGCGGCCATACCGGCGCAGTCGCCGACATTGTCACCCACATTGTCGGCGATGGTGGCGGCGTTGCGCGGGTCATCCTCTGGGATGCCAGCCTCGACCTTGCCCACCATATCGCCGCCCACGTCGGCGCCCTTGGTGAAGATGCCCCCGCCCAGACGGGCGAAGATTGAGATCAGGGAGGCGCCAAAGCCCAAGGCCACCAGCGAGTCCACGACCTCGCGGCTGGTGAGTTCGAAGCCAAGGGTCCTCGTCAGGACGAAGAAGTAGCCAGCCACCCCGACCAGGGCGAAACCCGCCACCAGCATGCCGGTGACAGCGCCGGACCTGAAGGCCAGGGACAGACCCTTTTCGAGGCTCTCCGAAGCCGCCTGGGCGGTCCGCACATTGGCCCGCACCGAAATCCACATGCCGGCGAAACCCGCGGCGCCCGAAAGGACGGCTCCGATCAGGAAGCCAATGGCTGGGTAGATGCCCAAAAGCGCCCCGACACCGATCAGAATGACCACGCCCACCATGGCGATGGTCGTGTATTGGCGGCGCAGATAGGCCTGGGCGCCCTCTTGGATCGCCGCGGCGATTTCCTGCATGCGAGGGTTGCCGGGGGAAGCCCGCATCAGAGATGCGGACTGGACAATGCCGTAAAGCACCGCCAGCAGGCCGGCGACAATCACCAGCGTAAGCTCGAGACTCATAGTTCAGACGCCCCTATTTGATGGCGCGACGCAGCCTTTCCCCGCCTGAATGCCGGGGAAGACAAGCCGCAACGTTTCCTCTGGGTTGAGACGCCGTCATTGCAGCGCCTCATTTTTATTTTTCGCCAGGGGACTGTGCCAAGGTTGCGATAGGGGCGCAACGGGTTGTGTTTTCGGGCCTTCTAGGGGGCTCAGGCCCCCGGATGCCGAGGCAGGCCGCTTTGCCGCTTGGCGGTCTGGGACGTGACCGCCACGCTCTGAATGTCCCTGCCCCCGAGACGCACCGCCTCCTTGAGCATCACCGCCTTCAACCGGTCCACATCAAGGGTGACGAAGTCGGTCTTGCCCGTGAACGGGGTGCGATGCCCCGCCCGCACCAGGGCGTCCCGAAAGAACGGCTCGCGCTCCCTGATTTTCTGGAGGTTGGCGACCTGCGAGAGGTTCACCCGGACGCCCACGAAGATGTAGTTGACCACCCGTTCGCCGATCACCACGGGCAGGGCCACTGGAGAGATATCCACATACTGACCTGCCTGGGCCTTGGCCGCCGGAGGGCCTGCGGCCGATGCGCGATTGGCCAGTATCAGGGCCGGGATGGCGGCGAGCAGGCTTCGACGATGCATGGCGAAACCCTAGGGCGACAGGGTTGCCGTTGTCTTACGATCAGGGGTGCGACCAGCCGGCGCGCTCGATCGGCAGGGGCGCGCCGTCGAAGTCCACCCTCAACCCCCGGCCCTCCTCGACGACGCCGATGACCGGCAAACCCAGGGCCTTCGCGGCCTGCGGCGAAGCGGTGATCACCAGTTCATAATCGTCGCCAAAGCTAGCCAGCGCCGCCCGGCCGCGGGCGACGTCGCGCTGGTCGGCCAACCAGCCTTCTCCGGCGGCGGAGAGGGGAACACGATCAAGGTGCAACTGAATCCCTACGCCGCTGGCTGTGGCGATATGACCGGCATCGGCCAGCAATCCATCGGAGATGTCGGCGCAGGCGGAGGCCCAACGGCGCAAACCGTCGCGAAGGTCCAACCGCGGGCCAGGAAGCCTGTAGCGGCCCTTCAGATAGCCATCGCCATCGGCGAGGCGACCCTCGACGGCGGCCAGGCCCAGGCCCCCGTCCCCGATCGGGCCGCTGACCATCACGAGATCCCCAGGCCTCGCCCCCGAACGGAGCACCGCCCGCCCCTGGGGGACCCAGCCGAGAAGAGTCAGGCTGGCGCTCAAGGGGCCCGGAGTCGAGACGGTGTCGCCGCCGAGCAGCACGACGCCAAAGGTCGCGCCGTCGACGTCCAGGCCGCGGGCGAAGGCTTCGCGAACAGCAAGGTCCGCATCAGGCGGCCAGGCCACCGCGAGGAAATAGCCGAAGGGATCAGCCCCCTTGGCCGCAAGGTCGGAGAGGTTGGTCCGCAACAGCTTGCGCGCCACCAGGTCGGGCGCCTCGCCGACCGGGAAATGCACCCCCTCCACCATGGCGTCCTTGGTCACAACCAGGTCGAAGCCGGGCCGGGCCGGAATGACCGCCGCATCGTCCAAAAGGCCAAGGGCCTCTGGGGCGCCGCGGGTCAGGGGACGGTAGAGCCGGGCGATCTGCTCGAATTCGTCCGGCGCTTTGTCCGCGCCGTCAGGTCCGGACATCCTGCGCCAATCCGTCCAGGGCGCCGTTCACAAAGCCGGGCTCTGGTCCCTCAAAGAAGGACTTGGCCAGCTCCACATATTCGTCGATCACCACCTCGGTGGGGACATCAGGACGCTCAGAAAGCTCGTAGGCCCCTGAGCGAAGAATGGCCCGAACGGTGGCGTCCAGCCGCTCCAGACGCCAGCCCTGGGCCAGTCGCCGAACCACGGCTCGGTCGACCTGAGTCTGGTGGGCCACAACACCGCGCAGCAGGTCAGCAAAGAAGGTTTCGTCCGCGCCCGTGAGGGCGAAGCCTTCCACATCCCGGTCGAAACGGTGGTCGGAGAACTCGCGGATCACCGCCTCCACGCCCGCGCCGGATACTTCCATCTGATAAAGGGCCTGGACGACGGCCAGACGGGCCACCGACCTTGCCTGTCGCGCCGGCTGCGGGGGCGTCGGCAGGTCGCCGCTCATTGGTCGTGCCCAGACAGGCGGGCCTTCAGGCTGATCATTTCCAGGCAGGCCCGCGCAGCGCCGCCGCCCTTGTCACCCTCGCTGGCCCGGGCGCGCGCCCAGGCCTGAGCTTCTTCATCAACCGTCAGAATACCGTTCCCGATACAGAGCCGGCGCCCAATGGTCAGCTCCATCAGCCCCCGCGCCGATTCGTTGGACACGATCTCGAAGTGATAGGTTTCGCCGCGGATCACACAGCCCAGGGCCACAAAGCCGTCATAGGCAACCCCGCCACCGCTGCCGGATGCGTCGGCGATCGCGATGGCGCTGGGAATCTCCAGCGCCCCGGGCACGGTCACCACGTCGAAATCGACCTCGTGCGCGCTCAGCACGTCGGTTGCGCCCGCCAGCAGGGCGTCGGCGATTTCGCTATAATATCGCGCCTCGACCACGAGGACGCGCAGCTTCTCGTCTTGCATCACAGATTCCAGGGGCCGCGGAAGGCGGCCATATGCTGCCTTTAGGCGGTTTCGCGCCAGCGCGCGAGATACCGCGCCAGCATGTCGATCTCCAGATTGACCGCCGAGCCCGGCTTCAGCCCGCCCAGGGTGGTCACCTCCCAGGTGTGAGGAATGAGGTTCACCCCGAAGACGTCATCCTCAACCTCGTTGACGGTCAAGGACACCCCTTCGACCGTGATGGAGCCCTTTGGGGCGATATATCGGTGGAGCGGGCGGGGAACCCGCACCTTCACCCGATGCGAGCCGCCCTCGGACTCGACCGAAATCACCTCTCCGACGCCGTCCACATGGCCAGAAACGATATGTCCGCCTAACTCATCGCCGACCCGGGCCGAACGCTCCAGATTGACGGGATGACCGGGCTCCCAGGCCCCAATGGTTGTCCGATCGAGGGTTTCGCCAGACACCTCGACGGCGAACCAGTCGGCGCCCTTCTCGACCAAGGTCAGACAGCAGCCCGCATGGGCGATGGAGGCGCCGATCTCCACGCTCGACAGGTCGAACCGGGTTTCGATCTCAAATCGCCGATCACGGTCCGTATCCCGGACGGACCGAACTCGCCCGACGTCAGTGATGATGCCTGTGAACATTCAGATCCTCTCGTATCGTTCCCAAAGATCCTGCCCCAGGACCTGAATCTCCGTTCGCCGTAGCCGGGGCGCACCGGACAGGGCCTCAAGAGCCATAGCGCCGACGCCAGAGCGGCCCTCGTCGCCAATGACGATAGGCGCTCTAAACCACTCCAGGCGCGCCACGAGATTATGGCGCAGGAAGCTCGCGGCCACCTCACCGCCCCCCTCAACGAACAGTCGAGCGAGACCCAGGGCGGCCAGGGCGGCCACGACCGATGGAAGCGATGATCGCTCCGCGCCGTTCTCGCCAACCTGCACAATCTGGACGCCGGCCTCCACCAGTCCGCTGGCCGGCGCGCCATTGGTGACCAGATAGGTGGGCACATCCCGGGCCGTAAGAGCCAGACGCGATGTCGGCGACAGCCGCTGGCGACTGTCGAGGATCACCCGAGCCGGCTGCGGCCCCGCATAGCCAGGCAGGCGGACCGTGAGTTCGGGGTCATCGGCCAGCGCCGTTCCAGCGCCAACCAGAACGGCGTCATGAAGGCTGCGGAGATGGTGGACCTGCTGGCGGGATTCCGCGCCAGTGATCCAGCGGCTTTCGCCCGCAGCTGTCGCGATCTTGCCGTCGAGGGAGGTGGCGAGCTTGAGCGTGATCATCGCCAGGAGCCGGCGCCAGGCGGAACGTGCGCCTAACGCTCCTCCTCCGAACGCTCACCAAGGCCTTCGCTGCCCAGGAAATCGGCGAAGTCGCGGGTCTCCCGGAAGTCGCGATAGACGGAGGCGTAGCGAACATAGGCCACATCATCGAGGGACTTGAGCGCCTTCATCACCAGCTCCCCGACTACCTCTGAGGGAATATCGGTCTCGCCCATGCTCTCCAGCTGACGGGTGATGCCATTGACCATGCGGTCAATTTGCTCGGGATCGACCGGGCGCTTGCGGATGGCGATATCGATGGAGCGCAGCAGCTTTTCGCGATCAAAAGGCGTGCGCCGTCCAGACCGTTTGATCACCGTAAGCTCGCGGAGCTGGACGCGCTCGAAGGTGGTGAACCGGCCGCCGCAGGCCGGACACAGCCGGCGACGACGGATAGCCGCCCCGTCCTCGGACGGGCGGCTATCTTTCACCTGGCTCTCGGCGTGGCCACAGAACGGGCATCGCATGAGATCAGCCCCTCCGCGGCCAGCTTGGCCGCTCTAGCTGTAGATAGGGAAGCGGCGGGTCAAGGTCAGGACCTCTTCGCGGACCGCGGCTTCGACCGCGGCGTTATCGCCACCCGCGGCCAGACCGTCGACCACCTGGGCGATCAACTGCCCGATGCGACGGAACTCGGCCGGGCCGAACCCCCGCGAGGTGCCGGCCGGCGATCCCAGGCGCAGGCCCGAGGTCTGGGTGAAGGGCAGCGGGTCGAAGGGTATGCCGTTCTTGTTGCAGGTGATGTTGGCGCGCTCCAGGGCGACCTCGGCGTCAGCCCCCGTCACCCCCTTGGGCGTCAGGTCGACCAGCATCAGATGGCTGTCGGTGCCGCCGGAAACGATTTTCAGTCCCCCCGCGGCCAGGGCGTCGGCCATGGCGCGGGCGTTTTCCACCACCTGACGGGCATAGAGTTTGAAATCGGGACGCAGGGCCTCGCCGAAGGCCACGGCCTTGGCGGCGATGACATGCATCAGCGGCCCGCCCTGCAGGCCGGGGAAGACGGCAGAGTCGATCTTCTTGGCCAGCTTCTTGTCATTGGTCAGGATCAGACCGCCGCGGGGACCGCGGAGGGTCTTGTGGGTGGTCGAGGTCACCACATGGGCGTGGGGAACCGGGTTGGGATAGGCGCCGCCGGCGATCAGACCGGCATAGTGGGCCATGTCCACCATCAGAATGGCGCCGACGCTGTCGGCGATCTCCCGGAACCGGGCCCAGTCGATTTCGCGGCTATAGGCGGAACCACCAGCGATGATGACCTTGGGCTTGGCGCTCAGCGCAACGGCCGCGGCCTCGTCATAGTCGATCAGCTGGTCCTGCTGGCGGACCGAATAGGCCACGGGATTGAACCACTTGCCCGACTGGTTGACGTTCTTGCCATGAGTCAGATGACCGCCCGCCGCCAGATCCATGCCCATGAAGGTGTCGCCGGGGCTCATGGTGGCCATGAATACCGCCTGGTTGGCTTGGCTGCCTGAGTGCGGCTGCACATTGGCGAACTCCGCCCCGAACAGGCGCTTCGCCCGCTCGATGGCCAGGCTTTCGGCCACATCAACCTCTTCGCAACCGCCATAGTAGCGCTTGCCCGGGTACCCTTCGGCGTATTTGTTGGTCAGGACCGAACCCTGCACCTCAAGGATCGCCCGCGAGACGATGTTCTCCGAGGCGATCAGTTCGATCTGATCCTGCTGGCGCTTCAGTTCCCCTTGCAGGACGTGCGCGATCTCAGGATCGCGCTCGGCCACACCCTGTCCAAAGAAGGCGTCGGCGGCGGCGGTGGTTTGGGCTTGGGCGGTCAAGGGAGGACCTCGCATCGGAGTCGGTGGAGCGGAGGCGCCTTTTACCCCTATCGCGGCAAGGTTCCAACCACAGCCGACGACCTGCGGAACAAAGTCCAATCCGGCGCGTTTCCCACCCCATCGCCAAGCCAGCCATAGCCCGGCCATGGCGCCGTCGTACGTGTCGGAGGGGACCACCAAATGAGCGTTGAAGACGAGGCCTCGGGCCGTTCGATGTATGTATTGCGCCTGGGGGCCGACATCATCACAGCCTATGTGAGCCGCAACGCGGTCAGCGCTGACGCCGTGCCGGACCTGATCCGCTCGGTCCATGGCGCCCTCAGCGGCCTCGGTGAACCCCAACCCATCGCGCCCACGGAGCGGCCAAAGCCCGCCGTGCCAATCAGCCGTTCGATCCAGGAGGACTTCATTGTCTGCCTGGAGGACGGCAAGCAGCTAAAAATGCTCAAGCGCTACCTTCGGTCCCGCTATGACATGAGCCCCGAGGATTATCGTCGCCGCTGGGGCCTGCCGCCAGACTATCCCATGGTCGCCCCGGCCTATGCGGCCAAGCGATCCAACTTCGCCAAGCAGATCGGCCTTGGCCGCGGGGTTCGCCGCAAGGCCTGAGGCGCATCCCGTCGAAGGGCGCGCCGATGAACCGCGCGCCAACCCGAAACCCTAGCGCCTCAGGCGGCGACGCCGCCGACGCGCTTGATATTGCAATGAACCCACAGGGTTTCCAGCGACCGGGCCAGATGATCGATCATCTCGTCGGAATGGGCCGGTGACGGGGTAAAGCGCAGCCGCTCGGTGCCCCGGGGCACGGTGGGATAGTTGATCGGCTGGACATAGACGCCGTAGTCGCTCAGCAGGATGTCCGAGATCATTTTGCAATGGACCGGATCGCCCACAAGCACCGGGACAATATGGCTCTCGGACGGCATCACCGGGATGCCCGCCTTGCTCAGCCGCTCCTTGAGCGCCTGGGCGCGGGCCTGATGGGCCACCCGAACCTCGTTGTGCGCCTTCAGATAGCGGATCGAGGCCACCGCCCCCGCCGCCAGGGCCGGCGGGATCGAGGTGGTGAAGATGAAGCCGTCGGCATAGGACCGGATCGCATCGATGATCACAGCATCAGCGGCGATATAACCGCCCATGACGCCGAACGCCTTGCCCAGGGTGCCTTCGACAATATCGATCTGGTCCATGACGCCGTCGCGCTCGGCGACGCCAGCGCCGCGGGGGCCATACATGCCCACCGCATGGACTTCGTCCAGATAGGTCATGGCGCCGTACTTCTTGGCCAGAGCGACCATGGCCGGCATGTCGGCGATGTCGCCGTCCATGGAATAGACGCTCTCAAAGGCGATCAGTTTGGGCGCGTCGGCCGGCGCTGCCGCCAGCAGTTCTTCCAGGTGAGCCAGATCATTGTGGCGGAAGACCCGACGCTGCTCGCGCGCGCCGGCGCGGATGCCCGAGATCATCGAATTATGGTTCAGCTCATCGGAGAACATGATGAGCCCGGGCAGGATCTTGTAGAGGGTCGAAAGCGACGCCTCGTTGGACACATAGCCTGAGGTGAACAGAAGCGCGGCTTCCTTGCCGTGCAGGTCGGCGAGCTCATGCTCCAGCTCGACATGGTAATGGGTGGTGCCGGAGATGTTGCGGGTGCCACCGGAGCCGGCGCCGGCTTCGTCGATGGCCGTCTTCATGGCCTCGATCACGACGGGGTTCTGGCCCTGGCCGAGATAGTCGTTGGAGCACCAGACCACCACGTCCTGGGTCGAGCCGTCGGGACGGGTCCATGTGGCCCGGGGGAAGGCGCCGCGATGGCGCTTCAGATCTGCAAAGACCCGGTAGCGACCCTCGGCGTGAATCCGCTCAAGGGCGTTCTGAAAGGCGGTCCTGTAATCCATCGCAACGAAATCCGGTCGCGCGCTCGACAATCTCACGCCGCAACTGGTCCCCTAAAATCCGCCCGGTTTTTGGCGCCGGGTTCGGAAAATGTCTACAAGGCGCTGTGTCGCGCCTGCTTGATCTGCGTCAACGACCGTGCCGACTTCGTCAACGGTCAGGCCAAGGTGTCCAACCGTCCGCGTAGCAACTGAAGTAGGCTCGAAAAGTCTTTTTCGCCATAGCCAAGGCGATCAAACAACGCATAAAGCGCCTCCGCCTGGGCCGCCAGGGGCGTCGAGGCCCCCACCGAAGCCGCCGCGCCCTGCGCCAGCTTGAGGTCCTTGAGCATCATGGCGACGGCGAATCCCCCCTCATAACCGCGATTGGACGGCGCGGCCGCCACCGGGCCCGGCCAGGGGCAGTATGAGGTGAGAGACCAGCACTGGCCCGATGAGGCCGAGGCGATTTCGAAGAATCGCTCTGGATCCAGGTCCAGGCGTTCGGCCAGGGCCAAGGCCTCGCAGACGCCGATCATCGACACGCCCAACAGCAGGTTATTGCAGATCTTCGCCGCCTGCCCCGCGCCGGCCTCGCCAGCCCGCGCCACCGTCTTGGCCATCGGCGAGAGGGCGGCCTTAACATTGGGAAACAAGGGCTCGGGGCAGCCGACCATGAAGGTCAGCGTTCCGGCCGCCGCCGCCGTCACCCCGCCCGATACTGGGGCGTCGGCCACGGCGAAACCGGCCTCCCTCGCCAGGGTGGCGACGTCGCGGGCGGTGTCGACGTCCACGGTCGAGCAGTCGATCAATAGCGCGTCGCGCCCGGCATGGGGCAGGACCGCCTGATCATAGACCTGCCGGACATGGGCGCCGGCTGGCAGCATGGTCAGCACGACGTCGGCCCCGGCCACAGCGTCCGCCGCCGAGGCCGCAGGCTCGGCTCCGGCATCAGCGGCGCGACCAACGGCCGCAGGCGAAAGATCAAAGGCCTGAACCTGGTGGCCGGCCTTCGCCAGGACCGCGGCCATTCCGCCACCCATGTTGCCCAGGCCGATCAGGGCGTAGCGAGTCATGCTCCAATCGCCCATTCAAGCGCGCGCATGGTGGTCCTCCCGTGATCTGGCGGACGATCGCCGCCTTACTCCAAGGGTAGCGGCCGCCAGCCCTGGGCGGAAGGCAGGGGCGCAAAGATCTCGTCCAGCATGGCCTCGCTCACCCCTTCGAGCCGGGCCGGGTTCCAGCGGGGCGCATTGTCCTTGTCGAGGATCACCGCACGGACGCCTTCAATGAAGTCGTAGAGCCCGACGACCCGGGCGCCGATCCGGTATTCCATTTCCATGTTTTCGGCGAAGCTCTGCGCTTGCGCACCCAGGGACAGCTGCCGAAAGGCGACCTTCAGGGTCTGGGGCGACTTGGTCTTAAGGACCTCCAGCTGGGCCTTCGCCCAGTCCCCGCCGTCAGCCTCCAGGGCCGCGAAGATGGCCTCCACGCTGTCGCCGGCGAACAGGTGATCCATCTCGTCCCGGTGCAGCCCCAGGGGCGGGCGGCCTGGGTCGGCCTCCAGCAGGGTCAGGTGCGTCTCGACCGCGTCCGGATCGGTGATGATCTGCGCCTTCAGGCCTTCGATCTGGTCGGCGAGCACATAGTCTGTGGCCAGGCCCAGCAGTTCGCAGTCCGCCGCCTTGAGCCGGGCCCCCGTCAGGGCCAGCCAGAGACCAGACTTCCCCGGCAGACGCGGCAGGTGCCACCCCCCACCCACGTCCGGGAAGAGCCCAATACCGGTTTCCGGCATGGCGAAGGTGGTCCGCTCGGTGGCCACCCGGTAGCGGGCCGGCAGGGCCAGACCGACGCCGCCGCCCATGGTCACCCCATCCATGATCGCCATCACCGGCTTGGGAAACTCATGGATCAGGTGGTTCAGCCGGTACTCGGTGAAGAAGAACTCCCGCGCGGCAAAGCCGTCGCCGGCCCCGCTTTTCGCCAGCATGCGGATGTCGCCCCCGGCGCAGAAGCCCCGCTCGCCGGAATGGTCGATAAGCACGAAGGTCACGGCGGGGTCTTGCCGCCAGGCCACCAGGGCCTCGATCATCGCCTGGCACATGCCGGTGGTCAGGGCATGTAGGGCGCCAGGCCGGTTCAAGGTGATGCGGCCCACCGCGCCCTCAATGCGAGTCAGGACGTCAGGCTCAACGGTCATCGGTAAAGCTCCCGGGCGATGATCACCCGCATGATCTCGTTCGTCCCTTCCAGGATCTGGTGAACGCGCAGGTCGCGGACGATCCGCTCCAGCGGGTAGTCGGAGAGATAGCCATAGCCGCCATGCAGCTGCAGGGCCTCATTGGCGATCTGAAACCCCGCGTCGGTGGCGAACCGTTTGGCCATGGCGCACAGCTTGGTGGCGTCTACGCGCCCGGCGTCCAGGGCCGCGGCGGCTCGACGAACCATCAGGCGGGCGGCCTCCAGCTCGGTGGCCATATCGGCCAACTTGAACTGCAGGGCCTGGAACTCCCGTAAAGGTCGGCCGAACTG
Organism: Phenylobacterium sp.; assembly: GCF_030651755.1. Classification (GTDB taxonomy): domain Bacteria; phylum Pseudomonadota; class Alphaproteobacteria; order Caulobacterales; family Caulobacteraceae; genus Phenylobacterium. The sequence goes on along the minus strand of NZ_JAUSBZ010000058.1, from coordinate 30,630 downwards.
CCGACGTTCGGCCAGATAGGCCTGAGCCGTGTCCAGGGCCAGGGCCGCGCCACCCAGGGAACAGGAGGCGATGTTGAGGCGTCCGCCGTCGAGCCCCATCATGGCGAAGCGGAACCCCTCGCCCTCCCCGCCGATGCGGTTGGCGAGTGGAATGCGGACGCTGTCAAAGTTCACCTGCGCCGTAGGCTGGGCGTTCCAGCCCATCTTGCGCTCCCTGGCTCCGAAGGAGAGGCCTGGCGTCTCCTTCTCCACCACAAAGGCCGAGACCCCGCCGGCCCCGGCCCCGCCAGTGCGCGCCATCACGACATAGAGATCAGAGACCCCACCGCCAGAGATGAACGCCTTGGAGCCGTTGAGCACATAGGTCTCCCCCTGCCGCTCGGCGGTGGTGGTGAGCGCTGCGGCGTCGGACCCCGCCCCCGGCTCGGTCAGGCAATAGGAGGCGATCAGGTCCATGGTGGTCAGGCGCGGCAGGTAGCGCTGTCGGAGCGCCTCGTCCCCGAACCGGTCGATCATCCAGGAGGCCATGTTGTGAATGGTCAGATAGGCCGTAGTCGCCACGTCACCATAGGCGAGGGCTTCGAAGATCAGAGAAGCGTCCAGCCGCGACAGCCCCGTCCCGCCGACGTCCTCCGACAGATAGATGCCTGCAAAGCCAAGGGCGGCGGCCTGACGAAGAGTTTCGACAGGAAAATACGACTCCCGATCCCAGCGGGCCGAATACGGGGCCAGTTCCGCGGCGGCGAAGGCCTGGGCGGCGGCCTGTAGCGCTCGCTGGTCGTCAGAGAACTCAAAATTCATGGCCTGGCCTTTCGTGGGCTTGAGGAACTTGCCCGGGCGGCGCACCCTGTCAACGACAGGGGGAGACAGAATGACGTTCGATGGCATGGGCGAGACTCCACGCGAAGCGGCCCGCAACCTGGCCTTGCTGAACTATGGTCTGCTGTTCGCCTCCTTCTTCTTCGCTGGCGTTCCGGCCTTGGTGGCGGTGATCATCGCCTATACCCAGCGCGATTCGGCTGCCGAGCCTGGGCGGAGTCACTTCACCTTTCAAATCAGATGCTTCTGGGTGTCCTTTGTCCTCGCGCTTCTGGCGGGTATCTGCGGTCTGGCCGCCGTCATCCATGTGTTGGCCTCCCTCTATGGCGTCGCCAACACCCTGGGCTGGGACGGATTCGACAAGATGGAGGTGGTGATCGGTCAGGTCGCCATCGACGCCACCCTCTTGGCCCTGATCGTCGGCGCCATCGCCATGGCCTTCCTCTCGGGCCTCTGGCTCATTGGCGCTTCGGTCATCGGCGCCATCAGACTTGCCTCTGACCAGGGGATGGGTAAGAGCCGGGCGTCATGAGCCAGCCTCCCCTCGCCGCCTACCCCGCCCTGCGCCTGCGCCGTCTGCGTCAGGCCGACTGGATCCGCCGCCTCGTTCGCGAGACCGTCCTGACCCCGGCCGACCTGATCTGGTCGATGGTGGTCCATGAGGGTGAGGGTCAGGTCCCCGTGACCTCCATGCCCGGGGTGGCCCGCCTGTCGGTGGCCGAGGCCGCCAAGGCCGCGGTGGAGGCCAGGCGCCTTGGTATTCCGGCCATCGCCATCTTTCCGCACATCGAGATGTCTCGGAAGGACGCCACGGGCTCCCTGGCGGCCGACCCCGACGGGCTGATCTGCCGGGCGGTCAAAGCCATGAAGGACGCCGCGCCTGAGGTTGGGATCATGTGCGATGTGGCCCTGGATCCGTTCACCGACCATGGCCATGACGGCCTGATTGAAAACGGCGTCATCCTGAACGACGCCACCATCGAGAAGTTGGTCGAACAGGCCCTGGTCCAGGCCAGGGCCGGCTGCGATATCCTGGCTCCGTCAGACATGATGGACGGTCGGGTCGGCGCCCTGCGCACCGCCCTGTAGGCTGACGGCCTGCAGGACGTGATGATCATGTCCTATGCCGCCAAGTACGCCTCGGCCTTTTACGGCCCCTATCGCGACGCCATCGGCTCGGGAAAACTGGGCACAGGGTCTGTGGATAATCCCGGGGACAAAAAGACCTACCAGATGGACCCGGCCAATACCGAGGAGGCCCTGCGGGAGGTCGCCCTCGACATCGCCGAGGGCGCCGACATGGTGATGGTCAAGCCGGGCCTGCCCTATCTCGACATCCTGCGCCGCCTCGTGGAGGCCTACGGCCTGCCGACCTTCGCCTTCCAGGTGTCCGGCGAGTACGCCATGATCAAGGCCGCCGGCGCCAATGGCTGGATCGATGAGGACCGCGCCATCCTCGAAAGCCTGGGCGCCTTCAAACGGGCCGGCGCGGCCGGCACCATCACCTATTTCGCCCCCCACGCGGCGCGGCTGCTCGGCGCCTAGTCCTTTAGCCAGTCGACCAGCAAGCTGTTGACCGCCTCCGGCGCCTCCTGCTGCACCCAGTGGGAGACGCCGGGCAGACGCTCGATCCGCAGATCGGAGACATAGGCCTCCGTCCCCTCCAGCGTCTCCAGGCCGAGCGCCGCATCGGCCTCGCCCCAGATGACCAGGGTGGGAATCTCGATCTTCGCCCAGGGCTCGCGCATGAAGTCAGGGTGGCGGGCCGCCGCCCGGTACCAGTTGATCATGCCGGTCATGGCGCCCGGCCGCTGGGCGTCCATGGCGTAGCGGTCAAGCACCGCCTCGGGGAAGCGGCCCTTGTCCTTGGCCATTTCGGAAAAGGCCCGCCGGATGGCCCGGGCGTCCCTGGCCAACAGCATGCGTTCGGGTACCCCGGGAATCTGGAAAAAGGCCAAATACCAGGAACGCAGCATCTGCCTGGGCGAGCGACGCAGGACCGTCCCGAACACTGCCGGATGCGGCAGGTTCATGATCACCAGGCGGCTTAAGGGGCGCACCTTTCGCGCCGCAAAGGTCCAGGCGACGGCCGCGCCCCAGTCATGGGCCACCAGCATGCCCTCCCGGGCGCCGGCCGCATCGAGGAGGGCGGCCACGTCTTCGAGAAGACGCTCCATCCGGTAGCTGTCCACGTCCTGTGGCTTGGGTTCGGTTTCGCCATAGCCGCGCAGATCCGGGGCCCAGACCCGGTAGCCCAGGTCCGCCAGGACCGGCATCTGCGCCCGCCAGGAGAAACGGCTTTCGGGGAAGCCATGCAGGCAAAGAGCCAGACGCTCGCCTTCACCGGCCTCGTCCACCGCAAACGCAAGGCCGTTCGCCTGCACAGTCCTGGTGGTGATGGTCATTAGCCCCTCCCGGAGGCGCTCAGGCGCAGTAGTAGGCGCTGGGCTGGTCCCATCCCTCCAGCTGACGGATGTCGACCCACCGGAACCCGATCTTCTCCAGCACCCGGCACGAGGCCAGGTTATCCGGATTGACGATGGCCGCCACGGTCGCGAGCCCGAACACGCCCCGGGCATGGGCGAGCACGGCGCCCGCCGCCTCCTGGGCGTAGCCTTGTCCCCAGTAACGCTCGAGGAAGGCGTAGCCCAGGTCCACATGGGGCAGGATCTCTCGCCGCACCAGGCCGCAGAGCCCGACGGCCTGGCCCTCCCCCTTCGGCGTTACCACCCACATCCCAAAGCCATGGTCGCGATAGCTGCTGAGGATACGGGTCTCGATATAGCCGCGCGCCTCATCGAGGGTGCGGACGCCACGATCCCCGATCCCCTGAATGAAGCCCGGCGCGTTCAACAGGTCGAGCACGAAGGCCGCATCCTCCGCCCCTGCCTCGCGCAGGGTCAGACGCGGCGTCTCCAGGATCACGCCGGCGGTTCCAGCCGCGCCACCAGGCTCGACGTGTCCCAGCGGGACCCGCCCATGGCCTGAACCTCGGCATAGAAGCTGTCCACCAACCGGGTGACCTCCAGCTGGGCGCCATTGGCGGCCGCCTCGTCTAGCACCAGCCCCAGATCCTTGCGCATCCAGTCGACGGCGAACCCGAAGTCGAACCGCCCCTGCGCCATGGTCGGCCAGCGGTTGTCCATCTGCCATGACTGAGCCGCGCCCTTGGAGATCGCCCCCAGCACCTCGACGGGATCAAGGCCCGCCCGGCGCGCGAAGTGCATCCCCTCGGCCAGGCCCTGGACAACGCCAGCGATGCAGATCTGATTGACCATCTTGGTCAGCTGACCCGCCCCGGCCGGACCCATGTGCCGTATCGCCTGAGCATAGGCGGCCATCACCGGTTCGGCGCGGGCGAAGGCCGCGGGATCGCCGCCGCACATGATGGTCAGCTTGCCAGCCTCCGCCCCTGCCTGACCGCCCGAAACCGGCGCGTCCACGAAGCTTCGGCCCGCGGCTGAGGCGAGGTTCGCCATGTCGCGGGCAAGCGCCGCAGAGGTGGTGGTGTGGTCGATGATCACCGCCCCAACCGCCAGCGCTTCAAGGCCCTCGGTCGTCACTTGACGGACATCGTCATCAGCGCCGACGCACAGGATCAAGGCCTCGGCCCCAGCCGTCGCCTCGGCGATGGTCGAGACGGCCCGCCCCTTGTGGGTTTCTGCCCAGCGCAGGGCCTTGGCGCCGGTGCGGTTGAAGACCGCCACATCATGGCCCGCCCGGGCCAGATGCCCCGCCATGGGAAAGCCCATGACCCCAAGTCCGACAAAGGCCAGCTTCATATCCATCTCCCAGACTCAAAGATCGCAACGCCATCTTAACGCCGACCGAAGACCTTACCGACGATTAGCGTTAACCGGGGTGTGTCGATGGCGACGGGCGAGCGGCCGATCATCATCAAGAAGGTCAAGAAGGGCGGGGGTCATGGGCACCATGGCGGCGCCTGGAAGGTGGCCTATGCCGACTTCGTCACCGCGATGATGGCCTTCTTCCTGCTGATGTGGCTGATCAACACCACGAGCCCGGAACAGAAGCGGGGCATCGCCGACTATTTCGCGCCGGCCAGCATTTCCTCCACCACCTCCGGTTCGGGGGGAATACTCGGGGGCACGGCGCTTGGATCTGACGGCGCCAAGTCCTCAGGCTCCATGTCAATCATCGAGCAGATGTCGCCGGAATCGCCAAATCCCGAAGAAGATGGCGAGACCCAGGACCCGTCGACCAAGAGCCGGCTTCAGGCGGCCAGCACCGAGGCTCTGCGCGACGCGCTTCAGAAGCGGGAGGAGGCCGCCTTCCAATCGGCCGCCCAGTCCCTCCGCCAAGCCCTTCAGGACATGCCGGAGCTGGCGGAGCTCTCCAAAAACATCATCATCGATCAGACCCCTGAGGGGCTGCGCATCCAGCTGGTGGACCAGGAGGGTCGCTCGATGTTCGCCGAGGGGTCGGGACAGCCCAATGACCGGGCCCGCCTGTTGCTGCGGGCTGTGGCCAAGATCATCAATCAGCTCCCCAACCGGGTGAGCATCTATGGTCACACCAGCGTGAACATGAACGGCGCCCGATCAGAGGGCGACTGGGCGCTGTCGGCGACCCGGGCTGATTCCTCGCGCCGGGTGCTTCAGACCGCCGGAGTCGACTCCGATCGGATTTATCAGGTGTCTGGCAAGGCCAATTCAGAGCCGCTCTATCCTGACGATCCCACCCTGCCCGGCAACCGCCGCATCGCTGTGGTGCTGCTTCGCGAGGCGCCCGTGCTGCCGCCGGACATCCGCCCCTAGGGTCAACCAGAAACGGGTAAGTCTTTTGCCAGTCACTAAAATGTGCGGCTTGCCTGATTGGGTTCAATGCCGCCTAATCATCGGCGACGCAGAGGCTTGAGGTCGAAACCGGCTCCGTGACGCAGCATTTCCCGACACGACAGCTTAGGTTCTTCCTGACCGCGCCCTCGCCGTGTCCCTATCTGCCGGGCCGATTTGAGCGAAAGGTCTTCGCCCACCTGCCCATGGCCGACGGGCCCAGCGTCAATGATTCCCTGACCCAGATGGGTTTTCGCCGATCCCAGAACATCGCCTACCGGCCGGCCTGTGAGTCGTGCATGGCCTGCATCTCGGCGCGATTGCCGGCGGCCGACTATGTTTTCTCGCGCTCAGAACGCCGTATTTTGACGCGAAACGGCGACATTGAACGCTCCGTCGTCGAGGCTGAGGCCACGATGGAGCAGTTCGACCTGCTGCGCCGCTATCTCACCACCAGACATGTTGACGGCGGCATGGCTGAAATGAGCTGGCCCGACTATGTGGCCATGGTCGAAGACACCGCCGTGCGTACTCACCTGGTAGAATACCGAATTCGGTCAGAGGATGGCGGGCCCGGCGACCTGGTGTCCTGCGCCCTGATCGACCTGATGGCTGACGGCCTGTCCATGGTCTACAGCTTCTATGATCCCGAGCAGACCCGAAGAAGCCTGGGGTCATTCATGATCCTGGATCACGTGGTTCAGTGCGGCCTGCTGGAACTGCCCCACGTCTATCTCGGCTATTGGGTCCGAGGCAGCGACAAGATGGACTACAAGGCCCGGTTCTCGCCCATCGAGTTTCTGCGCCCTGAGGGCTGGGCCCGGGTCAGCAGCCGCGAAATCCTGAACGCACCCCGCGGCTGAAACTGACCTCAGTCGCGAGAACCCTCCATGGTGAAGCCCACCTTCAAATAGACCTGAAAGTGGCCGACCTGCCCGTCAGTGATCTCTCCCCGGGTCCCGGTGACTTCATACCAGCGCATGTCGCGCAGGGACTTGCCCGCCTCGGTGACGGCGTTCCGGATGGCGTCCTCGATGCTGTCATTTGACGAGCCAACCAGCTCGACGACCCTGTAGACGTGATCCGACATGAAAAGCCTCCTGTGACGCGCCGGCTCGGCGCAATTCCTTAGCGTTCTGCCTGCAATCCCGTTCCGAAAGGCGCGCACAGGCCTCGCCCGGTCATCCCCAGGGGACAGGGGCCGATGCATCGACCCCCAAGGAGGCGGCTGCTAGGGTCGCGCGACCAGAGTCACCCCTCCGCGGAAACGCTCCATGCCCCGGCAGCTTCGGCTGAAGCTTCGACGTCCTGCGACCTATGAACGGGACGACTTCGCCGCCGGCCCCTCCAACGCCGCCGCCCGCGCCGCCCTCTCCGCCTGGCCCGAATGGCATGGGGGCGCCATGGTGCTGGTGGGACCAGAAGGGGTGGGCAAGACCCATCTGGCGCGCCTGTGGGCTGAGGCGGCTGGGGCCGTGGAACTTTCGCCCCAGGACCCCGATCTGTCTCATACCGGCCCAGCCCTGATTGAGGACGTTGACCGGGGATTTGACGAGGAATTCCTTTTCCACCGGATCAACATGGCCGCACGGCCCGGAGGCGGTCTGCTGCTGACGGCGCGCACCGCGCCGGCCCTCTGGCCCGTCGAGCTCCCGGACCTGCGCTCGCGTCTCAACGCCTTGCCGGTGGCGGAGATTGAACCGCCGGATGACGCTGTGCTGGAGGCCGTCCTGCGGCGGCTGTTCGCCCGCTGCAATATCACCCCGCACGACGATGTCATCCCCTACATCATCAACCGCATCGAACGCTCAGCGCCGGCGGCCTGGGAGGTGGTTCAGCGCCTGGACGCCGCTTCGGGTGAAAGTCATCGGCCAGTCTCACGGGTGCTCGCCCGTCAGGTCCTGGAGGACGAGACGGAGAATCTTGACCTTTTCGAGTGACCCTGCGGGCATGATCGGCGAGGTTCGCCAAATCCAGTCACGCTCAACGAGGCCCCCATGTCCTATGTCGCGTCCCCGTCGCATCAGAGCGAGGCCAAGGCTCACGCTGTCCTGGCTTGGGACGCCGAACTGGCCGCCTCCAAGGACCGGTTTTTCAACCGGGAAATCTCGTGGCTGGCCTTCAACGAGCGCGTTCTGTCGGAGAGCAAGAACCCCCGCCACCCTCTGCTGGAGCGGCTCCGCTTTCTGTCGATTTCGGCCAACAATCTCGACGAATTCTACATGGTTCGGGTCGCCGGCCTGAAGGCCCAGGTCCGCGAGCGGGTCCGTTCGATCAGTCAGGACGGTCTCACGGCGCCTGAGCAGCTCGAAAAGGTCAACGCCGAAGCGGCCATGCTGATGACCGACCAGCAGACCCGCTGGCGAGATCTTCGCCAGGAACTGGCGGCCGAGGGCCTCAAGCTCATTGAGGCTGATGAAATGACCCCAGCCGAACGGAGCAGTCTGGAGACATCCTTTCTAAACCTGGTGTTTCCGATCCTGACCCCCCTGGCCATCGACCCGGCCCATCCGTTCCCCTTCATTCCCAATCTCGCCTTCTCCCTGGCGCTGACCCTGCGGCGGGACGCTGACGGCCGCAAATTCAACGCCCTCGTCCCCATCCCGGCCCAGGTGGCGCGGTTCTGGCAACTGGAGGCGCCCCGGGGTGGGCGCAGACCCGCCAAGCCGCAGCGCCGCTTCATCTCGCTGGAGGGGATGGTCGCCCTGTTCGTCGACCACCTGTTTCCTGGATGCGACGTGGAGGCCAGCGGCGTATTTCGGCTGATCCGCGACTCCGACGTGGAGATCGAGGAAGAGGCCGAGGACCTGGTTCGCGAGTTCGAGGCGCGCCTCAAGCAGCGGCGCCTCGGTTCAGTCGTGCGGGTTGAGATCGAACAGGCCATGCCCGAGCCGTTGCGGGCCTTCATCTGCGAAAACCTCAACGCCCAGCCCGACGACGTCCTGCTGATCGACGGCCTGCTGGGCCTGGACGAACTTGCGCAGCTGATCCCCGCCGACCGGCCCGACCTGAAATTCAAGCCATTCACCGCCCGCTTCCCGGAACGCATCCTGGACCATGGGGGGGACTGTTTCTCGGCCATCCGGGAAAAGGACATCCTGGTCCACCACCCGTTCGAGAGCTTTGACGTGGTGGTGCAGTTCGTCCGCCAGGCCGCCCGAGATCCCCATGTTCTGGCGATCAAACAGACCCTTTATCGCACATCGTCCGACAGCCCGATCGTTGCGGCCCTGATCGAGGCGGCCGAGAACGGCAAGAACGTCACTGCGGTCATCGAGATCAAGGCGCGGTTCGACGAGGAAGCCAATTTGAAGTGGGCCCGCGATCTTGAGCGCGTCGGCGTCCACGTGGTCTTCGGTTTTGTGGAATACAAGACCCACGCCAAGCTGTCGGTGGTCGTCCGGCGGGAGGGCGATCAGGTTCGCACCTACTGCCACTATGGGACTGGCAACTATCACCCGGTCACCGCCAGGATCTATACCGACCTGTCCCTGTTCAGCACCGACCCGGCCCTGGCTCGGGATTCGTCGCGGGTGTTCAACTACATCACCGGCTACGCCCAGCCGACCAAGCTGGAGCGACTGTCCTTCTCTCCGATCACCATGAAGCGCGACATCATCGCCCTGATCGCCCAGGAGGCGACCAATGCGCGGGCGGGGAAACCCGCCGCCATCTGGGCCAAGATGAACGCCCTGGTCGACCCGGAGATCATTGACGCCCTCTACGCCGCCAGCCAGGACGGGGTATCCATCGACCTGGTGATCCGCGGCATCTGCTGCCTGCGGCCGGGGGTGCCTGGGCTGTCGGAAAACATTCGGGTCAAGAGCATCGTCGGCCGGTTTCTGGAACACTCCCGAATCGTGGCGTTCGCCAATGGCCACGCCATGCCGTCCAGCAAGGCGCGGGTGTTCATTTCGTCGGCGGACTGGATGCCCCGCAACCTGGATCGGCGGGTCGAGAGCCTGGTGCCGGTGGAAAACCCCACGGTTCATCAGCAGGTGCTGCAGCAGATCATGGTGGCCAACCTGAAGGATGAAGCTCAGAGCTGGACCCTGGACGCCGGAGGCGGCTACACCCGCGATCCCAACTGGGACCATCCCGGCGCATTTTCCGCGCACGAGTATTTCATGACAAATCCAAGCCTCTCTGGCCGTGGCCAGCGTGTGAAGGACATGCCGCGCGCGATCGACCATGTCGCAGCCCGAGCTTAGACCTGAGAGCCGGCAGGCCGCGGTCATCGACGTCGGTTCAAACTCGGTTCGCCTGGTGATCTACCGGCTCGAGGGCCGGGCGATCTGGACGGTCTATAACGAAAAGGCCCTGGCCGGCCTGGGCCGCGACATGGCCGAGACCGGGCGGCTCGCTCCGGAGGGCGTCGAGGTGGCCATGGGCGCTCTGCGCCGTTTCAGGGCCATCCTGCAGGACTGGGCGCCCGACGACGTGGTGGCGGTTGCGACGGCCGCGGTTCGCGAGGCCGAGGACGGCCCCGCCTTCGCCGACCACGTCCGCGCTGAGCTGGGCATTCCGCTGCGGGTGCTGAGCGGCGAGGAGGAAGCCCATTACGCCGCCGCCGGCGTCCTGGCCGGCCATCCCAGCGCCCGTGGCCTGGTCGGCGACCTGGGGGGCTCCAGCCTTGAGCTAGTCCAGGTGGGTCCCGATGGGCCGGCGCCTGGACTGACCCTGCCCCTGGGCCCCTTCGCCCTGGGGGCGCCCAGACCGCTGGCCCTGGAACCGACCCGGCGGCTCATCGAAGGTGAACTGTCGACCCTGACCCCTGCCTGGGGCGGCGGCGAATTCCATGCGGTGGGGGGCGCATGGCGAAATCTCGGCCTGCTGCACATGATCATGACCGCCTACCCCCTGCGGGTGGCCCACCAGTATGAGATGTCGCGCACCGAGGCCCTGGACCTGACCCGGTTTGTGGTGCGCCAGTCCCGCTCATCCCTGGAGCGGATCGAGGGGCTGTCCAAGAAACGCTACGAAACCCTGCCCTACGCCGCTCTGGTGCTCGAATCGCTGATTGAGCGCCTGGGCCTGGAGCGAATCGTCATCTCCGCCTTCGGCCTGCGAGAGGGCCTGCTGTGGGACGCCATGGCGCCTGCAATCCGGCGGCGCGATCCCCTCCTGGAGGGCTGCGAAGCCATGAGCGCCATGCGTGGCCTCTCCGCGGGCGACATGCCCCGGGCGCTGGAGACCTGGCTGACGCCAACCTTCGCGGCGCTGGAGCCGGTCTTCGGCGACCGCGAGCCCCTGCTGATCGCCGCCGCCTGTCGCCTGGCCGATCTTGGAGGACGGCTCCACCCCGATCACCGCGCCGAATTGGCTTTTGCACAGGTTCTGCGAGCCCCAATCGCTGGCATGTCCCACGCCGAGCGTTGCTTCCTGGCGCTGACGACCTTCGCTCGACACTCAGCGTCGGGCAATCACCCTGAGCCGGACACCCTGAACCGGGTGCTGACCAGCGAGCGGCGGGCGCGGGCCAAGGCCCTGGGCGCAGCTCTGCGTCTGGGATGCGATCTGTCAGGCCGCAATGGTCGGCTGCTGGCGGAGGCGCCCCTGGCGATTGAGGGAACGACACTCCGCCTGACCGCCGCACAAGGCTGGTCTGATCTTCTGCTGGGGGACCAGACAGCTAAGCGGGCGACCACCCTGGCCGGCGCCCTGAAGCTGAAACTGGAACTGGTCTGAACCTCAGCCTGCCGCCTTGGGCGCCCGTCGAACCTCGACGACCCGAACCCGCGCGCCGTCCAGCACCAGGGCCAGTTCGCCGCGCTTGATCCGCAGGGCGTCAGCGCCGAAGGCTTCCAGACGCCAACCCTTCAGGGCCTGACTATCGGCCCCGTCATCATTGGCGATCATTTCCAGGTCCGAAACCGTGGCGATGAGCTTGGAGGCCACGCCGGTGTCTTCGGCCCTGGCCTTGAGCAGGACCTTCAGCAGTTCCACCACAGCGCCCGCGGCGGGGGAGCTGGCCGGACGGGCGCGTTCGACCACCGGCGCGTAGGCCTCGGGGTTCTTCAACGCCTCGCGAATGGCCTCCAGAAGATCAGGGCCAAACTTCGAGCCCGAGAAGCCCTTGGGCACCGAGCGCAGACGATCCAGTCCCGCCGCATCGGTCGGCGCCTGCGTCGCCACCTCGTCGATGGCTTCGTCCTTCAGGATTCGACCGCGGGGTTGGTCGCGTTGCTGCGCCGTCCGCTCGCGCCAGGCCGCGACAGCCTTGTAGACCGCCATGTACTTGGCCGTGTGACGACGGGGCTTGAGGCGCCGCCAGGCGTTCTCAGGGACGACGTCGTAGTGGGCCGGGTCGGTCAGGCTCTCCATCTCGTCGGTCACCCAGACGAGGCGGTTTTCCGTCTCCAGCCGCTCGCGCAGCATCGGATAGAGTTTGGCGAGATGGGTCACATCGGCCAGGGCGTAGGTTAGCTGGGATTCCGCCAGGGGCCGCCGCGCCCAGTCGGTGAACCGGCTCGACTTGTCGAGCTCGATCTTCAGCATCTGTCTGACCAGGGCGTCATAGGCGATCTGCTCGCCAAACCCGGCGGCCATCCCGGCCACCTGAGTGTCGAACAGAGGCTTTGGCATGGCCTTCAGATTGTTGAAGATCTCGACATCCTGGCGGGCGGCATGGAACACCTTGAGGATGCTCTCATCGCGCATGACTTCCAGGAACGGCTCAAGGTCCATGCCCTCGGCCATGGGGTCGATGACCGCCTCATCAGTGGCGGTCGCCGCCTGGATCAGGCAGAGCCTTGGCCAGTAGGTGGTTTCGCGCATGAACTCGGTGTCTACGGCGACGAAGGGCTGGCCTTTCAGTCTGTCGCAGAACGCCGCGAGTTCGGCGGTGGTTGTAATCGGCGTCATCACGTAGCTATAGCCTCGCGCGCGACCGAGTCTGCAAGCGCCCGATGCATGGGCGCCCCAAAATTCTTTCCGCCCCCAGAGGGGCCAGGGCATTCGATATGACCGATCGGCCAAACGGCCTGACCTACGCCCAGGCGGGTGTCGACATCGACGCCGGCAATGCGCTTGTGGACGCCATCAAGCCGCTGGCCAAGGCCACGCGACGGCCCGGCGCCGAGGCTTCCCTAGGGGGATTTGGCGCCCTTTTCGACCTCAAGGCGGCCGGCTATGACGACCCCCTGCTGGTCACCACGACAGACGGCGTCGGCACCAAGCTGAAGATCGCCATCGAGACCGGCCTGCACGACACTGTCGGCATCGACTTGGTGGCCATGTGCGTCAACGACCTGCTGGCCCAGGGCGCAGAGCCCCTGATGTTCCTGGACTATCTGGCCACTAGCAAGCTGGACGTGGCCGTCGCCACCCGGGTGGTGGCCGGCATCGCCGAGGGCTGCAAGCTGGCCGGCGCCGCCCTCGTGGGCGGCGAGACCGCCGAGATGCCAGGCATGTATGCGGGCGATGACTATGACCTGGCGGGCTTCTCGGTCGGGGCGGTCGATCGCCATCGGGTCCTGCCTCGGATGAACGACCAAGGGGCCGGCGACCTGCTGATCGGCCTGGCCTCCTCAGGCCCGCACTCCAACGGCTATTCCCTCGTCCGCAAGATTGTCGAGCGGTCTGGCTTGGCCTGGGACGCGCCGGCCCCCTTCGCCGAGGGGCAGACCTTGGCGGAGGCTCTGATGGTCCCGACCCGCATCTATGCCCGAAGCCTGACGCCGCTGATCAAGGCCGGGCAGATCAAGGGCCTGGCGCATATCACCGGGGGCGGCCTGACCGAGAATCCCCCCCGCGCCATCGCCGAGGGCCTGGAGCCTCGATTTGACTGGAGCGCCTGGACCTTGCCGCCAGTGTTCGCCTGGCTACAGGAGGTTGGCGGCGTGGCCGAGACCGAGATGCGCCGGACATTCAACTGCGGGATCGGCATGGTTCTGATCGTTGGCGCCGAAGAGGCCCCCGCCGTGCTCGAAGCCCTGCTCGGCGCGGGCGAAGACGCCTTCATCTGCGGTGAACTGATCGCGGCCTGAACCAGCTCGCGGGGCATCGCCCAAGAAAAAGGGCCGCAGCGGCGAACGCTGCGGCCCTTTCCATGTCCGGGAAGCCCGATCAGCCGACGATCTGGTCTTCGGTGAAGAACTGGGCGATCTCCAGCTTGGCGTTGTCCTGGCTGTCGGAGCCGTGGACCGAGTTCTCGCCGACGTTCTTGGCGAACAGTTTGCGGATCGTGCCTTCGGCGGCCTGTTCCGGGTTGGTCGCGCCCATGATCTCACGATACTTGGCCACGGCGTTCTCGCCTTCCAGGACCTGAACGACCACGGGGGCCGAGGTCATCTGGCCGACCAGTTCGCCGTAGAACGGGCGCTCCTTGTGGACTTCGTAGAAGGTCTTGGCCTGGGCCTCGGTCATGCGAATGCGGCGTTGGGCGACGATGCGCAGGCCGGCGTCTTCGATCACCGCATTAATCTTGCCGGTGAGGTTCCGCTCGGTGGCGTCCGGCTTCAGGATCGAAAAGGTGCGTTCGGTCATGGGGCTTTTCTTCAGAATGGGGTCTTGGGGCGGGGTTTCGCCCAGAGGCGCGCGTGTATAGCCCTGAGACCCGCAGACGCCAAGCCGGCGCGGCAATGCCCCCTGACGCGCCGGGCGCGGTCTGCTATGAGCGCGCCACGGTCGGGACAGCGGCGGCGCAGATCTCGAGTTTTCCGACCCCCCTCCCCGTGACGGCGAGCCCGACCGCGGCCCCAAGGCCGCCTCTCCTTCTGGCCGCCCCCTTCTTTGTTGTGCCCTGACTGACATGCTGCAAATTCAAGATCTGGTTTTCGACGCCTGGGGCCGCCGTTTCTTCGACGGGGCCAGCGTCTCCCTGCCCCGCAACGCCAAGGTGGGCCTCGTCGGTCGCAACGGGATCGGCAAGTCCACCCTTTTCAAGCTGATCAAGGGCGAGCTGGTGCTGGGTTCGGGCGAAATCAGCCTGCCCAAGGGCGCGCGCCTGGGCTCGGTGGATCAGGAGCATCCGGCCACCCCGGTGTCGCTGATCGACACCGTGCTCGCCGCCGACGAAATCCGGCACGGTCTGCTGGCGGAGCTGGAGACCGCCGAACCTGAGCACATGGGTGAGATCTATGCGCGTCTGATCGAGATCGATGCTGACCGGGCGCCGTCTCGGGCGGCCGAAATCCTGGCCGGCCTGGGGTTTTCCACAGAGGATCTCGAACGGCCCATGTCGGAATTCTCCGGCGGCTGGCGGATGCGGGTGGCCCTGGCCGCAGCCCTGTTCTCCGAACCCGACATGCTGCTTCTGGACGAGCCGACCAACTATCTCGATCTGGAAGGCGCCCTTTGGCTCGAGGCTCGGCTGCGAACCTATCCGTACAACGCCCTGGTGATCAGCCACGACCGGGAGCTATTGAACAACTCCATCGACCACACCCTGCATCTGGCTGACGGCAAGCTCACCCTCTATGCCGGCGGCTATGACGCCTTTGAAACCCAGCGGGCTGAAAAGGCGCGGCTTCAAGAGGCCATGCGATCGAAGATCGAGGCCAAGCGGGCCCACATGCAGTCCTTCGTGGACCGCTTCCGGGCCAAGGCCAGCAAGGCGACCCAGGCCCAGTCGCGCTTGAAGGCGCTGTCCAAGCTGCCGGTGATCGCCGCGGTCGGCAGCGAACATGTGGCTCCCTTCACCCTGCCCTCGCCGGAACGCCCCCTCGCCCCGCCGCTGATCCGCCTGGAGGGCGTCAGCGTCGGCTATGGCGGCCCGCCCATCCTGCGAGACCTGAACCTGCGCCTGGACGTGGACGACCGCATTGGCCTGTTGGGAGTCAACGGCGCAGGCAAGTCCACCTTCGCCAAGATGTTGGCCGAGGCGCTGGCGATTGAGCACGGCCATATGCACCGCGACCGTCGCATGCGGGTGGGCTGGTTCCACCAGCACCAGATCGAGGCGATGGACCCGACCGACACCCCGCTCGACATCATCCGCCGGGCCATGCCCGAGGCCTCCGAGGCGGCCCGCCGCTCGCGCCTGGCCCAGTACGGCTTCAATCGCGACAAGGTGGAGACCACGGTCGCCGATCTGTCCGGCGGAGAGCGCGCGCGGTTGCTGCTGAACATGGTGGCTGCCGAGGCGCCTCACCTGCTGATCCTCGATGAGCCCACAAACCACCTGGATATCGACTCCCGCCGCGCCCTGCTGGAGGCGTTGAACGACTTCGCCGGGGCCGTGATCCTGATCACCCACGACCGATCGCTGATGGAGATGGTCGCTGACCGTCTCTGGCTCGCCGCCGACGGCACGATCGCCCCCTTCGACGGCGATCTGGAGGACTATTCCCGATATGTGATCGAACGCGCCAAGGCCCGCGTACGGGCCCCGACCCAGGTTCGCGAAGAGGTCGCCGCCCCCCCGCCGCCGCCGCCCGCGCCGGCTCGGAAGGCGCCCACCGGAAACGCCCGCCGTCGCGCCGAAGCCGCTGAAGCCGCCCTTGCCCGCGCCACTGAGGCGGTGGCCAGGATCGACGCTCAGCTCAGCGATCCCGCTGTGTTTGCGCAAGGCCCCGATAAGGCTGCAGCGCTCGGGCGCCAGCGGGCCCAGGCTCAGGGCGTGCTTGAAACCGCAGAGGCGGAGTGGATCGCTGCGGTGGAGGCCTATGAGGCGCTGAAGTCGCCTGCAGGATAAGCTGTTCGCCTCGAATGGGCGCGCTCGAATCAGGCGACTATTTCGCGTTTATTCACACCCGAGCCCTAGTCTCGGCGGAAGATGCGTATGGACGCCTGGACCTCGCCCGTGACATCACAACCTGATGAAGGCCAGACGGACGGCAGGCTTGCGCGCGCCCTGGCCGCCGTCTCCCAAGGGCTGGCCCTGATCGATCCTGGGGGATTGATCACCTGGGTCAATGACAGCTTCACCGTGATCACAGGCTACAGTGCAAAAGAGGCGATCGGCCAGTCCGCCTCTTGCCTTCTGCTCGTGGAGAACGACACGGGCGCGAGCACGCTTCTGACCGCACACAGCCTTTCGGCGATGGATGGGATGCGCGCCGAAGTGGCCGCCCGTCGAAAGAATGGCGAAATCTACTGGCTCGACGCTGAGATCCGTCCCGTCCGCGATGGATCCGGGGTGCTGGAGAGCCATGTCCTCACCCTGACCGACATCACAGAGGGCCGGCACGCTCACCGTCGCTCCGAGGCGGCCTCAACGGCCTTGCGCGACGCCGCGCGGCTGGCGGGGCTGGGCGGCTGGGAAATCGATTTTCGGACCGCCGAGGTTCGTTATAGCGCCGAGCTCTGCGCGATGACGGGGCGCACCGAGTCCACGGACTCCTTCCAGGCTGCGATCGAGATCTACCTGCCCGAACACCGGGACACTGTCCTGGCCGCAATCATCGGCGCCGCGCAAAACGGCGAGCGGATGGACTTCGAGGCCGAGGCGCAAACGGCCGATGGCCGTACTATCTGGCTGCGAGTCATGGGGGTCGCAGAGATCGTGGACGGCGTCTGCGTCGCGATTCGGGGCGCAAGCCAGGACGTGACCACGATGCGCCACGCCTTGGGCGAGCTGCGTGAGTCCGAGGGCTTCGCCCGCGGCGTGATTGACGGCATCGCCGCCATGGTGGCGGTGATCGACGCCAACGGCCAACTGGTGGAGGCCAACCGGAGTTTCCGTGACGGCGGGGGCGCACGGACCTCGGTGGAGAAGGTGCCCCAGCTGAACCTGTTCGAGATTTTCCGGCGGCTTCCAGGCGGCCATGGCCGCCCGCTGGAACGCGGCGTCCGCACGGTGATAGACGGGCAAAAGGAAACCTTCACCCGCGCCTATGAGGCGATAAGTGGCGAGTGGTTCCGGCTCAGCGCCTCGCGCTTTGTCGGGGATGGGCCGGTGCGGGTAGTGATTTTCACCCAGTCCATCGCCGATCTGAAGCGGTCCGAACGACGCTTGCGCAATCTGAACACCAATCTGAAGCGCGCCCGAGACCAGGCGGACGCCGCCAATCTGGCCAAGAGCGCCTTCCTCGCCACCATGAGCCATGAGATCCGCACGCCGCTCAATGGTGTGCTGGGCATGGCTCAGGCGATGGCCCGCGAAGATCTGCCCCAGCCCCAGAAGGAGCGCCTTGCCGTCATCCGCCAGGCCGGGGAGACGCTCCTCATCCTGCTGAACGACCTCCTGGACCTGTCCCGTATCGAGGCGGGGCGGCTTGAGCTTGAAGATGGCCTGGTGGACATCGCGCTCATCGCAGAAGGCGCGCGCGCCACCTTCACCACCCTGGCGGCGGAAAAGGATCTCCATTTCAGCCTGGCGATCGACCCTGAGGCGCCGGCCTACTGGCGCGGAGACCCCACGCGGGTCCGGCAGATTTTGTATAACCTGGTTTCCAACGCCGTGAAGTTCACCGCCCGGGGCTCTGTTGAGGTCTCAGTAGCCGCCAAGGATGGACAGCTTGTGATGGCTGTGACCGACACGGGTCCGGGCATCGCGCCCGAACGGCTCGGCGCCTTGTTTGAGAAGTTCGTCCAGGCCGACGCCACCACAACCAGACGGTTCGGCGGGTCTGGCCTGGGCTTGGCCATCTGCCGGGACCTGTGCGCCCTGATGGGGGGGACGATCGGCGTTGAAAGCGTGGTCGGTCGGGGGTCGGTCTTTACGGTCAAGCTCCCCCTGACCGTGGCGGCGCCGCCCGCGACCCAAGCTGCGCTTGAGGACAGTCGGCCCTTGGACGCCCAGGACGACCGCCAGATCCTGCGCATTCTGGCGGCCGAAGACAATCCGATGAATCAGCTGGTGCTGAAGACCCTCTTCTCGCCCCTGAAGATCGATCTTCACCTGGTCGATGACGGCCAGGCTGCAGTCGCCGCCTGGGCCGATGGCCAATGGGACGCCATTTTGATGGACGTTCAGATGCCGATCATGGACGGCCCGACGGCGACTCGGCTGATCCGGACCCGTGAGGAGGCCGAGGGCCGCCCAAGGACCCCCATAATCGCCCTCACCGCCAACGCCATGTCGCATCATGAGCGTGAATATCTGAACGCGGGCATGGACGCCCTCACCCCCAAGCCCATTGAGCTGGAGCGCCTCCTGGGCGCCCTGGACATGGTGCTGGCTGGCGCCTCATCCTCTCCCAGGGGCTGAGGAAGGATCAACACCATGCCAGATTGGGCGCGGGTGATTTATCTGTTGTTGGCCGCAGTGCTGGTGGCGCCAGCCGCCTTCGCCATCATCGCCCGTTGGTTGCGCCGGCCGCCTCGGGACTAGGGCCATGGCGGTCAGCCGCAGCGAACCTCCTTGATGACGCCGGTGGCGGCCTCGTAGAAGAAGTTCAGGCGACGGGGATGGAAGTCCATCGTCACCGGGCATGTGGTGCAGGCGACCCGCTGAAGGCCCGGATTCAACGGCACAGGGATTTCACTCCGGTGGCGGCCCACAAGACGCTGCGCCGCGGCGGCTCCGCACTGATCAGCGGGCGGCGCCGGCTGCGGCTGCGGCTGTGGCGCCGGGTAGTTTGGCGGCGGCGCGGGGCCCGGCCCCTCGCTGGCGCAAGCGCCGAGCATGAGAAGACTGACGCCCAGGGCGAATGCGAGCTTGCGTGTCATGCCTGTTTCTCCCAACCGCGGGCCATTTGTTTCCAGTAACTCACCGGCAGCCCAGATGTCTTGATCGCACGCCATTGCGCCCGCGCTGTGGCGAGGGCCGCCTCATCGCGGCCGTCAAACAGGACGATGCAGCGGACAAACCCATCAAGGTCGCCAGCGTCCGCCCCGTCCAACAGAAAGACCACATCCGCACCGTTCGGATTGTCCATCTGGGTGGTCAGGATCACCGGTTGCAGCGCCGCATGGGGTTCTTCGGCGAGACCATGGGGTAGGAAACTCTCGTCCCGATAGGTCCAAAGCAGCTCATCCAGGCGCTCGATTCGATCGCTCTGGCGTCCTCGAACGATGGCCCTCCAATTGCGCGCCAGGGAGCGCTCAAGGAGGTCTGGCAGCACCTGTTCCAGGCTCGACCGCTCCATATGATAGAACCAGACCTCGCAGGCCGGATCAGCCATGCCGGACCTCCAGCAACTCCTGCCCCAGCGCATAGAGGAGAGCTGCGACCTCTTTTGGGGCGGTCAGCGGCGAGAGGTGATTGAGCTGCAGCCTGCGGGCCCGCCAGCCGAGCAAACGGGCGGCCTGAGCCTGGTCCTCATAGGCCCCGCTCAGCTGCAGATAGGCGCCAGAGCCTGTGAGTTCGCCCTGGGGGGCGGCCTCCTCGAAATAGGCGAGCGGCAAGGGCGTCAGCTCCGCAACCAGGGCGTTCCGAAGTCCAGGGTCGGGGATCAGCCGCGCCAGGGCCCCGGGGGGCCACCATGCATCCCAAGTGGGAAGCTCGCCGCCCTGGGAGCCCAGGGTCAAATCCTGCCGCAGGGCGGGCGGGGCGGTGTCGAGCCAGCACTGGCCGGGATGCGGGAGAATGGCGTCAACCAGAATGGTGGCGGCGACCGGCGCCGAAAGGGCCGCCGCCGTGGCCGGAACCAGGGCGCCCGCGCCGCTGTGGGCGACGAGGATGAGCGGGTCGTCTCCGGCCTCGTCCACCGCCCGGGCGAGCTTGGTGGCCAGGGTGCGATAGAAGCTCCCGCTCACCTGAGAGAGCACCGGCCATGCCGGTGTTTCAGCCCTGGCCCCGCGGGCGCGCAGGTCGTCGCCCACCGCCTGCCAGGTCAGCGGGCCAAGCAAGGGGCTGTGCAAGAGCACGAACCGCACCGGGCGACCTCCGCTCTCGGCTGCGTCAGTCCTCGTACTTGTCGGCGACCATGCGGTTGAGCAGCCGGACACCATAGCCGGTGGCGCCCTCGGGGATGGTCGGCACGCTCGACGGCTTCTTCCAGGCGGTGGAGGCGATGTCCATGTGCGCCCAGGGCAGGCCGTTGACGAACCGCTGCAGGAAGAGCGCCGCGGTGATCGAGCCGCCCGGCCGCCCCCCGGTATTCTTCATGTCGGCGATCATGCTGTCGATCTGCTTGTCGTAGGCGGCCGGCAGCGGCATGCGCCACAGGGGCTCGGCCTCTGCCTTGGAGGCGGCCAGCAGATTGTCGGCCAGCTCGTCATTATTGGAGAACACGCCGGCATAATCGTTGCCGAGGCTGATGATGATGGCGCCGGTCAGGGTGGCCAGATCGACCATGAACTTCGGCTTGAAACGCTCCTGGCAGTACCAGAGGGCGTCCGCCAGGACGAGGCGGCCTTCGGCGTCGGTATTGATGATCTCGATGGTCTGGCCCGACATGCTGGTGACCACATCGCCGGGGCGCTGAGCGTCGCCGTCGGGCATGTTTTCCACAAGCCCCAGGATGCCGACCACATTGGCCTTGGCCTTGCGGCCGGCCAGGGCGTGCATGAGACCGGCCACGGCGGCGGCGCCGCCCATGTCCCACTTCATGTCTTCCATGCCGTCGGCCGGCTTGATTGAAATACCGCCCGTGTCGAAACAAACGCCCTTGCCCACAAAGGCGATCGGCTGGGCCTTGGGATCAGAGGCGCCGTTCCAGCGCATGATGGCCAGCTGGCTGTCCTTGGCGCTGCCGCGGCCAACGCCAAGCAGCGATCCCATGCCGAGCTTCTCCATCTCGGCCTCGCCGAGGATTTCGACCTCCAGGCCAAGGCTCTCCAACGCCTTCACACGACGGGCGAACTCGGCCGGATAGAGAACGTTCGGGGGTTCGGAAACCAGGTCGCGGGCGAAGGCGATGGCGTCGGCCAGGGCCGATTGGGCGACAAATCCAGACTTGGCCGCCTCGATGTCGGCGCAGACGAACTCACCCTTGAGCACCGACGGTTTTTTGTCGGCGGCTTCCTTGGTCCGGTAGCGATCAAAACGGTAGGCGGCCAGACGAACCCCCAGGGCGGCGCGCTCGGGCTGAGCAGCCGTCTCATCGGCGAAGGCCACCCGAAGAGTCGCCAGCCCCGAGAGCTTGACGGCGTTATAGGCGCTGGCGGCCGCATGCTCTGCGCCGACCTCGTCGAAAGCCTCGCGCTTGCCGGCGCCGACCAGGAGCAGACGCTCGGCCTTGTGGCCCGCGGGGGCGGCGAGGTCCAGGATCTGACCCTTGGCGCCAGTGAAGCGCCCTTGCGCCAGGGCGCGGGCGACCACACCTCCGGCCTGCCGGTCAGCCTCGGCCGCCGCCCCGGAAAGGGTGGCGCCTTCGAAGACGATGAGAGCGAGCGCCGACTTTTCGGCGATTTCCGAAGCGGCCGTGACGAATTGAATGTCCATGCGATATCTCAACCAAAGCAAAGCTGAAGGCGCTCCACCGCCAGGGCGCCCAGTCTGGCGTCACCTGCGGCGGTTGTGTGGCGCGGCGACGCATGGTTTAGAACAGCTTCGCGCCAAGGGCGCGCCAAATCAGCCCGGCGACGCCTTTTTTCCATGCGCCTGATCGACCGATACCTGCTGCGCCAGCTCCTGGGTCCCACCCTGTTGGCGACGCTCGCCCTCACCGCAGTGGCCTTGCTCAGCCAGAGCCTCTCGGCCCTCGACGTCATCATCAACCAGCGCCAGAGCGCTGGGGTCTTCCTCAAGATCACCTTGCTGGCCATGCCGCAGCTGATCAACATGGTGCTGCCGCTAGCCTTGTTTGTGGCAGCCCTGGTCGCCTTGAACCGCTTGCAGAGCGAGCAGGAGCTCGTCGTCTGCTTCGCGGGCGGCATGAGTCGCTGGCGGGTTATCGCCCCTCCCCTGCGCCTGGCGGTCATCCTCGCCCTGCTGGCCCTGGTGCTGAACCTCTTCATTCAGCCCGCCGCCTATCGGGAATTGCGCGAAACGCTGTTTGACGTGCGCACCGATCTCGCCGCCACCCTGGTCCGCGAGGGCGAGTTTACCGAGCCCGCCCCAGGATTGACCGTCTACGCCCAGAGCGTCGACAGCCGCGGTCGCATGGGCAACCTGTTCATTCACGTGGCCGAAAGCGACGGCGCGGCCACCACCTACACCGCTGACCAGGGGCGCATGGCCACCCGCGGCGGAACCCCCGTGCTGGTGATGTCTCGCGGCTCCACCCAGGAGTTCAGCGCTACCGGCGTGCTGAACTACCTGACCTTCGATGAGTACATCTTCAACCTGGGTCCCCTGGTCGCGTCCGAGGAGCTGGTCCACTACAAGCCATCGGACCGCTATCTCCATGAGCTGTTTTTTCCCGACCTGGAACAGGACTGGGAACGGCGGAACCGACTGGACATGCTGGCCGAGGGGCATGCTCGCCTGGCCACGCCCCTGTACAATATCGCCTTCATGGCCATGGCCCTGGCCGCCATTCTGGGGGGCGGCTATGACCGCATGGGCTATGGTCGGCGCATCGCCTGGGCCGGAGCCGCCGCCGCGGTGACCCGCATCCTGGGCTTCGTCGTCCAGGCGGCCTCCGAGGCCAGCGCCTGGCTCAATGTGCTGCAATACGCCGTGCCCCTGCTGGCGATCGGCTTGGCGCTGCGCGGGCTGTTCCGACAGAAGGTGACCCGCTTCATCGATATCCGGAAGAGACGCCCGAAACCCGTCGTCGCAGCGGAGGGTGGGGCATGAGATTTGGTCGGATCGAGGCCTATGTCCTCTCCCGCAGCCTGCTGAGCGTCGGCGTCGCCCTGGCGGTGATTACGGCTGTCATCGTGCTGGTTCAGTTCGTCGAGCTGTCCCGCTCCATCGGGGGACGCACCGAGGTCAGCGTTGTGGAGCTGTTCGGGCTGACCGCCCTGGGCGCCCCCAGTCTGATCCTGGTGCTGCTGCCCTTCGTCTTCCTGTTTGGCTGCATGGCCGCCTATGTCAGCCTGAATCGGCGCAGCGAACTTGTCGCCATGCGTGCGGCCGGGGTTTCGGCTTGGCGCTTCATCCTGCCCACGGCGGCGGCGGCGGCGATCATCGGGGCCATTTCAGTCTCCCTGCTGAACCCCCTGGCGGCGGCGGCCAATTCGCGGTTCGGCCTGGAGCGGGCGCGGATCATGGACAACTATCTGGTCGACGCCCCGGACGACATCTGGCTGCGGCAGGGCGACGAGCGCAGCCAGATCGTCATCCATGCCAAGGACCGGGAGATCATCGACGGGACCGTGGTCCTGCGTGCCGTCTCCCTGTTCATCTACCAGAAGAATGAGGATGGGATTCCGCAGTTCCAACGCCGTCTGGAAGCGGCCGAAGCTCGTCTGTTACCGGGGTTCTGGCGGCTGACCGACGTCCGCGAGGCGGCGGCGGGCGAGAGCTCAGTCCGCTCGGAGAGCCTGTCCCTGAGATCCAGTCTCGACAGCGAATCGGCGCTGGAGCGCTTCGCCTCTCCCCAGGCGATCGCCTTTTGGCGGCTGCCGGCTGCGATCCGAACCACCGAGCAAGCCGGTTTCAGCGCCAGCCGGTACCAACTTCGCTTTCATCAACTTCTGGCCACACCCCTCCTGTTCGCAGCCATGACGATCCTGGCGGCAGCCTTCTCCCTACGCCTGGCGCGTCTGGGCGGCATGGCGGGACTGGCGGGGGCCGGTGTGGCCCTGGGTTTTGTCTTCTTCTTCCTGAATGAGTTCGCCGGCGCCCTGGCCAACGCGGCTATCATTCCCCTGGCCGCAGCCGCTTGGGCGCCCCCGATTATCGCCCTGCTGTCGGGCCTCACCCTGCTCTGCTACACCGAAGACGGTTGAAAGACGCCGCCACGCCGCTATTCCCTGCACAGGGGCCGCGGCCAGAAGGGATTTCACGCTTGAAGACTTCACCTCGGCGCACATCGTTCGCCTCGGTCAAGCTCAGCCTCCTGACCGGGGCTGCGCTGGCGAGCCTGTGCGCAGGGACGGTGGCGGCTCAGACCGTGCCGACGCTGGGCGCCGATGGTCTGCCGCCCGGCGCCATCTATCTCGAGGCTGAAACGATCCTGCGCGATGATCCTAAGGCCCGCACCACCGCCACCGGTGGGGTTGAAGCGCGCTATGACAACCGCAACCTACGCGCCGATTCCCTGGTCTATGACGAGGGCCAAGGCCTGCTCGAAGCGGCGAATGTCGAGATTCTGAACCCCGACGGCAGCGTCGAATTCGCCCGGGAAATCGTGCTCGATGACCAGATGCGGGCGGGCGTCGCCCGCGGCTTTTCGGCCCGCCTGCCTCAGAACGTCAAGCTGGCGGCGGCCAGCGCGGTGCGCCGCAACGAGAACATCAACGAGCTCAACCGCGCTATCTATACCCCGTGCGACATCTGCGCCGACAATGAGTCCAAGGCGCCCACCTGGTCGATCCAGGCTGACAAGGTGGTGCAGGATCGGGAACGGCAGCTCATCTATTACCGCCATGCGGTCTTCCGCCTGTTCGGGACGCCGGTCTTCTATCTGCCCCTGTTCTGGCACCCCGACCCGCAGGCGGAGCGGAAGTCGGGCCTGTTGATGCCGGACATCTCCGCTTCAGATCGCCGCGGCTTCTCTTACGAACAGCCATATCTTTTTGTTCTTTCAGACTATTCCGACCTCACCCTCAGCCCTCAGATTAACGCCAAGGTCGAGCCGTTCCTGAACGCCCGGTATCGAAAGCGGTTCTATTCGGGTGAGATCGATGTCCGCGGCGGCTACACCTATGCTGAGGACTTCGACTCCTTTGGGCAGTTCGGGGACGCCACATCCCGCAGC
The DNA here is from genome assembly GCF_030651755.1 of Phenylobacterium sp. Taxonomy (GTDB): domain Bacteria; phylum Pseudomonadota; class Alphaproteobacteria; order Caulobacterales; family Caulobacteraceae; genus Phenylobacterium. Next base: position 5,435 of record NZ_JAUSBZ010000058.1, on the reverse strand, counting down.
TATATTCTGGCCCGCGGCGCCTTCGCGATCGACGAGCATTGGGACTGGGGGTTCACCGCCGAACGGGTGTCGGACCGGTTGCTGTTCGACAAGTACGAGATCGGCGACGTCTATCAGTCCCGCGGCCCTTACATCGCCGACGACCGGCGCCTGATCTCCCAAGTCTACGCCATCCGCCAGGATGAACGCTCCTATCTCTCAGCCGCGGCCTTCGATATCCAGGGCCTGCGCCCCGGGGATGATGACCGCACCTTCCCCACCGTCGCCCCGCTGATCGAGGGCCGGTGGACTCCCGACGTGCGGCTAGCCGGGGGGCGTCTCCGGTTGCAGGCCAACGCCGTGGCGTTGGAACGGGACCTCTCTCCCACCAGCACAGCGGCCTTGCGCGTTCCTGGCCTCGACAGCCGACGCGTGGTGGCCCAGGCTGATTGGCGCAGAACCTTCACCACCCCCGCCGGCCTGCGGTTGGAGCCCTTTGTCAATCTGCGCGGCGACGCCTACAGCCTGGGTGATGTGCCCTCGGAAGGCTTCGGGAGCCGCACCACGACCCGCGGCATGGCGACGGCCGGCGCGGACGTGAGCTGGCCCTTCTATCGTCGTTTCAACAATATGACGGCGGTCCTTGAGCCTCTGATCCAGGTGTCGGCCTCCCCCCGCCCCCACCAGATCCAGGTCGGCGTCGACGCCAATGGCGCTCCAACCTACCTGGATGAGGACAGCCTGGCCTTCGAATTTGACGAGACCAACCTGCTCATGACCGACCGCTTCCCCGGTTATGACCTGATGGAGGGTGGGCTTCGGGCGAGCGTCGCTGCGCGGGCCAATCTTCTTTGGGATGACGGGCGCCGCGCGACGGTGCTGGTGGGCCGGAGTTTCCGGGACCGGGAAGAACAGGCCTTTCCCGAGCGGACAGGCCTGCGCGACACCCAATCAGACTGGATCGTCGCGGCCCAGGCCCAGCCGATCCGTGGCATATCGGCCTTTGGCCGCGCTCGACTGGACGCCGATACCCTGGAGGTTCGGCGGGCTGAGACCGGCGCCAATGTGTCCCTTGGCCGGGGATCAGGCTTCTTCCGCTACCTCTGGGATGATCTCGACATCAACGGCGTCAAACGCGAAAATCTGGACGTGGGCGGAGAGGTGTTCCTGACCCAGAACTGGGGCGTCACCGCCTACGGAAATCGGGACATGGTGCAGAACGGCTGGGTGGTGCGCGACATCGGAGTGGTCTATCGGGACGAGTGCACACGGATCGAAGTCATCTATCGGCGCGAGGACACGGTTGTTGGACGGCTAGGCCCCAGCGAGTCCGTAGCCGTGCGCCTAACCCTCGCCACATTGGGCGAACCTATCTATGCCAATTAGGACCAGCGGCGCTTTGAGCCGCCACGAAGGAATGACCCAAGCGATGTTGTCTGCGCGTTCAGTTCGCGGCCGTGCGGCCTGCGGCGTCGCCCTTGCGGCTCTCCTGGCGACCGGCGCCCTCTCCGGCGTTGCGTTCGCCCAGGACGAGGCGCCTGCGCGTCCCGCCCCCGCCGCGGGCATGTCCGAGTATGCCGCTGCGGTCGTCAATGACGAGATCATCTCGACCTACGACCTCGCCCAGCGGATGCGGCTGCTGATCGCCACCACCGGCGTTCAGCCGACCGAGCAGAACCTGCCGCAAATCCAGCAGGAAGCCCTGGTCTCCCTCGTGGATGAAGCCTTGCAGCTTCAGGAACTTCGTCGGGTTGAGCGCCAGCAGAAGTTCAGCATCATCGCCAGCGACGAGGACGTCGACGCCGAAATCGCCGAGCTTGCGGCGGGCAATGAGATGACGGCCGAGCAGTTCACCTCCATGCTCCGCAGTCAGGGGGTCCTGGGATCCCTGCGCGAACAGCTGCGCGCCCAGGCCAGCTGGCAACGTTGGATTCAGGGCCGCTATGGTTCGCGGCTTCGGATCGGCGATGATCAGGTGCAGGCGGTGCTGCAGCAGCAGCGGGCCCAGGCCACGCGTCCACAGTTCCAGGTGAGCGAGGTGTTCATCGACAGCGCCCGCGTGGGCGGAATGGATACGGCCCTTCGCGGCGCTGAGCAGCTGGTCAGCCAGATGCAACAGGGCGCGCCATTCCAGGCCGTCGCCCGGCAGTTCTCCGCCGCCCCGACGGCGGCGGCCGGCGGCGACGCTGGCTGGATCGGCCCTGGCGAAATGCCCGCCGAGGTGGAACAGGCCCTCGATCAGATGCGGCCCGGTCAGCTCTCGCGCCCAATTCCGGTGTCCGACGGGGTCTACATCGTCTATCTCCGCGACAAGCGGTCTGGCGCTGGCGCGACGGTGGTCAGCCTCAAGCAGGCGGCGATCGGGGTTCCGGCCAGCGCTCCAGAGAGCCAGGTCTCCGCCGCGCGGTCGCGGCTCATGTCTCTGCGGTCGCAGATTACAGGTTGCGACGACCTTGAAGCTGTCGCTAGCCGGGAGGCCGGCGTGATCGCCGGTGACCTGGGCGAGGCGGAGATCGGCGATCTGGCGCCGGCCTTCAGGACCGCGGCCGAGAGCCTGCAGATTGGCGAACTCTCCGAGCCCATTCGCACAGAAGCCGGCATGCACATTGTCGCGGTTTGCGGCAAGCGCGCCTCTGGAGGGGCCGAGCTGTCGCCCCAGATGGTCGAACGGCGTCTGTTCTTCGAGCAACTCGGGCTCATCGCCCGGCGTTACATGCGTGACCTCCGAAACGCAGCCACCCTTGAGACCCGGTGAAGAACCGCCCACTGGCCGTCAGTCTGGGAGACCCCTCCGGGATCGGCCCTGAGATTGTTTTCAAGGCCTGGAGCGCACTTCGCCACACAGGACCGCACTTCCTTGTGGTCGGAGATCTGGGGCAGGTGGCCGCTGCGTCCAGCGGGACGACAGGTCTCGTCCGGCCGATTAGCACGGCGGAGGACGCCGCCCGCACCTTCCCCCACGCCGTGCCGGTCATCGACATTCCCCTGCTCGAGCCCGTCGTGGCCGGGGCGCCCTCGCCCCGTGCGGCCAAGGCGGTGATCGCCTGGATCGAAACCGCCGTAGGCCTCGCCCTGTCGGGCGCCGTCGGCGGCGTGGTGACCGCCCCGATCGCCAAGGAAAGCCTCTATGGCGCCGGGTTTTCCTTCCCCGGACATACAGAATTTCTGGGTGAACTCACCCTGGCTCACCGATTTGACGGCGCCCGAGGGCCTGTGATGATGCTGGCCGCCCCAGGCCTCCGTGTCTCATTGGTGACCGTCCACATGCCCTTGGCGGAGGTCCCGGCCAGTCTTTCTGTGGAAAAGATCGTCAATGCCGGCCTGGTGACCGCCCAGGCCCTGCGGCGGGACTTCGGCATAGAATCGCCGCGCCTGGCTGTGGCGGCGCTGAATCCCCATGCGGGCGAAGGCGGGACCATCGGGCGGGAGGAAATTCAGATCGTCGGCCCTGCCGTAAGGTCCCTGCGCGATCTGGGCGTGAACGCCGTCGGGCCAAGCCCCGCCGACAGCCTGTTTCACGAGGCCGCACGCGCCAAGTCCGATGCTGTCCTCTGCCTTTATCACGACCAGGCCCTCATTCCGCTCAAGATGCTCGACTTCTGGGGCGGGGTGAATGTCACGCTGGGACTGCCCATCGTGCGAACCTCCCCTGACCACGGCACCGCCTTTGATATCGCCGGCCGCGGCCAGGCGCGCCCCGACAGCATGATCGCGGCGATCCGCCTGGCCAAAGAGATCGCCGACCGTCGGCAATGAGCGCGCTGACCAATCTCCCCCCCCTAAGACAGAGCCTGGAGGCCCACGGGCTGATGGCCGACAAGGGCCTGGGCCAGCACTTCCTTCTCGACCTGAACATCACCCGCAAGATCGCCCGGCTCGCCGGCCCCCTGGAGGGACGCCCGGTTCTGGAGGTGGGCCCCGGCCCCGGCGGCCTGACCCGTGCGCTCCTGGAGGCCGGGGCTGACGTGACCGTCATTGAGAAGGACGCGCGGTTTCTCCCGATCCTCAATGACCTTACGACCGTTTCCGAAGGCCGGCTGACCATTCAGATGGGCGACGCGCTGAAGGTCGATGAGGGCGCCCTCGCCGCCGGCGCGCCGCTGACCATAGTCTCCAACCTGCCCTACAATGTGGGCACGGCCCTCCTGATCAAGTGGCTGACCGGCCCCTATCGCCCCGCCTCAATGACCCTGATGTTCCAGAAGGAAGTGGCTGAGCGGATCGTCGCCCGTCCAGGGGATGACGCCTATGGCCGTCTGGCCGTCCTCGCCCAGGCGACCACCCAAGCCAAGATCGTGATGGAGGCGCCGGCCCGGGCCTTCACCCCACCGCCCAAGGTCGACTCCGCCGTGGTCCGCCTCGACCCCCTGCCAGACCGGCCGCCGACGCCCCTGCTGGCGGCCCTTGAGCGGGTCAGCCAGGCTGCATTTGGTCAAAGGCGCAAGATGCTGCGGGCGAGCCTCAAGCCCCTCGGGGGCGCAGATCTATGCGCCGCCGCAGGGATCGACCCTGTCCGCCGGGCCGAGACCCTCACCCTCGACGAATTCATGGGCCTCGCCCAGGCCGTGCTGGTGGCGGAGCGCCACGGGGAGAAATAGGCCGGAAGGCCTTGCCGGGGAAGGCCACCCTCCTCTAGGACCGGCCCATGCTGGACATTGACCAGGCCCTCGTCGGCCTCAACGCCTATCCCTACCTGCAGACCCTGATCGGGCTTGGCGTCCTGGCGATCCTCGCCGCCGTGGTCAATTGGCTGACCCATCACGTGCTTCTGCGGATTGTTCGCCGGGCCCTCAGCCTGTCCCTGAGAGAAGAGGCGGAGACCTTCTTCCACGAGGTCATCGCCCGCCTGGCCAATGTGGCGCCGGCCATCGTGATCTATCAGGCGGTGCTGCTGGTGCCCCACCTGCCGGCCGCCGCCGAGACGGTGGTGCGGAACGTGGCCGCCGCCTTCATGATCCTGACGGTGTTCCTGGCCATCACCGGCGGCCTGAACCTGATCAACGCCCTCTATTCCCGCCGACCCGAAGCCCGGCAGCGGCCCATCAAGGGCTATATCCAGGTCGGCAAGATCATCCTCTATCTGGCGGCCGCGATCCTGGTGGTGGCCACCCTGCTTGATCGCTCCCCCCTGCTGCTGATCTCCGGCCTGGGCGCCATGGCCGCGGTCCTGCTGCTGGTCTTCAAGGACACCATCCTGTCCCTGGTCGCTTCGGTGCAGCTGACCAGCAACGACATGATCCGGGTCGGCGACTGGATCGAGATGCCGCAGCTCAACGCCAATGGCGATGTGATCGACCTGGCGCTGCACACGGTGAAGATCCAGAATTTCGACAAGACCATCACCACCATCCCCTCCTACGCCCTCATATCAGATTCCTTCAGGAACTGGAGAGGCATGGTGCAGGCCGGCGGCCGCAGGATCAAGCGCTCCATCCATATCGATGCCACCAGCATCG